>JAFTHM010000125.1 GCA_017457425.1 Alphaproteobacteria bacterium
CAAGGTACGTTTCAATGAACGAGCCGCCGAACCTGTTCCTCGTTCAACAACACCTGTTAAAATATTTACCATTTGATAGGCGGAAACCGGATCTTGAATTTGGGGTTTATCATCGGGAATAATTGGCAACACCTCGGCTGAAGCCTCTACCCCCGAACAGGTATCACACACCCGTTTATCATGTTTGTAAATAGTTTTACCATCCCGATCTTGAATACGGTCAATCAAATTAGGTGTTACATACTTTCCACCGTTAACCAACATTGCATAAGCCGCCGTTAATTTCATCGGCGTTGTTTCTCCCGACCCTAATGCTGTAGACAATTCCGGTTTTAAATCATCGGAAATACCGAATTTTTTACCATAAGTAACGGCTTTAGAAATACCAATCGCCTGAGCCAATCGAATTGTCATCAAATTTCTGGATTTTTCCAAACCAACTCTGAGCGTTGTTGGTCCATAAAAAACCTTACTGTAATTTTTGGGTTTCCATTTTGATCCATCCGGCAATTCCATGACAATCGGCGCATCCAAAATCAAACTGGACGGTGTATATCCGGCATCCAAAGCCACCAAATAAACAAACGGTTTAAAGGAAGACCCCGGTTGACGTTTGGCTTGAACAGCTCGGTTAAATTGATTTTTTTGGAATGAAAAACCACCGACCATAGCCAACACCCGACCAGTATGTGGATTAATTGCCACCAAAGCCCCCTCTACAGCCGGCATTTGTTGCAATAAATAAGTGTTATCTGCCCCTTTTTTAGCTTGAACAAACACAACATCACCCACATGTAAGGTATCCGGTAAATACATAGCTTCCTTAGCCGTTTTCCCCTCAGGCAAAGCCTGCTTAGCCCATTTCATATCGGTTGCCAAAATCGTACCGTTTGAACCATCTTGCAATTGGATTTGGGCATTTTCTTCAGATACATTTAACACCAAAGCATATTCCCATTCATCCGGTATATAGGCCGGCATTTCCATTTTTTTGAATGCCTCTTGCGGGTTTTGTGTCATATCCATGGTTTGAACAGGTCCCCGCCATCCGTGCCGTTTATCATAAGTCAACAATCCGGCCTGCAACGCTTCCGTAGCAGCGTTTTGCAATCTTGGATCCAAAGATGTCCGAATGGACAAGCCCCCGTTATACATTGCTTCATCACCATATTGAGCTGACACAAAACGACGCACTTCTTCGGCATAAAAACCAGCATTTTTTAACAACCGCTCATCTCGTTTAACCATCGTAATATCTTCATTACGGGCCGCCTGATATTCTTCCGGCGTAATAGCACCATCCTCCAACATACGTCCCAACACCCAATTACGGCGTTCTATGGCCTGTGTTTTGCGTCTGATTGGATGATAATTGTTTGGCCCCTTTGGTAAGGCGGCTAAAAACGCCATTTCACCGAGCGTTAATTCTTCCATAGCCTTATCAAAATAATTGAGCGAAGCCGCCGCTACACCATACGACCCGATACCCAAATAAATTTCATTTAAGTACAACTCCAAAATATGATCTTTGGTAAAAGCTTGTTCCATGCGTCTGGCCAGTAAGGCCTCTTTGATTTTACGGCTGATTTTTTGTTCACTGGTCAACAAAAAGTTTTTCGCCACTTGTTGTGTAATTGTTGAAGCCCCAACCGGTCGGCGACCTGTTCCCATATTTTTTACATTCACAATAACAGCTCGAATTAATCCCGTTACATCAATACCACCATGCGTATAAAAATTTTTATCTTCGGCAGAAATAAACGCTTGTCGCAACATCGGCGGAATATTTTCAACCGGTACAAACACCCGTTTTTCATTAGCATATTCAGCCAATAAAGACCCATCATTTGCGTACAACCGGCTGGTAATTTGGGGTTTATACACCTCTAATTGTTGATAATCGGGCAATCCCGCCGAAAATGTCAAAATAACGGCAAATATGCCGGCAAACACCACCAAACACCCAAAGAAAAACAAACTAACCAATATTGACAATATACGCATTTTATGTCTCGCTGTTTTTTAAAGAATATAAGCAAAAATTTCAAAACTTTAATATTTTCGTATTGTACTTGTTTTTATTAAAAAAATCAACCCCCTTTACCTTGATTTTCGCAAATTTATTGACTTAAAGTTTCGCTTGTGATACAGTAGTGGCAGAAATAAAGGAAAAGACAAATGAAAACAATTATTCAACGTGTTAATCATTCTTCTATTGTCGTATCCGGCGATATTGTCGGAAAAATCGGCACCGGATTATGCGTTTTGGTCGGCGCCGAACCGGATGATACCTCAAAAGACGTAGAGTGGATGGCAAATAAATTGGTAAATTTACGTATTTTTGAAGACGAAAACGGCAAAATGAATAAATCATTATTGGATATTAACGGAGACGCTTTGCTGGTTTCTCAATTTACATTATTGGCCGATTGTTCTACCGGCAGACGCCCCTCTTTTACCGGGGCCGGAGACCCCAAAAAAGCCGAAGCCATTTTTGATGCCTTGGTGGACAAAGTCAGCTCATTGGGCGTATGTGTACAAACCGGCGTATTTGGGGCTGATATGACCGTTCAAATTGAAAATAATGGCCCGGCCACTTTTATTTTGGAAAGCCCTAAAAAATGACAAAAAATAAAACAGAAATTAAAACGGAAATTGATGAAGCCTTAACCCGCCAAACCACAGAAAATCGTCCCGATTTAAAAGGGGTGCGTTTAACACGTTTTTTGGCCGAAGCCGCTAATTTACGTCGCAATTTAGCTTTAAGAAAAAAACAACAAAGCGAAAGAAACCAAAAATGTACGCATTCAAAATAACCGGTGGAACACCATTAAACGGCACCATTGAAGTTAAGGGTGCTAAAAATGCCGTTTTACCAATGATGGCAGCTGCCTTACTGACAGACGAACCGATAACGCTTGAAAACATTTCATATTTATCTGATGTTAAAATACAATCCCAATTGTTGGAATCATTGGGGGTTAAAATAACCCATCATGACAATGCCATTACCTTACAAGCCGACAACATTACAAATTACCGAGCCGCTTATGAATTTGTATCAAAAATGCGTGCTTCCTTTTGGGTATTAGGTCCCTTGGTCGGTCGTTTTGGACAAGCTTCTGTCTCCTTGCCGGGTGGATGTGCTATCGGTGCCAGACCCAGCGATATTTATTTTGCCGCCTTAGAAAGTATGGGGGCTAGTGTTGACATTGAAAATGGATATGTTATTGCAAAAGGGCCTTTACATGGGGCGGATGTGTCTTTTCGCCGCATTTCCGTTGGCGCAACGCACAATACCATTATGGCGGCGGTTTTAACCAAAGGTACTACAACTATTTACAATGCTGCCAGAGAACCGGAAGTAGTTGATTTAATTAATCTACTCAACAAAATGGGGGCAAAAATTGAAGGTGCCGGTACAAACAAAATTACCATTACCGGTGTAGAAAAATTACATGGAGCAACACATTCGGTTGTAACGGACAGAATTGAAACAGCCAGTTTTGCAATCGCCGCGGCCCTAACAAAGGGAAATATCTTCATTAAAGGTGGGCAACAAAACTTAATTGAACCCATCTCCAATGTTTTACAAATGTGTGATGTCAAATTAACACAAACCGATGAAGGATTATGGGTAAATGGTCAAAATACCGTTTTAAGACCAACAACAATTACAACCGCTGAATATCCCGGTTTTCCAACGGATGCACAATCTCCAATAACCACGTTATTAGCATTAGCCGACGGCATGTCCTTTATTGAAGAACGCATTTATGAAAATCGTTTTATGCACGTTCCGGAACTTAATCGTATGGGTGCCAATATTATCGTACTACCAAACGATACTATTTGCATTAACGGCGTTAATAAATTATCCGGTGCAACAGTGATGTCTTCTGATTTACGGGGCGGTATGGCTTTAGTGCTTGCTGCGTTAGTCGCTGATGGAACCAGTATTGTCAAACGCATTTACCATATTGAGCGTGGCTACTACAAATTGGAAGAACGCTTATCAGCATTGGGGACACAAATAGAGCGTATTCATTTAGATGATTAAACTGTAAATTTAATATATCAAGGAGATATAAAATGTTAGTTATTCAAATAAAAGGGGGATTAGGCAACCAAATGTTTCAATATGCATTTGGTCAAGTTGCAAAATCAAAAGTTGTATATGATACCTCTTGGTTTAATACGCAAACCCTAAGACTTTATGGATTGGATTTTTTTAATATGAATCCCAAATTAATTTCTTATGATAAATTAAATAATTTAAGAAGAGGATATTCATCTTTTTTTCATTTACGGATAAAAAAACATAATTTATTGTTTGAAAATCCCTGCAATATATTTAATCCAAAATTATTAGACGCAAAAGATGTTATTTTAAATGGTTATTTTCAGTGTCATCAATATTACAATTCCATTCGCAAACAACTTTTAAAGGAAATTGTGCCTTTAAGAGAAATTAATGCAGTTAATCAAAAATATTTAGACTTAATAAAAAAAACGAATAGTATTTCTATACATATTCGACGGACAGATTATATCCTATTAAAGGATAGTTTTGGTTTTTGTGGTATAGAGTATTATAAAAAAGCTATTCAACACATAATTTCAAAGGTTAAAAATCCCCATTTTTTCTTGTTTTCAGATGATATTATGTGGGTTAAAGAAAATTTCAAACTTGATTTTCCATATGAAATTATTGATGTAAATTTAGGACAAGATACGCCTTGGGATTTATGGTTGATGAAACATTGTAAGCACAACATTATCGCAAACAGTAGTTTTTCATGGTGGGGGGCATGGTTAAATGAAAATCCTGAGAAAATAGTATGCGCACCTCAAAAGTGGTTTGCTGACAATCGACCAATAGATATCGTTCCTCCAAATTGGATTAGATTTTAGTTTTAGTAGTTTTGTTTATATCGTATTATAAGAATACAAATAAAACCGCCGATGATGAGTCGGCGGTCGGAGGTTAACTGTTTTTACAAAAACAGCAAAAAAACTATTTTAACTCACCGCTTTTATAGCGTTTAGCCATATCGGCCAAAGCAATCGGTTTGATGTGGCTGGCTTGACCAGCGGCACCAAATTCTACATAACGAGCTTCACATACTTTTTGTTGAGCTTCCAAAGCCGGTTTTAAATATTTGCGTGGGTCAAATTCGGCTGGTTTTTCCGTAAACATTTTACGGATAGCCCCTGTCATAGCCATACGCAAGTCTGTGTCAACATTGACTTTGCGTACACCATGTTTGATGGCTTCTTGAATTTCCTCCACAGGCACACCGTATGTTTGTGGCATTTGACCACCATAAGCATTAATAATATCTTGCAAATCTTGTGGAACGGAAGAAGACCCATGCATAACCAAGTGTGTATATGGTAATTTTTCATGAATTTTCTTAATCGTATCAATGGACAAAATAGCGCCATCCGGTTTACGTGTAAATTTGTAAGCCCCATGACTGGTCCCAATAGCAACAGCCAAAGCATCCACGTGTGTTTCGGCAACAAATTTAACGGCATCCTCCGGATCTGTTAACAATTTTGATTTATCAATAGCGCCATCAAAACCGTGGCCGTCTTCTTTTTCACCTTTACCCGTTTCCAAAGAACCGATAACACCAAGCTCACCTTCAACTGACACACCGATATCGTGAGCAACCGTCACAACTTTTTTCGTCACATCGGCATTGTATTCATGGCTGGCCGGTTTACCATCTTCTGTCAAAGAACCATCCATCATCACGGATGTAAAACCGTTCATCATAGCGGAATAACACACGGACGGAGTTGGACCATGATCTTGGTGAACACAAATCGGCAAATCCGGATACATTTCTGTAGCAGCCAACATTAAATGTTTCAGCATAGAGTCATGCGCATAAGCACGAGCGCCTTTGGAAGCTTGGATAATCACCGGAGCATCTGTTTTTTTAGCAGCAGCCAAAATTGCCAATACTTGTTCCATATTGTTGACGTTAAATGCCGGAATACCATAACCGTGTTCGGCGGCATCATCAAGCAATTGTCTTAAAGAAACTAAAGCCATTTTTTATCCTTTCTGTTTGTGTTGTTAATGTCCATTATATAGCATAAAAAAAATATATCGTCCAGTATTTTTTATTGCACATCTGATTTGAGTATGATATAAGTTTACTTAAGGCACATTTTGTGCCCCGAGGTTTGAACACCTCATGAAATCTATCCGTTATACAGGATACAAATATGTATAGTTCCAACTTTGGTTGGAAGATGGCAAAATAAGTCGTTACTCGGCAAATATGCCATACTATTTGATTTCAGTAGTGTTCAACTTCCAACCACTTTTCAAGTGGTTTTTGTTTAATCTATAAAACATGAAAGGAAGTCTGAATGGCTACACAAAAGTTTGAATCCGGACGTAGTATGGTTGAAATGCTGGGCGTACTGGCAGTTATTGGAGTCTTATCCATCGGTGGTATTATGGGTTATTCTTACGGAATGGATAAATACCGTGCCAATGAAACGGTCAACGATGTGAATTTACGAATGCTGGATTTAGCCCACCAAATTGACCAACACCCGACTTCCGCCCCAAATATTTCCAATGAATGGGGAACACATGGAAAAATATACCCTATGGATGTTGTTTATGATGATATAACCTTAGAATACGCCATAGAAGTAAATGATGTTCCTCGGTCAGTTTGCAAAATGGTATTTGATAATTTGATTTCTTCTTATTCTATTGAAGTGGGAACAATGCGTTACGAAGATTCAAATGTGTCCGACATTTGCGGTGAAAACAACACAATGGCATTTTATTTAGATGACTTCCAAAATGATACAGAAATATGCAATCCTGATGACTGCGCTATCTGCCATACCTGTGATGAAAACAATCGCACCTGTATCCCTGTTGCCGATAACACGCCCTGCACCATAGACGATGAAAACGGCGTTTGTCTATCCGGTATCTGCAAAACACCTTGTGGCACGAATGGTCCATGTCCGGCCGGTTATTTTTGCCAAGCCGGCAAACATTGTGGCGGAACGGATTATTCATGCGAAAGCCTTTACTCAGTTTGTCCAACGGCCGTTCAGCCATTTTCATTTGAATATGACGGCGAACAATTTACATGGTATGCTCTGTGGCCCGTATATATTCGTTCGCAAGATTCTGCCATCAATGCATGTAAGGCTCTGGGGAAAAACTTAATTACATCGGCAGATCTCAAACCAAGAGAAAAAAGCAATGCCGCTTATGTTGCGTTAATGGAAATTCCTCGGTTTCAAAAATTCCCATTGAAAGGTGTCTTTTTCTCGTACGCCGATGACGGCCCTTGCCACCAAATAGCAGCTATGCTGTATAGTCCGGACTATGATAAAACACTTACTATCAACTACAACGGCTACTCACTAACAGCAGCACCGGAAGATGAGCCGGAATGTGGTAGCGGAAAATGGTTTATTTGCAAATAAAATTTAAAATCAATTAAACCTTTAAACAGATTCCAATCCGGAATCTGTTTTTACTTTTCAATCACAACAAAGGCGGTGGCGGCACCATCATCGGACAACGACACAAACACTTTTGCCTCGTCCCCCGCCAACGCACGCAAAGTGTCGGCGGTGCGTCCTGTGATATTCAAAGTCGGTGCCCCGTTTGCACCCTTAACGACCTTGATTTCCGTCCATCCGGAAAGCGAGCCGATACCCGTCCCAAGTGCTTTTGAAAAAGCCTCCTTGGCTGCAAATCGTTTGGCATAATACGCCATTCGGGTTTCAGGTGACAACCGCTCTGCCCCCTTTTGTTCATTTTGGGTAAAAATACGATTTAAAAATTTATGTCCCCACCGACGAATAGATAATTCGATTCGGCGAATTTGCACGATTTATCCCTCACACATGTTCGGGACCGCCTAAAGGCGTCGTGTCTGCGGGATTACTAACGCATCCCTTGCCACCAAACCGATACGTCGGTTCTCACCCGTTTCCACACCCACAAAAAAAACGCCCAAACGGACGGTTTTTTAAATGGGGCGGAAGATCGGACTGTAAATCGGCTGACGCACGATTTATCCCTCACACATGTTCGGGACCGCCTAAAGGCGTCGTGTCTGCGGGATTACTAACGCATCCCTTGCCACCAAACCGATACGTCGGTTCTCACCCGTTTCCACACCCACAAAAAAAACGCCCAAACGGACGTTTTTTAAATGGGGCGGAAGATCGGACTCGAACCGACGACATCTGGTACCACAAACCAGCGCTCTAACCAACTGAGCTACATCCGCCATAAATACAGCCACGACTATACTTGATTTTTCAAACGAAGTCAAGCCTTTTTTGCATTCGCTATTTATTTTTTCGCAAACATCTTAGTTTCGCTCTTCTCGTCCGTCTTCTTTTGGTGAAGGTGGTATTGACGCTTCTATCACTTTTTGTGGCCGATTACATCGTTCAACTAATGAATCGGCATAAGGTCCCATCAGCTGATTAAACCAATCAACTAAATATCCTCTCCAACCTTCTTCAAACTGTTCTTGGCAAGACAATAAAGCCGCCGTTCTTTTCAATACCCCAGCCATAACACCCTCTGGTTTTCCACTCAAAACAACGCCTCTTTTTTTGAAGATTTGAGAAAACATATCAAATGCTACTCCCCCTCGCTTCGACGCCCCTAGCGTCCATTCATTTTCTGGAACAGCCGACAAATCAGACACTGCTTTTTCACAAAAATAATCAACCGCTCCATTCAGATACGCATCATACTGTTCAGGAACATTTAAACAGCCATTACGTATCAACAAACAAGCCTCTAAAGCCTTAAGATCTGAGCTAAATTCATTTTGCGGCACCAAGATGTCATAAACTTCTTGCCCATCATCAAAATCAAATCGCCGCTTTTCGTAATTAAACGTACTCAAATCATATACAATACTCGCCATTTTCATTTTTTCCACAATCTCCACATACCTGTGTATCATCGGATCATAAAAAGAGCGATGCATCAAACGATTTTGTATTTCATAAAACGTTGGCGGTAAAATAGACCTAATTTGTTCGTCTTGCTCATCTATCTCATAGTTTTCACAAATAACCTGCTTACATTCGTCTTGATAAGCCGTTGACACCAAGCTCATTTCTAAATGTTGAGCTTTACTCAACAACCCACATACATATAATTGATCGGCTTGAGACATATCTAAAAACGAACAAACATATGAGGGGATTTTTTGATGTGGCAACAACCGACCAAACAAATATTCAGAACGCAAAGACAACATACTTTCCCACTCTTGTTGCAAAGCATAATCTTGCCCGTTAAACATATTTGGACCTTCTGTATATCCCATACCACACCTCAATTATGTGAACTATAAAGCCATTATAACAGATTTGAGATATTTTGTCAACATTTATTTAATTATCACAAACTTCCTCAAGTTTAATCAAACTATATCTTTTACTGTAAACAATTTTACATGACCCAAAAAACATTTTTTTCTTATTTATCCCATAAAAAAACACCCCCGAAATCTCTAGGGGCGTTTTAATTATAAAGCAAAAACAATTAAGCTTTTTTCACCATAGCTTTAACAGCAGCGGCCAATCTGGAAATTTTACGCGCAGCTGTGTTTTTATGAACCGTACCACGGCTAGCAGCACGAGCCATTAAAGATTCTGTGGATTTAAAAGCAGCAACAGCAGCTTCTTGATCACCGGCAGCAATTGCTTTTCTTGTTTTTTTAACTTCTGTTCTGACCGCATTCAAACGATTTGAATTGATAATCGCTCTTTTATTATTACGTCTGACGCGTGTCTTTGCCGACTTTAAATTGGCCATTTTCTTATCCTTATCTGATACGTTAAATTAAACTAAGACTTTTTTTATACCCGATAAAAAAGCAAAAGTCAAGATATTTTTACAAAATATTTACTTTTTTAATTATTTCATTTTATCCGCTTCGGAAAAAATATTATCCACCGGTGGAACAACCTCCGCCTCTCCACCAGCTTCGGCTGCCGCCTTTTCTTGAGCCTCTCGCAACATAATTTGCCCCGGCAACACATCAGATTTAAATTCTACCCCCAAGATAGAATCAATTTCGGCATTAATTTTTTCCAATTCCATAATTTTATTATCAACCCGCTTTTGTTGTTCTTCCAAAGCGGTTTGTTTTTCGTTTGTCATTTCGGGCAACAAACTTTCTACAGAAGAGGTAGCTAATTTAATTTCTTCTGTCGTCAAAAATTGTTCCAACAACAAAGCTAAGCGAGTCGCCCCCTCATGACCATTCATAGAGGCCACGAACGCCCATTTATAGGCCACCAAATCGTTTTGAGGCAAAACAACCCCTTTATTGTATAACTGAGCCAAACGATACTGAGCCTCAGTATGCCCTTGCAAAGCGGCTGCCGTCAAACAATAACCGGCCCCTTGACGTTTTTCGTTTTTTTCAACTAACAACATTTCACCATGCAAAAACAAATCCTCTTTCGTCGGCAAAAACACACCGCCCCGAGCTTCATCAAATTGCCCATCACATTGAGGCGGAATAACCGCTTCTTGATTATTTTCATCAAATGCCCAAAATGCGTTTTGCGCCATACTGTGTGAAGCCATTAAAAAGGCACTTAGAAATAATCCGGACAGTAAAAATTTTTTCATGAAATATCCTTTGCTAGCTGATATTTTTATTTTTAAATCTTTTTTTTTCAAATGGCAAGCAAAAAAACACATAATTATTTTAATTTGCCACATCTGATAAAAAATTACAGGAAATAAGGAGATAAAGAAAAACATGAAACAACGTGTATTGAACATACACGAGTGAAAATGTTTTGACTTTAAATATTCATACAAAAATAGATTTTAATGAGAAAAATAACACAGGATTTAAGACGACGTGTACAACAAAGTACACAAGGCGCAAAAGCCTGTAATTAGTTTTCCAGTAAAATCTATTTTACCCACCAAGTAAGAGGAGAAATTCCCTTCATTGGTATCCCCTTTGGCATTTCAAACTTATCCCAATAAACATAACGCAATACTGGTGTGTGCCAGTGCGGAACCACAAGATAAGACCATAACAAAACACGGTCTAAGGCATGAGTCGCTGTTGTCAGCTCCTCAGCTGTCGTAGCCGAAATCACTTTGTCAATTAACGCATCAATAACGGGGTCTTTAACACCGGCATAATTCATTGACCCTTTGCTGTCAGCCGCCTCGCTTCCCCAATAATAGCGTTGTTCATTACCCGGAGATAAGGATTGCCCCCAAACCGAAACAATCATATCATAATCAAAGGCATCAAGGCGGTTTTTATATTGAATAACATCTACTGTTGCAATACGTGCTTTTATCCCCAATCGTTTCAATTGCCCCACGAACGGCAACAAAACACGCTCCCACATCGGTGCCGATGGCGCATCCAATAAAATTTCAAATTCAAATAGATCGCCTAACGCATTTTGCAAAACCCCATTTTGAACCGTCCACCCACTTTGAGCCAATAAATCCAAAGCCGTTTTTAAATTGTGTCGCATTTTACCGCTGTCATTGGACGGAACCATAAAAGCCGTATTAAACAAATCCTGTGGTAATTCTGCACGATAAGGAGCCAATAATTTTAATTCATCAGGTGTTGGTAATGGCGGAGATTTCAAATATGAATTATCAAAATAACTGGTTGTCCGTTTATACAATCCATGAAACAAATTTTGATTCGCCCAAGAAAAATCAAAGGCATAAGACAATGCCTCACGTACTTTTGCATCAGCAAAAATCGGCCGACGTAAATTAAAAACGAATCCTTGCATACCACTGGGTAATTGATGGGCAAACTCTTTTTGTTTCAAACGTCCCTCTAAAATCGCCGGTTCATTTTTTAACGCTGCCCATTTTTTCGCTTCATTTTCTTGACGAATATCAATAGCCCCTGCTTTAAAAGCCTCACTCATAACCGTTGCATCACGATAATAGTCATATTTAATTTTTTCAAAATTGTTTTGTCCCCGATTAACATTTAAATCCATCGCCCAATAATTCGGATTAAGACGATATTCTATAAACTTTGCCGGATCAAAACTGTCCACCACATAGGCCCCACTGACAACCGGAATATCTAATGATGTTTTGGTAAAATCTCTGTCTTGCCAATATGATTTGCTCAAAATCGGCAATTCTCCTAAAATAAGTGGCAACTCTCGATTATTTACCCCTTCTTTAAACTTAAAAACAACCCGATTGTCGCCCTCTTGGTACACCTTATCCACATCACCGTAATAATAACGATACGTTGGCAACCCTTTATCTCGCAAAATTTCAAAAGAAAAAATCACATCTGCCGGCGTTATTTTTGACCCATCTGAAAATGTGGCATCAGGATTTATCTCAAATGCTACCCAACTTCTGTCATCCGGTACATCAATTGTACGGGCAATTAAACCATATAACGAAAACGGCTCATCTAAACTTTGTTTCATCAATGTATCATGCATTAACCCAACACCGGCTGGAGCTATCCCATTAATCACATAGGGATTAAACGTATCAAACATCCCAATAGCCCCTTGACTTAACGTTCCTTTTTTAGGAGCTTCCGGATTCACATAATCAAAAGCAAAAAAATCAGCTTCATATTTCGGTGTTCCGTGCATACTGATACCATGCTGTGGAGCCGCACATACAGCCCCCGACAGCAATACGCCTACACAAAAAGTCATTAATCTTTGTAAATTTTGCAAAACCGTTTTCCTTTACCCAAAGAAGATAGAACTTCATACCCAATGGTACCGGCATCTTTTGCCATATCATCCGCTCGATAAACATCATCCAAAATATGAGCCATATCCCCAACATTTACACCCTCTATATCGGTTATATCACACATAATATTATCCATGGAAATACGCCCAACAATCGGTGCCGAAACACCATTTAAACGCACCTGTCCCCGATTAGACAAAGACCGCATTAAACCATCACCATATCCAATAGACACAACCGCAATTTTTGACGGACGTTTTGTTTGAAATGTAGCCCCATAACCGACATAATCTCCCTCTGGCACATTTGCAATTTGTAAAACGGGAGCCGACACAAAAACAGTTGGCTTTAAAGCAGATATTGTTATTCCCTTTACGGTATTTAATCCATACATAGCGGCGCCCAACCTGACCATATCATATTGGAAATCCGGCCCTAAAAAAACACCGTCCGATGCCGATAACGTGGCGGGTAATTGCAACCGTTTTCGTACCGTTTCAAAAGCTTCATGCTGTTTAGCGTTCATAAAATGAAGCCCGTCATCGGCACACGCCAAATGAGATAAAACATAAGAAAATCGCCCAACGCCACCTTCTAACAACACATCTATATCGGATGAACGAAATCCCAAACGATTCAACCCTGTTTCAACTTGAATAATCGGCTTAATCCCCTCAATATTTAATCCATTCCAAAAAGCCAACATCTGAGGGGAAGCAATAACCGGTGTCAAACGATAGCGCCAAAATAACTCGGCACAATCCGTTCCCACTCCTTGCAATACATAAATATCTGCATGTGGAGCAAAGGACCGAATTTCCGCACCTTCCATAGCATGAGCCACAAAAAAGGCATCACATCCCTCTTTAACCAAGCACTCAACAACTTTTTGTGCTCCCAACCCATAGGCATCCGTTTTTACAACAGCCGCTGCTCGTCCTTTTGTTAACCGCTTGAGCGTACGATAATTGTGTGCCAAATTTGCCAAAGAAACTTTAAACGCACCCCGAGTCAATATCGGCATTTTACTTATCCTTTTCCACGAAAGACACCTGAACATTATCCGGCAACGTCATGGATTCATATTTTGAAATTGGTTCATTTTTCATAATGGATAGATGCGTTTCTTGTTGTTTTGACACCACATTAGCTGTTTCGGGCGAAGTATTAACCTGCCCCATAGATTGCCCCATCATTATTTCCAAATTCTTTAACCGTTTTAAAATATGACGAAAAATTAATTGTTGGCGGTAAAATAAAATACCGGAAAATAAAATAAATCCCACAGCTAACACCCACAACAAAAACGCCAAAATACCAATTTCCCATAAAATAATTTGCATGATATATTTCCTTTTTATGACATCTGCACTAAATTGCTGGACTTTTTGCAGTATAATGTGTATAATCTTAAAAATCAAATGTAAAAAGGATATCACATGCAATATTTAGACTTTGAAAATAAAATTTTAGAAATTGATGCTCGCATTGAAGAAGTTAAAATGACTAAAACAAACGATGCCGAGGGATTAGCCAAAGAATTAGAAAGATTAAAAGAAAAAAAACAAAAGGCTTTAAACGATTTATATAAAGACTTAACACCTTGGCAAAAATGTGCTGTCGCCCGCCATGAAAATCGTCCTCATACATTGGATTATATCAAAACAATTTTCAAAGACTTTTCCCCGCTTTGTGGTGATAGAGCTTTTGCAGAAGACAAAGCCATTATCGGTGGGTTTGCCAAGCTTGGAGAAGATACCGTTATGGTGATTGGTCATGAAAAAGGCCACGACACCGAATCCAGATTGGAACATAACTTTGGTATGGCAAAACCAGAAGGGTATCGTAAAGCTATTCGCTTAATGAGATTAGCCGAACAATTCGGCATCCCCGTTATTACATTAGTAGACACAGCCGGTGCTTTCCCTGGACTAGAGGGAGAAGAACGTGGACAAGGTCAAGCAATTGCCGCCGGAACAGAAACATGTTTAGATATTAAGGTACCCCTCATTGCAACCATTATTGGTGAGGGAGGCAGCGGTGGTGCCATTGCTATGGCTGCCGGCAACGTTATTATGATGTTAGAAAATTCCATCTATTCGGTTATTTCTCCGGAAGGGTGCGCCTCTATTTTATGGAAAGACCATAAATTTGCCCCAAAAGCTGCCGAAATTTTAAATTTAACCGCCGGTGATTTAAAACGCCTAGGTGTCATTGATACGATTATTGAAGAACCTAAAGGTGGGGCACATCGTTTTCCACGAGAAACAATGTTAGCCGTCAAAGAGGCGATTCAACATGCCTTAAACGGGCTAAAGGGTAAAACGGGCGATGAATTGCGTCGTATGCGTCAGGATAAATTCTTACAAATGACTCGTTTAGAACAAAACAACGATTAATAAAGAGCAATATGCCTCTTTAAAAATCAACATATTATTTACGAATAAAAATATTTTATACAAATAATTTGACAAACATTATTTTTATGATATACTAAAAATATACTGATAGATATACCATAAAAAATAAGGATAACAAATGACTGTAAAACAACTTATTACCCCATCGGAATTGTGGGCTTTCTATGAACAAAAAAAGGAAGGTTTACTAACAAAAGAAGAAGAACATTTTGCCAAAAAAGTTTTTCAATATACCGTACGTTTGCTAAACGGAATCACATGTAAAGCCAATAGACCTTCTTTAAATCAACAAGCGTTAATTCGGACGGCTCGTATTTGGGTTAAAGAGTTTGAAGATTTTAAAAAAGGATATACACAATTACGCCCTTCTACACCCACTCAAAAAATGCCAACAACAATTATTCAGCAGGAAAAAATAGGAGAAACAAAAGCGGACTCCTATTCCGATGCGATTAAAGAAGTTATGGGAGGACATGTCTATACTGCCGATAATCAATATACGATGATGCGAGAACAACCCATCAGTATCTTTAATCCCAAACGTCGTGGCGAACATCGTTATCCACGCCAACGAAATTAACTAAAAAAAGGTCTCAAAAATCTGAGACCTTTAATTTTTACTTTCTCAAGAAAGACGGCAAATCATATCTTTCATCCATAATGGTCGGTATTTCTTTATTTTCCTTTTGAACCATAGCTTTCGGTGGTCTTGAACTTTTGCCCATTAAACTGGGGAACAAATCCCACAACCCTTCCCGAACCGTTTTCACATTTGCATCAGCTCGTTTAGAGTCCATTTGTACCGGTTCTTGAATATCCGGTACCTCGTTAACGGGGACAGACGCCGGAATCATTGGCACATCTTCATTGAACAATGGAGGCTCAGACACTGTCGGCTTTTCACTAACCTCTACGGCAATATCTACAACAGAGGTACGCCCCCCTATAACCGTTTCGGCAGGCGCTGGACTACTGACCCGTACCGTCGTCGTTGTTTGTATTAATTCGGGTTGTTGTGGTAAGACTTCAGGTTCTGCGATGGGGACTGAAATTTCCGGCATTGTGGGAACAGCCACAACCGTTTCTTGAACCGGAACACGTGGTTTTTCAGGCGGAACCAAAGGTTCTCCCTCCTTTGTAATACCTGTTGCAACTAAAGACACACGGATTTTGCCACGCAAATCTTCATTAATACATGTCCCGAAAATAATATTGGCATCTGGATCTAATTCAGCAACGATACGTTCGGTTGCCATATCCACTTCACTTAAAGTTAAATCCGTACCACCCGTAATATTGATTAAAATACTTCTGGCTCCTTTAATGGAAGAATCATCCAACAATGGGTTAGAAATAGCCTTTTGAGCTGCTTCGGCGGCTCTGTTTTCACCACTGGCCTCACCCGTTCCCATCATAGCTCGTCCCATTTCGGACACAACCGTTCTGACATCGGCAAAGTCCAAGTTAACAAGCCCCGGATTCATGACTAAATCCGTGATAGAACGCACCCCTTGACATAACACATCATCAGCCATTTTAAAGGCCTCTTCAAACGTCGTATTATCGGTGGCGATTCTGAACAAATTTTGGTTTGGAATCACAATTAATGTATCCACAATCCGTTGCAACTCGGCAATACCGGCTTCGGCTGTACGCATCCGTCTGACACCTTCCAACCGAAAAGGTTTTGACACAACGCCAACCGTTAAAATCCCCATATCTTTAGCAATTTTAGCAATAACCGGAGCGGCACCCGTCCCTGTACCACCACCCATACCGGCAGTAATAAACAACAAATGCAATCCTTGCAAATTTTCTTTAATTTTATCGGCGGCTTCCTCGGCACTGGCACGTCCCACTTCCGGATTGGCTCCAGCACCAAGCCCTTGCGTAATGGCAACCCCTAATTGAATTCTATCACTCACCAACGAACGAGACAAAGCCTGAGCATCGGTATTGGCCACCATAAATGATACCCCTGTTAAATCTTGAGATACCATATTATTAACGGCATTACCGCCGGCACCACCCACACCGATAACACCGATATTTGGTGTTAATAATACCTCTGGCGGTGGCGTTGCCAATCCAATAGACAATCCTCCTTCACTGTTTAAAAATTCTGACTCAGCCATTGCATTACCTTTCTTATCCTAGAATTTTTTTGCCCCTTTTGCCCATCTGACGCTTGCCACGTTGATAAGATACTCTTTTGCCTTATCATTGCATATTTTACCAGTCCAATGCAAGTAGAAAATGTATAAGAATCAAATTGAGTAGGCAATCCTTTTAAAACAGAGGGCCGTCCTAAACGAACAGTAGCACTTAACATGTCCTCGGTTTTTTCCTTAATCCCTTGCAATCCGGCACCACCACCGGCTAAAATTAACCGACGAGTTGCCATTAAAAAGCGTGGATTTTCCTCTAACTGTACAGATATCTTATCTAGCACATCTTCCAATCTGGGAATAACGATAGAAATCAAATTAGATCGGGGCATTTGAATGTTATTACCATCCTCATCCCCCAAAATCGGGACAATTATCCGTTCAAATTCATCACGAGGTGATAAAAAGGCAGCGCCACTTAAAGTTTTTAATCGTTCTGCCTCTGACAAAGAACAACTTAACCCTTGAGCCACATCCCGTGTGATGGCATTTCCACCGGCATGAACCTCATTTAAATTCACCAAACATCCCCCTAAAAAAGTGGCAAAACTGGTTGTACCGGCACCAAAATCTATAACTGTCGCCCCCAACTCTTTTTCTTCATCGGAAATAACGGCTAACGCCGCCGCATAAGGAGACGCCACTTTCATTTCTACACTCACATGACATCTATCCAGTACGGCAACCAAATTCCGAGAACTGCTTTCCGGCAAAAAAACCACATGCATATGAACACCGAGTGTTGGCCCATACATTCCCCGTGGTTCAACACCTTGTTCCGAATTAACCACATAGCTGAGCGGGAAAGAATGTAAAACTTCCTCTCCTGCCTGAATATGTTTAGCAATAGCCCCATCCACCAACCGCTTTACATCAGAGGCCACAATTTGTCTACCGTCATCTATTTCCATTTCTTCATAGTATTGAACGGAACGCATTTGGCTGGCTGAAATATTGACGATTACCTTATCAATAGACCGTTCGGATTGTTGTTCGGCTTGTTCCAAAACGGTGCGAATACAATCTGTTGCCTTATCCAAATCAACAATAACGCCGTTTTTAATCCCCTTTGATGGCGCATATCCCATACCAATAACTTCGGGACGATCATCGGCATTCATTTTTAACACCAAACAACACACTTTGCTGGTACCGATATCCAACACGCTCATATAAGATTTTCGTTTACTGGCCCAACGCATTTTTAGTCCTCTTCCTCTATTAAAGTGGCATCCGTACGAATAATAAAACGATCATCAATTCTTAAATCAATCACTTTTAAATCTTTATCCAATACATGCTCAGTTTCCTGAGCTTTTGTTAAACGCTCTAAAGCCCCCTCTATATCCGTTTCGGGTAAATATATACGTATCCCGTCATTCACATCATGTAAAATTAAATTCCATCGTCTGCCACCGACACGTACGGCCGATACAACATAATTTTTAATAACCGGATATTTATTTAACACCGTAATCAAATCGGCTGTATATTCCGGGGCATCCGATCCAACAACCAAAATTAAATTGCTTAAAACCGTTTCATTATCATCAATCGGTTCCCCGGTTTCATCAAGCGGAAAATACGTTTTATTATGTTGCCATATTGCAATTGGCTTTTTTTCTGTGATACGAATATAAACAGTATCCGGCAAATGACGTTCCACAGATACACTATCCACCCAAGGTAATTCAGCAATTTGATTTTGAACTAACGCCAAATCTATATCTAAAATGGCCATTCCACGAACCAAATTCAAAACACCATTGACTTCTTCTGCCGTTGTACGATAGTGTCCTTCAATACTGACATTTTGTAAAGTTAAATGTGTTTTATTCATCATATAAGTATATGTTTGATGAATGTTCTTTCTAAAACGTTGCCCTATTTCACTGACCCAAAAAGCCGACACACCGATTAGGCATAATAAAACCCCCACCGCAATCAATTTAACTTTTAATGAAATGGCACTCAATATGCTGCTGTTTTTTTTCTTTATGCGTCGCATTTTGCCCTCTCTACCAACCATACTACCAAATCCTTATACGATATTCCTTGATGCTTTGCCAATTCCGGTACTAATGACACAGGGGTCATACCGGGGTTTGTATTAATTTCCAAAAAAACCAACCTGTTTTTTCCCGATGTATTATCATACCGAAAATCACTGCGAGAAACACCACGGCACCCCAATTCTTTATGCAATAATAGCGCTTGTCGCATTGCTTCCTCATAAACGTTTTGGGGAATACGAGCCGGAATAATATGATCAGCACCACCTTGAGCGTATTTGTTTGTAAAATCATAAAAACCACTGGTCGGTACAATTTCCACAACACCAAAAGCTTTCTCATCCGATACAGCTACTGATATTTCAATACCATCAATATATTCTTCAATCATAACCGGCTTTTGAAATGACCACTTGCTGAGCATTTTTTTCTTGTCCGCAGATGTTTTAATAATAAATACCCCCACAGAGGACCCTTCATCATCCGGTTTTACCACATACGGCATCGCAATAGGATTATCCTCTAATATGTCTTTTTTTTCTATCATTAAACCAGGGGCGACCATCAATCCAATATCGGTCGCCACTTTTTTAGCCAACCGTTTATTCATGGCAATCGCCGACGCAGCTACCCCCGAATGGGTATATGGAATATTCAATAGATTCAACACACCTTGCACACACCCATCTTCACCATATTTACCATGAAGAGCATTAAAAACCACATCTGGTTTTTCACGCATTAAAATACGAACAAATTCATCTAAATTATGCGTCAAATCAATCGGAAAAGCACTATATCCGGCTTCATTTAAAGCTTGCAAAACTCCTTGCCCGCTTTGTAATGAAATCTCTCGTTCGGATGAAATTCCTCCCATTAATACTGCCACCCGTTTCATATGCTTACTCCTTTTCTATCCCCATTTTTTTGACTTCCCATTCCAATTCAACCCCAAAATCATCCCATACTTTTTGCCGAATTTCTTCCCCCAAACTTTCAATATCTTTGGCAGTAGCATCCCCTAAATTAACCAAAAAATTGGTGTGTTTATCCGATACCATAGCTCCACCTTTACGATATCCACGAAAACCCGCTTTATCAATCAAAGACCAAGCTTGCAACCCTTGCGGATTTTTAAAGGTAGAACCGGCTGTTTTTACCCCAACCGGTTGGTTGTTGTGTCGTTGTTGTTTATACATTTCCATTGTTGATAAAATATCCGCGGTTTTCCCTTCAGTACCCTTTAAAACAGCACGTACAAAAATCCAATCGCTGGGCAAATAACATTTCCGATACCCAAACATTTCCGTTTCATTAGGATCAATTTCCCGAATTTCTCCTTCACCCGTTATCACAGTTAAAGAAGTCAATACATCCTGCAAACATTTACCATGAGCGCCGGCATTCATCCGAACGGCACCCCCTACTGTCCCTGGAATACCACTTAAAAACTCAAAACCGGACACCCCTTGTTTTGCCGCTGCCCGAGCCAATTCCATCAACGAAACACCCCCATCACAGACA
>JAFTHM010000126.1 GCA_017457425.1 Alphaproteobacteria bacterium
ACCCATAAAGTATAAAACCAAACGGAACAAATTAATAAAGTCTAAATATAAAGCCAACGCCCCATTAACAGCAATAGCCTTTTGAGCTTCCTCAGACATCCGTTCGTCATACATATATTTTAAACGATTGGTATCATAAATTGTCAATCCCATAAAGATAAACACGCTGATAACCGATAATCCCAAACTCATAACACTGGATTTCAAGAAGATATTAATCAGCATAGCCGCAATCACACCAACCAATCCCATCATCAAAAAAGCACCCCAGCTGGCCAGCGATTTTTTGGTTGTATATCCATATAAGCTTAATCCCAAAAATCCGGCAGATGTTACCAAAAAGGCATTTACGATACTGGCCCCTGTATACATCAACAAGACATTAGATAAAGAAATGCCCATCAAGGCCGAAAAAATCCAAAATAATAATCCGGCCTTTGCCGCATTCATCCGTGCCACCGCCGAGTTAATCATAAATATCATAACAAGAGGGGCCAACACGGCAATCCATCCCAAGAGGGATAAACTCACAACATTATTTTGCACGGAATAAAATAAGGAGAAAAATGGTTCACGCACAGATAAATAAGCCGTTCCGGCCGACACCGCCAAACCACCGGCCATATAGTTATAAATCCGACCGAAATATGTTCTCATCCCAACGGATTGATGGGCATCCATTCCCAAAATTTCATAATTTTGCATTGTATACTCCTTACATAAATTGATATCAGATATCATATAACATTTTTTCATAAAAAGACAAGTTTTTTCTTTAAATCTCTATAATAAAAAAATAGATAGAAAAATAAATAAAGTCCCTTGACTATTTAACCCATTTTTTGTAAAACAAGTAAAAATCAATCTAAAACAAAAAGGATGAGACCTTGAAACATTTATCCAAACTGTTATTATTTATTGTGTGCTTTGTTGCCGGATACGGGGGGGGGGTACCATATTTTAAGTATTTGACATATAAAAACCGTCCTCCGGAACAAAAAGTCGTGCAGGTCGCTATTTACTACGGTCTTGGCAATAATATGTTTCAATATGCCACCGGTCTTGCGTATGCACTGGAACACAACAAAAAATTATACGTACACGGTGATGTATCACAATTGGAAAATGCCTTTGATATTCAATTAAACAAACCCGAACACGAAGACATTCCCGTTTTTAAAAATTTAGAGGCGAAACAAACCTCTTTTATCGGCGATGTGTATGCAGAACAAGATAATGCCGACGGCACTTTTAAACATGATAGATATGTTTATTTATGGGGATTATTCCAAAACGAAGCCTACTTTAAAAAATACCGCAAAGAAATTTTAAAGGCTTTTCGGTTTAAAAACGCAATGTCCGATAAAAATAAACAATTGGCTCACTCAATCAAAAATTCCAATTCAGTTGCCGTTCATATTCGCCGTGGTGATTATTTAGCCCCAAAGGCCGCTCAACATGCATTGTCTCCACATTATTATAAACTGGCGGCCGATTATATTGCCAAACGTGTTAAAAATCCGCATTTTTATATTTTTTCAGATGATATGGCGTGGGTAAAAGAAAACATCAAATTACCATATCCACACACATTTGTAGAACACAACCATGGTGATTTCAGTTATAATGATATGCGTTTGATGAGTTTGTGCAAACACAATATTATTGCTAATTCCACTTTTTCATGGTGGGGGGCGTGGCTGAATGAAAACCCGAATAAAATCGTGATTTCACCGGACATTTGGTTGAAAAATAAGACATACTTCATTGACAAAATTGTTCCGAAAGAGTGGATTCGTTTGCCGGCCAAAGCCAATGTTGCCATGTTATATATTGCAACGGGCAGATATATCGTTTTTTTTGACGAATATTATAAAAGCATGCAAAAAAACTTTTTACCCTTGGACAACAAAACCTATTTTGTATGGACAGATAGTGATAGAAAATTTCCCAAAGATGTGGTCAAAATTCCAACCGACAATTTGGGATGGCCAAAGGCAACATTGTACCGTTATAAACTTTTTCAAGAACAATGGGATAAGTTAAAAGATTTTGACTATATGTATTATGTTAATGCCAATATGATTGCCGTTCGTCCGGTGGGTACGGAAATCTTACCAACCGATGAACAAGGGATTACGGCAACATTACATCCGGGATATTATAAATCAACGGGAAATTTACCTTATGACAGAAATCCCAAATCAACGGCTTATATAGCACATACCCCCCCCCAGTATAAAACAAAAGAAAAATATTTTATGGGTGGTTTTAATGGCGGAACAGCAAAAGGATTCAAACATCTGATTGATACAATTGCTAAAAATACCGATATTGATGAACAAAACGGCGTTATGGCACAGTGGCATGATGAATCTCATTTAAACCGGTATTTGTATGATAAAAAACCGCTCATTTTAACGCCTATGTATGGTTATCCGGCAAACCGAGTCGGATCGCATGCCACTCATGAAGAATTCCATAAAACACACAAATTATTGATTATGGATAAATCCCATCCACGTTGGGGCGGACACGGTTATTTAAGAGGACAAACAAATAAAAAAAATTAACCTTTTAAAAATCAACAAAAAAGAGGGATTAATTTCCCTCTAAAATTTTTTTAATCGGTGCATAAGATTTTCTGTGATGTATCGTTGGTCCATATTCTTTTAAGGCCTGAATATGTTCGGCCGTTCCGTATCCGGCATTTCGTTCCCATCCATAAGCGGGAAATTCCTTTGCTAAATCGGCCATTAATCTGTCTCGCACCACTTTTGCAATAATAGAGGCCGCCCCAATGGATAAACTTTTACCATCACCACCAATCACCGCTTGACATGGGATATCCCACGCCGGCAACCGATTCCCGTCAATTAACCCAAAAATGGGATTATATCCTTTAACACGAACCTCGTCCAATGCGCGGTGCATTGCCAAAAAGGAAGCCTGTAAAATATTCATGTCATCTATTTCTTCGGCCGAAGCTTGCCCTACCCCCACAATGGCGTTTGACGCCATAATTTTAGGAAACAAAGCTTCCCGTTTTTTGGCCGTTAATTTTTTGGAATCGTTAATGGCATTTGCTAATTCTTCGGGGATTTGTAAATCCGGCCAACACACGCAGGCTGCCACCACCGGACCACACCAAGGACCTCGGCCGGCTTCATCAAAACCGGCAATCAGTCCATTTAAGTTCAGTGATTTTTCTATATTAAAATCAGGCACGTTCTCTATATCCTAATCTGGCACATACGTCTTCATAACTCATCACGTGTTTAATCGGCCCTAATGAGGCCAACGTCGGACGAGTGGTAAAAATTCTATCTGCCACTTTATCCAAATCCGCCGTTGTGATAGAGGCTATGTCGGCAATAATTTCTTCTTTCGGTACCACTCGGCCGTGGACAATCATATCCGTAGCATTCATTTCGGCGTGTGTAGATATAGCCTCGGCATTCATCAACAATCTAGCCTTTAATCTATTCTTTGCACGAGTTAATTCCATATCGGTAATCGTTCCTTTTAATTTTAAAATTTCATCGCACAACACCGGCATTAATTCGGCCACCTCTTTTTCGCCGGTTCCGGCATAAATGGCAAAAGTTCCCGCATCGGATTCAGGAATATTAAACGCAGAAATCGTATAGACTAAGCCCCGTTTTTCACGGATTTCTTGGAACAATCTGGACGACATACCGCCCCCTAAAATAGCGGACATCAAACGGGTTGCATAATAATCTTTATCCGTGTAGGAAATACCGTTAAAGCCCAAAATCAAATTGACTTGTTCATTGGCCTTATCCACACGTTTATCACCCCCAACGTAGTGAGCGGGTTCCGCCCCTTTAACCGCATGATTGCCAATACCGGCAAACGCCGATTCGCACATTGCCTTAAACGCATCAGCCTCAAAATTACCCGACGCACTGATAATCATCCTATCGGCAATATATTGTGTATGCATATAATCCAATAACTGCTGGGACGTAATAGACCGCACAATGTCGCATGTTCCGGCAATAGAACGGCCCAAAGCTTGATTTGGGAAGGCCGTTTCGGACATATAGTCAAAAACCATTTCATCGGGCGTATCATTTTGCATATTGATTTCTTGGCAAATGACACCTTTTTCCTTTTCCAGTTCGCCGGCATCCATTTGAGAGTTTTGCAAAATATCGGCAATGATATCTAACCCTAAAGCCAAATCTTCCTTTAATACCTTAACATAATAGGCGGTCATTTCCTTACCCGTATAGGCATTGATAATCCCACCCACATTTTCAATTTCTTCGGAAATTTGCAAAGCCGACCGTTTAAGCGTTCCCTTAAAGGCCATGTGTTCCAATACGTGAGAAATTCCGTTAATTTCAGGGCTTTCATATCTGGCACCAACAGACACCCATACGCCCAAAGATACCGTATCACTATTAGAATCCGTATCCGTCACGATACGCATTCCATTTGATAATTTTGAAACTGATAACATATTTTAAATCCTTATTACTTAACCTTGCCGCCGAAGCAGCATTTATACTATCTATACTCTCATCTTAAAATAAAGGTTCTTCTAACCAAAATACCTTGCTGGCTTTATCCATCCAACGATTCCATTTATCGGCAAATGGTTCTTCAGGATTCCAAGCTTCAACAACCGGTTCGGAAACGTTATTCCATGCATTACCCATTGTATCCGTCATACCATCCCAAGTCGTACTGACTTTATCCGTTACACCATCCCAAGTTTCGGAAACCTTTTCGGTAAACGTCGGTTCAATTTCATTACCATTTGCATCATACTGTTTGACCGTTGTCGTAATCGTAGTCGTTTGTGTTTTTTTGTCGCCTTGACAACTCATTGCGGCCACTTTATTATCTACACGAGAGCGAGCCGCCAATGCCATTTCGGCTGCCTTTTCGGCCTCTTGTTTGGCTTTTTCGGCTTCTGCTGCTTTCTTTTGTGCATACTCACTGGTCGTTTGAGCGGCCTCTTCTGCCATTTTAACAGCACGATCTGCTGCAGCCTTGGCCTCAGCTTCTGCACGAGCGGCCACCTCAATTGCCGCACGTACGGCGCTATCATCCCGAATCTTTTCGGCAACACACGGAGCACATTCTTTATCTGACGATTTTATCGTTTTTGTATCCTTAATAACCAATTGTCCCACTGTTTCATCAATCGTCGGGACAACGCCATCAAATTCACCCGATACAGGTTCAGCAAATCTCAACAAAGCATATCCCGAACGCATCCCGTGCATCGCTTGAGATACACTGAACGTATAATATCCACCAAGAACGGCCTTTTCAAAATCAATGTAATCTACGGCAAACCCCATATTTAAATCAGATACCAATGTAGAGGTAAAAGCACAACCAAAATTATCAAGAACAACAGATACCTTATCCGAATCGCCCACAACAACCGTTGCTTGAGCCGTTCCGCATGTCGGATAAGTTCCATTGGCTTCAACCGACATATCTAACAAAGCTGTTAAGGATGTTTCTTCGCCTGATAATTTAACATCACTCATATCGGCCGAATCAACGGATACATTCGCTGTCATAAAAGGAGATGAAGCCGATACCATTAATTTTTGTTGAAAACATAACCGAATAGCGGGATCCGCATCACAAAACGTGATTTTACGCCCTGTATTTTTAGTAAACAATTCGCCCAATCGTTCATATAAAGCCACCGGTGTTGCCACACGAATCGCCTCTTTACACTCGCCAGCCGTACACAATTGCACCGAAGAGGTGGGAACAGCCCAAACGGATGTACTGAAAAAAACACCTAAAACACCGGATAAAAGGGACAATTTACTTACTGTCATAGATATAGCCTCTCACTAAAAATAACACTGTTTTTTCTATTTTAAGCACAAAAAAGTCTTCTTTGCAACAGTTATTTAAGTTTTATGAAAAGATATCAAACCGATACGCTGACAAAATACTAATTGCTGCCGTTTCGGCCCGCAAAATCAACCGTCCTAAATTAAGGGCTATCATCCCCTCTACCCTTTCAAATGCTTGGATTTCTGCAGGACTCCAGCCCCCTTCGGGACCAACAACGAAACAAACGGGCTGTGTTTTATCAATTTTTCCTTTCAATTGACCTCGTTCGGATAGATATACCTTTTGCCCCTCGTCCAATGTCAAAAAAGTTTTTAATGGCATTGGTTCGGTTATTTCCGGCACATCCAACCGTTCGCATTGCTCGGCGGCTTCAATAACAATATGTTTTGCCCGTTCTAAATTCAGTTTGGACACAACCGTGCGTTCGGTTATTAAGGGAATAATTTTACGAACCCCTAACTCTGTTGCCTTTTGTAAAACTAAATCAAAATTATCCTTTTTAATCAAAGCCATTGCCAAGACTGCCCCCTCTGTTTGATTTTGAGGCCTTGTCTGACGACTCAATTTAATAACGCCTTGTTTTTTCGTCAGTATTTCGGCTTGCCCTAACCATTCACCATCTTGACCATTAAACAGCAAAAATTCATCACCGATACTTCGGCGCATAACGTGATACACATAATGCACTTGGTCTTCGGTCAAACAAACCGTTTTCCCTGCACTCAGCGAATAATTTGTATACAATCTAATCATCGTTCAAAAACCGTACTAAAACTGCCGTTGCATCATCAGGAGGCGGAGGGGGGGCATAGTCAAAAAAGGCCTTCATAATCTCTTGCATACCTTTTTTCACCTCTTTATTTTGCATACACGTTAATACCATTTGTTCAAACCCATCATTTCCTAAACGAATCCCCATATCATTCGGTGTTTCGGTAAAAGCATCCGAAAACAACAATAACGTATCATCCGGTAAAAAAGAAATCTCACGATCTTCATAGGACGGACGAGATTTAATCCCCAGCGGTAATCCTTTTGTATCCAACCGAATAATTTTACCACCGGAACACAAAAATGGCGGCGGAGAACCGGCACCGGAATAGGTTAATGTTTGTCGTTCTATATCTATGATACCACAGAAGAATGTCGCAAACCGTCCACGAGGCAATAAATCATACAATTGCGTATTAATTTTTTGCAAAAAGGCCGAAGGCGCTCCAATATGTTTATTCATTTGCGTAATAAGGGTATGTAATCTGACCGTATTCAAAGCCGCTGCCACACCATGACCCGAAAAATCGCACAAATAAATAACCACTTGCGTAGAAGATATCGGAAACAACTGCCAAAAGTCCCCCCCTAATTTTGAAGACGGTTCAAAATGATGAGCAATATCCAAAGTATACCGTTCACGAATATCATTGAGCGCTTCTTTAGACGGCAACATCGCCGTTTGCATTTTTTGAGCCGCTTGCAATTCTGCATTAAGCTCACCCAATTTATTTTCCAATCCCTTAATCAGTTGTCGGTTTTGTAAATGCACTTTGACTCTGGCAAAAAATTCTAATGGATTAATCGGCTTTGAAATAAAATCAGCCGCACCGGAACTGAACGTTTTATCTCGGGTTTCCCGTGTATCCGAAGCTGTTTGAATCAAAACCGGAATATCTTTGGTTAGTGGTGCACTTTTTAAATGATGCAGCACCTCATACCCATTCATCCGAGGCATCGTAATATCCAAAATGATTAAATCCGGCCAATTTTCAGCCACCATTTTTAACCCTTCAATACCATCAGAGGCCATATCAATTTTATCAATTCCGACCACATTTAATAATTTTGAAATAAGTGTTTGATTAGATAAATTATCTTCCATAACCAACACACGGCAATCCGATAAATCCGCCACATCTTCTGCCGTTTCTTGATGCCCATTATTCGTATGAATATCTTCAATAACTTGATAATGTTCTGCGCCGTCCAACATAAACGACAACGTTATTTCACGACCGTAATCATCAATTGTACACGAATCGGCTGTTCCGGCAATTAATCTGAGCCCTCGCCCCGTTTTAGCCTTTAATTCCGGTTTACGACTCATAACCGGAGCAACGGCATAACCGGCCCCTTCATCACGGATTTTAATTTCCAGTTTTTTATCATTCCACGTTGCCCAAATACTCACCGATTTTTGAGCATAAGCCGGATCATTCAGCCGTTCATTCAACAATCTGGAATATTCCACGAAATCACGAGCCGACTGTCTGAGTTCACTGCCCAATTGCAAATTCCCATGAATCAAGCCATTTACAAGAGCTTCATGCAACGCCAAATGTATTTTACCATACCGAGCGGGAGAAAAATGCAACCGTGTATTTAATGCTTCAGTAAAAATTTGAGCCACATCACAGGCAAAAATAACCGGACACGTCAACAAAAAACCGATTTCATACTCCAATTTATTTTGGCTTTCGTGTACGATAAAATCTTGAATGGATTCGGGCAGAGCATTTACATCTATAATATTCGCAATCGGTTTCAAAAATAACGCATTCAGTTTTTCTTCGGTAATATCACCAGCCAAAACATTTAAATGATCAGGCATTTTTTTTCTGAGCCGAGGCGATAAAAACGGATTTTTTTGTGTCGGCCATAAGGTAAAGTGTCCACTTTCAGCCACTGAACATACTTGGTCTAACGAAACCGATTCTCCCGTCAAATATTTCATGATTTATCCTTACTGTGTTATTTTTTACCAGTATAACGCATATCAATCATAAAAAACAAGTTGTTTTTTTCGTATTTCATTGGTATACTGCACAAAATAAGGAAAAAAAATGGCATACCATACACAAGAAACTTTGGCAATCCAAACCATTGAACGGTTAAAAAATGCGTCTGCGGACAGCATTTGTCTGTGGTTGCACACCTCGCAATTGGAAAGCGAAAATAAAAACCTCAATAAAATGAATATGATTGTTCATTTATTAAAACCGTTGGAAAAAACAACTGTTTTCAAGCCATTTTTTTTGCAAAATGGAGATATTCTGCTCATTGGAGCCCCTAACCTGCCGGAAATGGCCGAACCTCACATAGAACGCATTCGTCGGGTACTGAGCGATGACCCGTTTGTTCAAAATGCCGGTTCTGATTTTTTTACCATTTATCCGATTTTAACACATGCCGATTTGCTGATGAATGCTTTATCATCCAGCCAAATGGAACTGCCTCCGTTAGATCCATCCGTTATTTGGAAAAAAATAGCTCAACCCCTTGGCACTTTATCACCGGCTGATGTAATGACCCCGCAAACCGTTTTACGTTTAATGCCGGATAAAAAACAAACGGTATGCCGGCTGTATTTACCGGATTATCAAAAGATTGCCGAAAAATTGCGTATGCCGATTAAAACATTAGACGGTGCCATCGGATTACAATGTGTTCGTACAATTTGGGCCAAGACTAATGAACTGTGCGATACCTATAATGCCAATCCATTAGCGGCCTTTGTTTATTTCAATATATCTGACATTGTTAAATCCGGATTTGATTTATTTATGCAAGCTCGTACCGGCAAAACCGTGATTTGTATCAGTGGTGAAGAAATCTTATCAAATCATCCGGATACCAATACGGCCTTAAAAAAACTACACGCCAACCGTGTGCCATGGGCTATAGCATTTACCCATGCAGATAACTTAGACTTATTTGATTTTACAAAACAAAAACCGACTTTTGTTTGTTTACCTTGCTCTGAGAACGCCCCTGTTTCATTACCAACCGGACTAAAAAAAGATCAAATAATCCTAACAAACATACATACGCAAAAAATGTTATTAGAGGCCTTACGCACGGGATATACTTATTTTTCCGGCAAAGTTGTTAATCTTATTTTAGGCAGTGCCTGCCAAAAAAACTGTCCATACGGCGATACTTGTGCTGAAGACTTATGCAGTCAAATTTGGACCGGCAAAATGGCTGATGCTCATTGCGTATTTAATGATTTTCGCACAAAGTTTATTTATCAGGAGCAAGATAACGCATGAGAAAACCCGCCGTTTTAGAACATTTGCATTATCTGGCCAAACGCACGTTTAAAGGACACGCTTTATTTGTCGCCTTATCGCAAGTTTCGGATGAAACAATAACAGAGAAAATCTTATCCGCCATTCAAGAGTATGAACAAACCCATTCTTGTTCGGCATTTACATTGAACAACCATGATATTTTATTGTTTTTCAACAATAATAAAGCCCATCACTTAATGTTATTGGCGTTAAAAATAAAAACGTTCACCGGCATAAAATTGTATGAAAAAATAATCAGCGCCTATGATTTAAAAAACGATTACGCCAGATTACACAATCGTGTCTATCATTTAGTATCGGCCCCTCAAACCAATAGATTGCATACCTTATCCGTTATGCAAAAAATACCGCATAAACCATTTACATTTGATTATTTGGAACGGGTTTTATCACATTTAGACAACACCTCATTAAATCACCTTATCCGCAAACAACCTATCTCTTCTTTTACGGCCGAAAATAATGGGTGTGCTTTATTCACCAGCTGGTTCGTTGATTTAACCGATATTCGTCGTATTTTAATACCGGATGTGGATATTTTGGAAAACAAATTTTTTTACGGTATTTTACGCAGTGCCGTAGAACAAAAAGTTCTGCAAAAAATAAAAACCATTCCCGATTGGACAGGAGCGATTAACGTATCGGTCAGCTTATTTCGGTCTCCCGCCATGAAAGACTGGTTAAAATCGCACACACAAACACAAAAACAAAATATTTTATTTGATTTTGCCTTTGATGATGTATTAGCCAACCGAACAGACTACCAAAAACTGAAAACAGCTTTAGAACCGGCCGGCTATCGTTTTATTATCCGCATTCATTCAAATCGGTCCTACTTAACCAAAAAAGCGTTGCCCGCCGATTATGTCAAAATACCGGCAGATGCTCTGCTCACTCATGGCTTAGGCGACTTAGACCCACAAGATATCATTGCCATTGGCATTCGCAATGACTCCATTCATCAAAAACTGGTCCAAATGGGCATTTTTCAAATACAAGGTATGTACAATATGCCATTATCCGAAGCATAAAAAATAACTTGCTATTTTATACGGTATCGTGTATAGTGAGTTCAAGTTTAACACCAAACAAAAGGATAAAATAATGAAAAAAATCAATCCGGTGATGATTTCCGGCAAAGAAGTTCTTCCATTAATTGAAGGGGGTAAAGGCGTCGCCGTATCTGACGGCCGTTCTTCCGGAGCTTGGGCGGCGGCCGGTGCTGTTGGAACTATTTCCGGTGTGTTTGCCGATGTTATTGATGATGAAGGACGTGTCGTTCCAAAAGTTTACACACGTAAAGCTCGTCAAGACCGCCACAAAGAATTAATTGAAATGTCTATTAAAGGTGGTATTTGCCAAGCCAAAATCGCTCATGAAATTTCCGGCGGTAACGGCCGTATCCACATGAATGTGTTGTGGGAAATGGGCGGCAGTATTCCTATTTTAGAGGGGGTTATGAACTCTTGCGAAAATATGGTTGCCCGCATGAAGGAAAAGGCTCCGGAAAAATATCATGAAAAAATTGAAGCTGCCGGTGAAAAATTCCAACAAACATTGGGGGCTTTGCGCTTTAACGTTCAAAAACGCATGAACGATGCCATTCCGGTTGTTGACGGCATGATGGGCGAAATTAAAAACCTCATTCACGGGGTAACCTGTGGGGCCGGTATGCCGTATAAATTGGCGGAAATAGCGGCAAAATACGGCATTTATTATTATCCGATTGTATCATCGGCTCGTGCTTTCCGTGCTTTGTGGTTGCGTTCGTATAAAAACTGTGCTGACTTATTGGGTGGCGTTGTATACGAAGACCCGTGGTTAGCCGGTGGGCATAATGGTCTGTCCAATTCCGAAGATCCGACAAAACCACAACGTCCATACGAACGTTTGGTGGAATTACGTACATTAATGAATTCATTAAATTTGAATCATGTGCCAATTATTTTGGCCGGTGGTGTATGGAATTTATCCGAATTTGATGAGTATATTGATAATCCGGAAATCGGTCCGTTGGCTTTCCAATTGGGTACCCGTCCGTTATTAACGGTTGAAAGTCCGGTTGCCAAAGCTTGGCAAGGATGTTTAAGAGGCCTTAAAAAAGGTGATGTTGTGTTGCAACAATTCTCTCCGACTGGTTTTTATTCTTCGGCCGTTCGCAACAAATTTATGGATAATCTGTTTGCCAGAAAAGACACAGAAATGCCCTATTTGGAAAAACCGGAAACCATTTTTGTGCGTCCGTTTAAGCTCAGCGAATCTCAAACGGTTTACATTACAGACCACGATTTAAAACGTGCTGAAAGCTACATTAAGGATGGTCGCAACGTTGTGTTAAAAACACCGGAAAAATCCATTATCTTTGTAACCCCCGAAACAAATGCTCAAATTAAAGAAGACCGTGCTAACTGCGTCGGTTGTTTGTCCGCTTGTGCATTTTCGGCTTGGTCTCAAGCAAATGGCCATTTAGACAGATTGCCGGATCCTCGGTCTTTCTGCATTAATAAAACATTGAATGCCATTGCTCATGGGGAAAGCATTGATAACAACTTGATGTTTGCCGGACATAGTGCTTACCGTTTCGGTACCGATCCAATGTACAAAAACGGATATATTCCAACGGTACAAGAATTGGTTGATGCCTTGTTGAGCGGTAAATAAATTTTTTATATCTACAACACCCACCCTCACCGGTGGGTGTTTTTTTATAAAAAAATCGCTTGAACTTTTGTATTTGTTTTGCTACACTTTTTCTTAAGGCGAGTGATGTTCGCCCCGAGGCTTCAGAACCTCTTCCTTGTGCGTCTTTTATAGATGGTAAATGCTTTCCAGCATTCGGCTGGAAGGCGGTAAAATAAGCCATACGGTGAATATACCGTGCTATATCACAAGAAATAGTTCTGAACTTCCAGTCGCCCTTCATCACGGCGATTTTTTTGTTTAATCTATAAATTGAAAGGAAGTCTGAATGGCTACGAAAAATTTACAATATGAATCCGGTCGTTCTATGGTAGAAATGCTAGGCACTTTAGCGATTATCGGTGTATTAAGTATTGGTGGTATTGCCGGTTATAAATATGGTATGGATAAATATAAAGCCAATCAAACGGTTAACGATGTGATGTTAATGGGTGTGGATATTATTACTCAATTATCTCAAAACAGAGACACCCCAACCCTATCCTCCGATTGGGGAACAAAGACAACCGCCGGATATGATTTTACGGTTGTACAAAACCCCGAAGACGCCACCCAATATGGTATTCAAATTACTGGTGTGCCAGCTTCTATTTGCAAACAAGTTGGTGATGGATTAAAACAAACGGTCGCCGTTTATGTTGGTAATGAAGATTATAATTCTGATACTGAAACTGACCCTTGTGATGAATCCGACAGCAATACAATGGAGTTTTATTTTGAAACAGCATTCTATGAAGAATGCAAAACCGATTCAGATTGTCAAACGGATCAATTCTGTCTTAACGGATTGTGCAATTTTAAACAAGATATTGTGGTAACGGGCGGTATCACTGATAAAAGTTGTTCTACAACGGCAGACTGTCAACCATGTGGTTATTGTATAAATCAAAAATGTGGGTACGATACTGCTGAGAATGGTCAATCTTGTACTATAGATGGACAAGATGGTCAATGTGCCAAAGGAGAATGCGTTATTAAAGGATGTGATGATTCTACACCTTGTAAAGGGCGAAATGAATATTGTGCCAGCCCGAATAACAGTAACGCAGAACGATTTAAAGAGGGAGAAAAAGGCTCTTGTATTACAGCTGAATTTCTCCCTCCTATTACAGTTGATGGAAAAAAATATTATATATCAAAAACAAACCTTAGTTGGTGGGATGCAGAGTCGGCCTGTAAAGCCATTGGAAAAACAATGGTTCAGCAGAGTGATTTAGTCAATGAAGCAGATGAAAATTATGTTGGAACAGGTACATATTGCTATAGTCGCACCAATCTTGCCGAACAATTATTTAAACAGTACCCTGTTTTTTCATTCTACAGCATTTGGATAGTAGAAACCACAAAAGAACAATGCAGCAACACTTTGTCTGTCGACCTCGAACGTGCTTGTACTTTATGCGGATTTAGTAAAAATAGTAAAGCCAGTGCCTATGCTGTCTGTAAATGATTTTAATACATATATTGCTTTTTGCTTTCGCCGGCACTTTGGAAGTGTCGGCGATTTTATAATATCCGGTTTTATCCCCAGATACCATAGCATTGACCATCCCAAAGTTTCCTCTTGTTTTTTATGTCGGGATATGTTATGTTTCACAAAAAGGAGAAAATATGAAATCAATTATTTTTATTTGTGTGGTTGGTATAACATTGACGTTATCGTCTTGCGGTCGGATGTCGGCTGTTCAAAAACCGGCTGACAGTGTTTATCCTAAAACCTATACCGTTCAAATTTAACACACGAATAGGACTGACTTTTAAAGGGTGAAATAATGACAAAAAAATTCAAATCAATTACTGTTTTTTGCAGCGCTTCCGGTTCTACTGCCTCTATTTATTGCGAATATATGCGTAAAGTAGGGGAAATGTTGGCCGAAAATGGCATTACAATGGTTTTCGGCGGTGGTGACGAAGGGATGATGGGCAAAGTTTTGCAAGGTGTTTTGAATAAAAACGGAAAAAAATATGCCGTTATTACCGAACAACTGTTTCCGCTGGAATGCCATAATCCAAGTGTTTATACCAAAGGGGAACTGATTACCGTTGATACAATGGCCGAACGCAAAGCAAAACTGATAGAACTGGGCGATGCAATTTTGGTTGGCCCTGGTGGATGGGGAACAGTTGATGAAGTGTCCGAATATGCCGTAGCTGTTCAAATCGGTAATGCCGCCAGAAAACCTATGTTGTTTTTGAACTTCAATAACTTTTGGAAACCGATGATGCATATGATGTTGAATATGTTGCAAGAAGGGACCCTTAATAACAACAAGGTTGACTTTATTGATTTTGCTAATGATATTGATGGGATTTTTCCGGCGTTGGATAAAATCCAAGAACGTATTGAAGCTCGTGAAAATGGTACACCCGTTCTGGCACCATTTTGTGCGTGTGTAGAGGCCCCCAGACAAAATGATTAAGGCTACGCTATGTTTATGGATAATTACAGACCATTAAATCCTCAAGAAAAAGGTGCTTCTGAAACCAACTTTAAAATTAATTTTATCGGATTAATTTTAGGTATATTTTTTTTGTTATATCTTAAAGATACGGATATTTCTATTTTTTGGAAATTTACCGGTTTGGCTATATTAATTTCTATATCCGTCAGTGTTATGGAATTTTTGTGCTATGAAAAAAACAGTGCATTGGGATTATTACGCTTGCATAGAAAGCTCAGTTTAAAGCGATGTTTATATAAAATTTTGGGGTTGTCTTTTGTTTTTGCCTGTATTGCTGTTATTTATTGGTTATTTCCCATTTTTCAAGATGCCACTTTTAAACAATGGATAACATATTTAAAAACGATGTTGCCTTATTTGGTCTGTTTATCTGTTGTGTACATTATCTTGATGGATCGTGTTGGCAGACAAGAAAAAGATGAATATTGGCATATCGGATATTACTTAATTCATCGCAAAAATGGACTAAATCAAGAACAACTGGCGAATTTAGTGCGCAGTTGGCTAGTTAAAGTATTTTATTTGGGCTTAATGGTCCCTTGGTCATTTGGGCATATATCCAATATACAAAAAGCGGATTTTTTCCATTTTTCTTTTGATAATCCTATTGCCTTATTTTTTACGTTGGAAACAATTTGCTATGGTATTGATGTGGTCTATGGGGCTATTGGATATATCAGTGGATTAAAATTAACTAATACACATATCCGAACGGCGGAACCAACCTTGATGGGATGGATGGTTGCCATTATGTGCTATTGGCCGTTTTGGGGAAACGTGTTTTATCCACACTTTTTTGATTATCATCATGCTAACCGATGGCAGGAAGTTTTTGATGCCGGCTCTGTTATATGGTACATATGGGGCGGTGTCATTATTTTTTGCGAATTTATTTATGCCATGTCAACGGTGGCGGCAGGGACTCGCTTTTCCAATTTAACATATCGAGGTTTGTGGAATACCGGCCCATACAGATGGACAAAGCATCCGGCTTATGTTTTTAAAAATATTTCGTGGTGGTTTGTGGCGATGCCCTTTATGTTGCACTCTACGGAATTAGCTGTTAAGAGCAGTCTGTTATTGTTTGGCGTTAACATTATTTATTATTTACGAGCCAAAACAGAAGAACGACATTTGTCGCATTATCCGGAATATCGTGAGTATGCTCTCTTGATGAATGACAAAAGTATTTTTCGTTTTATGACACGTATTTGCCCGTTTTTGAAATACCGTGTGCCAACGGATAAATAAGAAATACTTGGTTTGTTTTTCTTGTTTTGTTTATATTTGATAAACTATTTTATTTGTTAACCATTCGTTAGTAAAAAAGTTCTTGCAATTTACAAAAAAGTGTGTAAGAGTACTTTTTGAAAGTGGCAATGGTGCCATTTTCTGGGCGTCGAAACCCAATGATAAATCCGGTCGTATGCATGCGACTTTAAACAAACATGCCGACTGAAGTCCACAGTGTGTAAAACACGTATAGGGCGGATGTCGGTGAATAAGACCTCGGTGTCAAATAAGCCGAGCCATCTGGATTTATATGGTTTTCGAACATCCGCCCACCAATGTGGGTTTTTTTTATATGTTATAACAAAATAAAGAAAGGATGTATAAACATGACAAATTTAAAATCTCAATCTGGTCGTTCAATGGTTGAAATGTTGGGCGTTTTGGCCATCATCGGCGTGCTTTCCATCGGTGGTATCGCCGGCTACACAATGGCTATGAACCGCTATCGTGCTAATGAAGTATTGAATATCGCTTCTCAAGTGGCTATTTTATCTCAAACAATGAATGAAGGTAATGGTGGTACAGCTGATTTAGCTACATTGGGTATAACTGCTACCAATGTTGCCGGATTGAATAATACTGACGGAGCAGTTTCTGCTACAACAACAAATGGTACAACGACTGTTACAATCTCAAATCTTACTGATTCAGCTATTGGTACAGCCATTAACAGCATTGTTGGCGGTAACGGCACAGGATGCTCTGAGACTACTTGTACGTTAACAACAACTGGCGGTTCGTTGCAAAAAGGAACGGCTGTTGTTGCTTCCTAATCGTCATCAGGTTTCATACCTGATTACCAGATTCTAAAAAAAAGGATATTTGGCGTATCGGGATTTTTCATCGGTGCGTCAAATTTCCCCCTTTTTTCAGATGGTGGGAAACGGTCCCAGTTAAAACCGTCAATATTCCTTGTGCCAATGCTTAATTTTTTTTCTTGATTTAATTTTGTCATAAGCGTTGGCACCTTTTTTATATCCAACGCAATAGTGCCATTATCATAACAAAAAACCACCCCAAGGGGTGGTATATTTGGTGCGATTAAGAAGACTCGAACTTCCACGGATCTCTCCACAGCGACCTCAACGCTGCGCGTCTACCAATTCCGCCATAATCGCAAAAATCATTTTCAGTTTATCAAAATAATGGGCTGTTGTCAAGAAAATTAAGCTGGAAATTTGATAAAAAAATACTATCTTATTTGGGGAAAATAGAGTATATTTTTATTAAAGGAGTAAAGACATGACAATACCATTAAAATCTCTTCATTTCAGTATGAACGCTTTGGAACCGATTGTTTCGGCTAAAACATTTGAATTTCATTATGGTAAACATTATGCCACTTATGTCAATAATACAAATGATTTGATTGCGAATACGCCGATGCAGGATATGGATTTAGTATCCATTATTCGCCATTGTTCGGGCAAAGAGGAATTTCAGTCGTTATTTAACAATGCGGCTCAAGTTTTTAACCATGAATTTTTTTGGAACAGTTTGACGGATAAAGCCGAAAATAAAATCATACCCGATGTTTTGGCTGATTATATCGTGCGTGATTTTGGCTCTTATGAGGCTTTTGAGACTGCTTTATTGCAAACGGCTGTTAAACAATTCGGGTCCGGTTGGGCTTGGTTGATATCGGATAACGGGGTGTTAAAAGTGGTGTCAACGTCTAATGCTGTGTTGCCTATGGGCCAAGGGATTAAACCATTATTGTGTATTGATGTATGGGAACATGCCTATTATTTAGATTACCAAAATCGTCGGGCCGATTTTGTTAAGGCGGTTATGGGGGTGTTAAATTGGCAATTTGCGTGGGAAAATTATAATAAAGGAGAATAAATGCATATTTTGGTTATTGGCGGTGCCGGTTATATCGGCTCTCATGTTGTAAAGGAATTATTGCAACAAGGTGTGCATGTCAGTGTATTTGATAATATGTCAACGGGACAAACGGATAATTTATTCCCTGAAGCCGACTTTATTCAAGGCGATATTTTGGATGTGCCTGCATTAGAAAAGGCTATGCAAGGTGTTGACGGTGTCGTTCATTTGGCAGCGAAAAAAGCGGTCGGCGAATCCATGGAAAATCCGGAAAAATATGCCGTCAATAACATTACCGGAACATTAAATATTTTAAATGCAATGGCAAAATATGGTGTTAAAAATTTTGTGTTTTCCTCATCTGCTGCTGTGTATGGTATGCCCGATTATGTGCCGGTTGATGAAAATCATCCCACAAACCCGATTAATTTTTATGGCTTTACAAAATTGGAAATTGAACGGTTCTTACCATGGTATGGTCAGTTAAAAGGAATTAATTGGATTGCCTTAAGATACTTTAATGCCGTTGGTTATGATGCAGACGGTGCCGTTAAAGGGCTAGAAAAAAATCCGCAAAACCTCTTGCCGATTGTTATGGAAACAGCCGTAGGTATTCGGTCGGGTATGAAAATTTTCGGAAATGATTATGATACAACGGACGGAACCTGCGTTCGGGATTATATCCATGTGTCCGATTTGGCAAGTGCGCACTGGCTTGCCTTAAAGTATTTAGCCGAAGGTGGCCATAGCCAAAGTTTAAATTTAGGGACCGGCAAAGGTATTTCCGTGTTGGAAATGGTACAAATGGCCGAAAAAGTCATTGGACATTCCATTAATTATGAATTTGCCGACCGTCGTGCAGGGGACCCGGGTTTGTTAATTGCTTCATCGGAAACCGCAAACGCTGTGTTGGGATGGACTCCCGTTCACAGCGATTTGGAAAATATGATTCGTACCACTTGGGCAATGTATCAAAAATAACTTATCTTAAATGACTGACGGCTTTTATGTGATGATAAGCCATTAATCCTTTGTAATGAGGGTGATGAGTGGCTTTTTCCTTGGCCCAAATGTGTTGAGCATCATAAAAATAAAAGCCTTCTTCCAATTTTTTGAAGCATTCAGCCGGACTGTGTTGTGTACACGCTTCATAGATAAATGAACTTTTTGTAAAAAAATCATCAGAGCCACGTTTAAAAGAATGCTTTTTTATTTCTCCGTTATTGCAAAATAAATAAGCAGTTGCCTTTTTTTTGTTGTACATTAAGTGCAATCTGATAATAGATGTACAGTTAATTTCTTGCATGTTTTTTTCCTTTTTTTAGTGAGTGGAAAACCGCCCCCGAATGGGAGCGGTATATCCCGTTGTTAATGATTAAATTTTACCGCAACAGTGTTTGAATTTTTTACCCGATCCACACGGACAAGGGGCATTTCTGGGCGTTTTATCCGATATAATCGGTGTATTTTGTTCCGGTTCTGTGTTATCTTCGGCCGCCTCTAACGTAGATTGATGTTCTTCCGTTGTTGGAGCCGGTGTCGGTTTTTGCAACTGGAATTGAGCATGGCTGAGCAATGTGGTTACCCGTTCACGTACCCGAGAAAGCATATTTTCAAACATAAAGAATGCCTCTCGTTTATATTCATTTAACGGATTTTTTTGTCCGTATGCTCTGAGTCCAATAGAGGTTCTCATGAAGTCAAGAGCTTGTAAATGTTCTTTCCAGTTTTGGTCAATGGATTGAATCAAAATACTTTTTTCAATATCCATTCTGAGCTCAGCTGGGATAATTTTCATTTTATCTTCCATATCCTCAGCCGATTTTTTGTTTAACCGTTCAATCATTTCTTCCGGTGTAATTCCGGGTTCTGCTGCCCAAGAACTAAACGGCACATCCATGGCTAATAATTTAGCGGTTTCAGCCGTTAATGTATCTATATCCCAATCTTCCGGAACGGTTTTGCTGGGTGCTGCCGAATAAACCAAATTCATAATGCAATCTTCACGCATATCTTTGATGACATCGGTAACAGAGGTAGCCTCCATTAACTCTTTGCGTTGTTCGTAAATAACTTTACGTTGATCGTTCATCACATCATCATATTTCAGCAAGTTTTTACGCACATCAAAGTGATAAGCTTCCACCTTTTGTTGAGCTTTAGCAATTGCCCCACTAATCCACGGATGAACGATGGCTTGACCTTGAGGCATACCCATGCTTTTTAAGATATTACCAATGCGTTCTGAGCCGAAAATACGCATCAAATCATCTTCCATAGACACATAGAATTTACTTAACCCAGGGTCGCCTTGACGACCGCTACGACCACGCAATTGGTTGTCAATTCGGCGACTTTCATGGCGTTCACATCCCAACACAAATAATCCACCAGCAGACAAAGCAATTTCTTTATCCTGAGCAATCTCCTTGCGAATTTGTTCGGCCAAAACGCTTTCATCCATATCCGGATTTTTTTCTTTTTCTTCGGCAAGACGCATATCAAAATTACCGCCCAGTTGAATATCGGTTCCACGACCGGCCATATTTGTGGCAATGGTAACAGCGCCGGGGCGACCAGCTTGAGCCACGATATAGGCTTCTTTTTCATGGTGTCGTGCATTTAATACATTGAACGGAATAGTTGTTTTTGCCTTTAATAAATTGGCTAACAATTCGGATTTTTCAATAGAAGTTGTGCCCACCAAAATCGGTTGTTTGCGGTTATAGGCCGCTTGAATATCGGCAATAATGGCGTCATATTTTTCTTCGGCCGTGCGATAAATGATATCTTGTTCATCTTTACGGGCCAAAGGTTTGTTGGTTGGAATTTCAACAACCTCTAATCTGTAAATATCATCAAATTCACCCGCCTCAGTCATAGCCGTCCCCGTCATACCAGCCAATTTCGGATACATACGGAAATAATTTTGGAACGTAATTGAGGCCAGTGTTTGGTTTTCGGCTTGGATAGTTACATGTTCTTTGGCTTCAATTGCTTGGTGCAAGCCATCGGAATAACGCCGTCCTTCCATTTGACGACCGGTAAAGTCATCAATGATAACAATTTTGTCATCTTTCACTATGTAATCCACATCACGTGTGAAAACGGTATGAGCCTTTAATGCTTGATCAACGTGGTGGACGAAAGAAATATTTGCCACATCATACAATGTTCCTTGGATTAATCCGGCACTTCTCAGTTCATTTTCAATCCATTCAACGCCGGCGTCTGTTAACATCACAGTACGGTGTTTTTCGTCTTTTTCGTAATATTCCGGTTTAACGCCAAGCATAATCTTATCAACAGACATATATTTTTCAGAAGAATCTTCGGCTTGACCGGAAATGATAAGAGGCGTTCTGGCCTCGTCAATTAAAATGGAGTCCACTTCATCCACGATAGCGTAGTTGAACGGCCGTTGTACCATTTCTGCCAAAGAAAAACGCATATTATCACGCAAATAATCAAATCCGAATTCGTTATTTGTTCCGTATGTGATATCGCTGTTATAGGCAGCACGGCGTTCTTCAGTATTTAATCCATGGACGATACATCCAACGGATAATCCCAAAAAGCGATATAATTTGCCCATCCAATCACTATCACGTTTTGCCAAATAATCGTTGACGGTTACCACATGGACACCTTTGCCGGTTAAAGCATTCAAATAAACGGGCAAAGTGGCCACCAATGTTTTCCCTTCACCGGTTTTCATTTCGGCAATTTGGTGATTGTTTAACACCATACCACCAATTAATTGAACATCAAACGGACGTAATTCCAAAACACGTTTGGATGCTTCACGGACGGTGGCAAAAGCCTCTACCAACAAATCATCCAGTGTTTCCCCTTTTTCTAAACGAGATTTAAATTCGGGGGTTTTAGCCTTAAGTTCATCATCGGATAATTTTTCAAAATCTGGCTCTAATGCGTTGATTTTTGAAACGATTTTTCTTAATTTTTTGATGTAACGGTCATTGGAAGACCCAAAGAGAGATTTTAAGTTCATTTGATATCCTTATGTATTAAAAATGTATTCATTAACACATAGCCTTATTTAACCCAAAAGTCAAGTTAAAAGTGGGAATTTGTTAAGGGGGATGGAAAGAATGAAAAAGAAATCACCAACCGAATTGATGATTTCTTTTTTTGGTTCATGTTGATATGTTATTTATTTTTACATAATATTCCCCCGACATATGCTGTTTCCTGACTTAATCCGGTATATCCGGATGTAGATATCATCCATGTATTACAGAGCTCTTTTCCTTCTTGCATCCAAAATGCACTTTCGTGAAATTGTGCCAATGGAAAGAGCGCTTTTGCACGATTGTTTAAGGTGTGTTGTTTTTCTGTTTCATCCCAATCTGTAATAAAGTCAGTGATATTGGGTAATGTTTTTCCTATGGCATCACAGGCTGATACAGCATTATAATACCAGCCGGCAGAGAATACTTCCGTCCATGTTTCATTTTGTGTAATGCCGTTTTCATCTGTGTAGGTCAGGTTGATAGTATTTGTTTGTGGTGCATCCTGACAAATAAAACTAATTTTAGAACAAGAGTAAGCTACAATAGGTAAACATTGCTGTCCGGATTCACACTGTGTTGATGATGAACAAGATGTTAGGCATTCACCATTAAAACAAGCTCCGCCACCTAAGAAATATACAGGTTTTCCGTCAGGTCCTATTTCACCTGTCGGCAAACCACAAATGTCTCCATTTTGATTGCCATCAGGTTGACAAATTTTTTCGTAAGAATATGATGATGAGTAATCATAATCACATTTTTGACAGGGTGGACAGTCTGAATTGCTTGAACATCGTCCATCCCAAGTAGAAATAATTTCACTGATTTCTTCTGAAATGCTGATAGTTTCTTCAGGTGATATCGTTATTTCAGAGTCTATGATTGTTGCTTCATCTGTTATTTCAGTTTCTTCTACCGGTGGTAGTAGGGGGGGTCTTGTTTCGTTTGGTATCTCTGTTTCGGTATTTATCTTGGTGTTTTTATCAAAATAAAACTCCATGGTGTTTTTATCCGATTCATCACAGGGGTCTTCTTTTGTGTCTGAATCATAATCTTCATTACCAACATAAACGGCAACTGTTTGTTTTAATCCATCGCCAACCATTTTACAAATAGAAGATGGTACGCCCGTAATTTGAATACCGTATTGCGTTTTATCTTCGGGGTTTTGTACAACTGTAAAATCATATCCGGCTGTTGTTTTAGTTCCCCAATCGGAGGATAGGGTTGGCGTACCTCTATTTTGTGATAATTGTGTTATCATATCCACACCCATTAACATCACATCATTAATGGTTTGATTGGCACGATATTTATCCATTCCGTAGCTGTAGCCGGCAATACCACCAATGGACAACACGCCGATAATCGCTAAAGTCCCTAGTATTTCTACCATGGAACGGCCGGATTCAAGTCTATTATTTTGCATATTTTTCTCCTCTTTTACCAATTTTGTCTACCAAAAAAAGGAACGTTTTTGTGGGTGATAAAAATAACAAAAATCAGCGTGTTATAAAAAAAATAATACAATTTTAACTATTTTATTGATTTATTGTTGAAAAATGGATTTTTTTATGGCATTTTAAAAATATAAAAAATAACAACACTGGGTCTACCACAAAAACGTTCCTTTTTGTGGTAGATAATTTTTATAGAATAATTAATATTCAGCATGAAAAAACGCCCTATCCTATTGGACAGGGCGTCCCGTTAAACAATTAAAACTTATTCAGCGTCAGTTGTTTCGGCTGTTTCAGCTTTTTTTGTTCTTTTGGCTTTAGCTGGTTTTTCTTCAGCTGTTTCTTCTTTGGCTTTTTTAGCCTTTTTCACTAAAGCAGCACCCAAGATATCACCCAAAGAAGCACCGGCATTTGTGGAACCGAATTCTTCCATGGCTTTTTTATCTTCGTCAACTTCTTTAGCTTTGATAGATAAAGTCAACTTACGGTTTTTAGCATCAAAAGTTGTTACTTTTGCATCAACTTTTTCACCGACAGCAAAACGTTCCGGTTTTTGTTCGGATTTATCTTTTGCCAAGTCTGTGCGTTTGATGTAGCCTTTCAAACCGTTTACATCAACTTCAATACCGTTTTCTTCAATAGCGGAAACGATACCTGTAACAACTTCACCTTTTTTCAAAGTTTCCATAGCACCGGCAGCCGGATCTTCCGTCAATTGTTTTACGCCCAAAGAAATACGTTCTTTTTCAACATCAATGTCCAAAATTTTGGCTTTGACCATTTGACCTTTTTTGTATTCTTTGATAGCTTCTTCACCGGCAACATCCCAAGACAAATCAGATGTGTGAATCATACCATCAATATCATCATTTAAAGCAATGAAGATACCGAATTCAATCATATTTTTCACTTCACCTTCAATTTCATCACCGACGTTGTGAGAATCAGCGAAAGCTTTCCATGGGTTTTCTTGAATTTGTTTCATGCCCAAAGAAATACGACGTTTGGATTCATCAACATCCAATACGATAACTTCAACTTCTTGGCTTAAAGAAACGATTTTGCTTGGGTGAACGTTTTTCTTTGTCCAGCTCATTTCTGAAACGTGAACTAAACCTTCAACACCCGGAGCCAATTCAATGAATACACCGTAATCGGCAATATTGCTGATTTTGCCAGTAAAGCGTGTACCAACGGCAAATTTTTCATTGACACCAATCCATGGATCTTCTTCAAGTTGTTTCATACCCAAAGAGACACGACCTGTGTCTGTGTTAAATTTGATAACTTGAACTTTAACTGTTTGACCAACAGACAAGATTTCAGCCGGATTCGTAATACGTTTCCAAGAAATATCTGTTACGTGTAATAAGCCATCAACACCACCTAAATCAATGAAAGCACCGTAATCTGTGATGTTTTTAACTGTACCGTCAACGATTTCACCTTCTTTGAGGTTTTTAATCATTTCTGTACGTTGTTCGGCACGTGTTTCTTCTAACACAGCACGACGGGAAACAACGATATTACCACGTAATTTGTCCATTTTGAGCAAAGCAAATGGTTGAGCCACGCCCATTAACGGTGTTACGTCACGAATCGGACGAACGTCAATTTGGCTGCCCGGCAAGAAAGCTGTTGCCCCATTTAAATCAACAGTGAAACCACCTTTGACACGACCAAAGATTGTACCAATGACGTGTTCGCCTTTTTCCATAGCTTTTTCCAAATCACCCCAAGCTTCTTCACGACGAGCTTTTTCACGAGACAATACAACGTTACCGTCTTTGTCTTCGTATCTGTCAATGTACACGTCAATGTTGTCGCCGATGGACAATTCTACGCCCATACCGCATTCACGCAGTGGAATACGACCTTCGGATTTCAAACCGACATCAACAATAACGATGTCATCATCAAAACCGATTACTTTACCGGAAACAACTTTACCTTGGAATGAGCCTTTGCCCATGTATTCATCTAACAATGCACCAAAATCTTCCATAGATGGCATTGTATTTTCATTTTTAGTCATATTTTTTACCTAAAATTTTTGTTAAAATAAAACATTTGGCGGTTATTATCGTCAAAATGTTCTTTTTCTAACAGGGTTGGCCAACAAAAATTTCTTTTTGCGGACTTGAGTTGTTATTTACCGCACATTTTTTGTTCCAAACGCTCGGCGACGGCGGTAAACACTTCGTCGGGCGTCAAATCAGATGTATCCAACACAAAGGCATCATCTGCCGGTCGCATAGCGGCCGTTTTGCGTTCGGAATCCCGTTTATCACGAGCAATCACATCCGATAGAACGTCTTCATATATAGCATAAATTTTTCGTAATTGCAACTCTTTATATCGTCTTTTGGCACGAATTTCGGCACTGGCGGTTAAAAACACCTTTAAATCGGCATTTGGACAGATAACCGTACCAATATCTCGACCATCTAAGACAGCTCCTTTGGCCGGTGTTCCGTCTGTATGACAAGGTGATTCGGCGAATCGGCGTTGAAAATCTAACAAGGCTTGACGAACGGCAGGAATTTGGCTGACTTTTGAGGCACCAGTTCCGTATTTTTCATCACGAATCGCTGGATTAGATTGAATTTGACCGATTTTATCGGCAGGTAATGCCAATGCGGACTTAATTGCCATCTCTTCGTTATCGGCTTCATATCCTGCATTCATGACATCATACGCCACAGCCCGATATAAAGCCCCTGTGTCCAAATACGCTAAATCATAAGCTTTTGCAAGCCTTTGAGCCAATGTTCCTTTACCTGTGGCAGCCCCGCCATCAATTGCAACTGTAATCATTTGTTATTTTTTTCCTTTATTTCGTACTTTTTTGTTGACAAGTTTATCATAACATGCCAAATGCAAACTTAACAAGTCTTTTTTATGGACAAAAGTTTTGAACAAAGGAGAATGAAGAATGAAACCAAACGAGGATACCACTTATTGAGGCACATTGTTAGTGCCGAAATTAGAGGTTCCGGTTTGATTACATGATTCAAAAACTCAAACAGATAACAAAAAGGAGAATGAAGAATGAAACCAATCGAGGCATAACTTATTTGAGGTGCGTTGTTAGCACCGAAATTAGTGACGCCGGATTGATTACATGGGTCAAGTTCTCAAACAGATAACAACAAAGGAGAAAATGAATGAAACCAGAATGGGGACAAAAACGTAAATGTTTAAAATGCGACACATTTTTCTATGATATGCGTCAAAGTGAATTTTCTTGTCCAAAATGTAAAGAAAAATACACAAACGCAACATACGAAGAGGCTAAACACAAACAATTATTAAAATTGGCCAAAAAAGCTGCTCCGAAAATTGATGATGAAGATTTGAACGAAGAAGCTTTACTGCAGATGACTGAAGATATTCCTTTAACGGATGCGGATTTAGGCGGCGATGATTTGGATATTTTAGAGGATGAGGAACTCACTTCCACCGATAACTTATCCGATTTGATGGATACGTATGACGACGACGAAGAAAAGCATGACAACTAATTTTACGTCATTAGCCGGTAAATTGCTGATTGCCATGCCGAACATAGATGATGAACGGTTTGAAAGAGCTGTTATCTATATTTCGGCTCATACAGAAAATGATGGCGCTATGGGACTGGTTATTAACCGACCAGCGGACAGAATCCGGTTTCGTGATATCGTGGAACAAATGGGCATGATTTACAAACATCCTGACTACGAACCGGACATTTTATTAGGTGGCCCCACTCAGTTAACACGTGGATTTATTTTGCATTCTGATGATTACAAATCCGATACGACTTTATCGCATCATCAAGATATTGCCCTGACAACCTCTGAACGCATTTTATCAGACGTTGTCGCAGGACAAGGGCCTAGACACTTTTTATTAGCGCTGGGCTGTGCCACATGGATTGCCGGTCAGTTGGAAGAAGAAATTATGTCAAACGTGTGGTTGACAACCGAGGCCAATTCTGATTTACTGTTTCGTGTTCCATATGAACATAGATGGGAAATGGCATTAAGTACTCTTGGCGTTTCGGCACCACTGTTGTTTTCTGAATATGGAAAAGCATAACGATTAAGGATATAATATGAAAAAATTCAAAACTCCCTTATTATTAATGATGGCCGCCTGTTTAGGTTATGCCACCAGTCATTATCAATTATTTTCAAAAATTGGTGATTTGTTTCATACACCCAAAATATCGGTTGTGATGAGTACATACAATCGTGCCAATATTGTGGGCGAAGCCATAGAATCGGTTTTAAATCAAACGGAACCCGATTTTGAATTCATTATTATTGATGATGGGTCTAAAGATAATACGTTTGAAACGTTAAAGGAATATGCCCAAAAAGATAAACGCATTAAGGTATTGCGTAATGAAACGAACAAAGGTTTAATCTATTCACTCAATCGTGGATTGGATGAGGCTAAAGGGGAATTGATCGCCCGTATGGATGATGATGATGCGATGATACCATGGCGTTTGGAAAGGCAAGCTTTAGCCATGAAATTATATCCGACTATTACGTTGATGGGATCTCGTATTTTAGGAGCGGAAGGTCAAACAACACAAAAAACAACCTTGCCGTTAATAGAAGACCCGAATATCACACAAATTAATACATATACGTCATCGGGATTGGCTCACCCGACTGTGATGTTCAGAAAAGATTTTGTTAATAAACATAATATTCGGTATCGGGCAGATAATTTATATGCCGAAGATTGTGGATTATATGCCGATATTTTAAATGCCGGTGGAAAAATCAGTACGTTGCAAGAGCATTTATTAAAATATGGCGTGAAAAAAAATTTAAATAAGCCAGAAAATTACGGCTATATTCAATATGATACCTTTAAAAAAATTCAAAAAGAAAAATTATCTCGTTTGATGGAATACGTAGATGACTCTTTATTAGGACACAGCCGTGAAACACCGACTAAGTGCAAAATATGGGTTCAAATGATTGAGGCAAATAAAACCAAAAATATTGTTGATCAAAAAACATTGGAGGATATTCACACAAAACATTGCCCGACCGATGTTGATAATGCCATTTGGGTTAAACACAAATTTTGGGATGACTTCTTTATTTTTGACGATAAAAATCGTGTTTATCGGTATTCTAATAAAGATGCCGCAACAATTGTGAAAAATACATCTGATACATTGATTATAGATTGGGATAAATATGGAACAGAAGAATTTAAAAAAGATAATCCCACGAAATATTCTTTTGTTAAAGAGGTAAAATAACCACTATCATCTTATAACACGGCCGACTGAATTCTGC
>JAFTHM010000127.1 GCA_017457425.1 Alphaproteobacteria bacterium
CACCATAGAACGACCAGATTCGTATTGAAGTTGTTTATGTTTCACGTTTAACCTCCATAATAAAAAAATCGCCTTGATGAAAAGCGACTGGAAGTTCATAACTATTTAGTGGAATAGCGCGGTATATTCACCGCATGGTTTATTTTACCGCCTTCCAGCCGGAACTGGAAAGCACTTATCGTCCCATAAAAAGACGCCACTAAAAGAGGTTATGAAGCCTCGGGGCGGTCATCACGTCGCCTTAAGTTTAAGCATAACAGACAATAAAAAATAATTCAAGTTTTTTATAAAAAAAAACGAGAAGTAAAAAACTCCTCGTTTTTTAATTTAAAATAAACGCACGCTTATTTCTTTTTAGCGCCATAAAACGGCATATTCAAAGAAGATGCAGAAGCATTAATATTGGTGCTTTTCGTTTTCAAAGAAGCTTTAGCCGGTGTTTTTTTCACAGCTGGTTTAGCAACTACTTTAGCTGTGGATTTTACAGATGTTTTGCAAGAAGATTTTTTGCAAACTGTTTTTTTAGCAGCCGGTTTAGCAGCGAACAATTGTTCACAAGCTTTAATCCAACATTCTTTTTCGGCACCTTCCGGACGGCCGGCTTGTTCCCAAATGTAATAAGCGGCAACGCGGATATTTTCTTCGTTAATATGTTTGTTCATTGTTTACTCCTGAATTAAAAAATTATTGCAACAGCCTTAATATAAACTACATCCATTTTTTTTGCAATACCCTTTTTATATTTTTTTAATATTTTTTCAATAGGTTAACAAATTCTAAACAATCAAGCAATTTTCGTACGTACAACACACAATTCTTTTACTAAATGTGCCATATCTTCCGGAAGTGGAATAATAACTGCTTGCCCTAAATGCCCACTGCTCATTTCACCAATTAAATCACCGGTTCGTTCATCATAAAAATCGTCCACAATAACTTTTAAAGGCTCTAAACGATTCGGCAATAAAACTTCTAATGCCATACCCTTTGTGATTTTATGTTTAACCTCCATCACCATTTTGCCATCACGTACTTCACGCACTAAACCGGCATATCGCCATGCCCCCGTGCTGGCCGATACATCATAGTTTTGAGCCTCTGGCCCTGCATTACCGTCTAAAAAGCCCACCGTATAACCACGAGATTGCAACGTTTCAATTTCCGCCATAAACGGGTCGGCCGACCACGAATCGGGATTTTCAAACCAAGCATCAATGGCATGACGATAAGCTCTTGCCGTTACGGCTGCATAATATTCGGATTTATTGCGCCCTTCAATTTTAAAACAATCTATTCCAACGGGCAAAATTTCATTTAATCTTGGCAACCAACACAAATCTCGTGAATTCATGATATAGGTTCCATGTTCGTCTTCTGTCATTTCCATCAGTTGCCCTGCCCGAGTTTCTTCTTCAATATAAACCGAATCGGGCATAGATTCTTTTTCATACATTTTATATTTCCAACGACATGTATGAGCACAATTACCTTTATTAGCACTACGCCCCGTCAAGAAATTAGATAATAAACATCTACCAGAATAACTGACACATAAAGCACCATGTACAAATGTTTCCAAACGAATATCCGGACAATCTTTGCGAATTTCAGCAATTTCCGTTAAAGGCGTTTCACGACCCAACACACACAAAGACGCCCCTTGAGATTGCCAATATTTAACGGTCAATGTTGAACACACATTTGCCTGTGTTGAAATATGAAGCGGTAAATTCGGCAATTCATTTTTAATATACCCAAACACCCCTGGATCGGCCACAATCACCCCATCCGGATTTAATTCTTTTAAGTGCGATACAAATTCTTTTAATCTTGGAATATCACGATTATGAGTAAACAAATTAATTGTCAAATAAACTTTTTTACCCAACGTATGAGCATACTCAATCCCTTGTTTCATTTCATCCATCGTAAAGGATGTTTTATTACGCAAACTCACCCCCGGCATACCGGCATAAACGGCATCTGCTCCATATAAGAAAGCCGTTTTTAATCTATTTAAAGAACCTGCCGGCAACAACAGTTCCGGTTTGCGTAAAGTTGTCATTTTGCTTTTCCTTTCTTTGCGTTGATACGCTTAGCTATTGTTTCCCCTTTACTTTTGCGTATAATTTTTGGGACATTTGTTTTAATCGGCGCTACGGCCTTTACTTTTGGTTTCCCTTCTGTTTCTTTCACCAAGTCTGTTTTTTCTTGTTCCAAAAAACGAATCAAATCATCAAAAGGCATCGGGCGAGCAAAATAAAATCCTTGCGCCATATCACACCCATTTTCAATTAACCACTCTTCTTGTTTTTTTGTTTCAACCCCTTCTGCCAATACTTGTAAATTCAAACGATGCCCTAATTCCATCATCGCCGATAAAATAATTTCATTGTTTTTATGCTCAAATAAAGAAGATACAAATTCCATATCTATTTTTAATTTTTGAACATTAAGCCGTCTTAAATAATTAAAACCAGCATATCCCGTTCCAAAATCATCAATGGCCAACTGAACACCCAAATCTGAAATTTCATTCAAAACACCTACTTGACGAGTCACATGTTCCATCATAGAGGTTTCAATCACTTCACATTCATAGTATTTCGGATTAATTTTAGATTTTTTAAGTTGTTTTTCCAGTTTAGAGGCTAATTCATCATCTTCTAACTGCACAACAGATAAATTAACAGCCATGGTTAAATCATTAAAGCCCATTTCCTGTAATCTCTTTAAATCTTCCATACTTTGACGAAATAAAAACAAACTGAGCTCATGAATCAATTTTGTGCGTTCCAACATCGGAATAAATTCAGCCGGAGAAATCATTCCTTTTTGCGGATGACGCCATCTGAGTAATGCCTCAACACCCGTGACTTTACCTGTTTTTAAATTAACCTGCGGTTGGTAAAAAAAGACAAATTCTTCTTGACGAATAGCACGTTCCAAATCACTTTCAAACACCTGTTTTACTGGTTTTAATTTTTGATACAACCAAGCTGATACTTTTTTGAAAGAAGAGTCTGTTTTCATTTTTTCCTCCTTAATGTTTTAGGCAATAATACCATCATTTTTCTTTTCAACCCGCATTGACGGAAAAGTCAGTACAATTGTTGTTCCCTTTCCAACGGCACTGATAATATCCATTTTACCGCCATGCAAGTTCATAATTTTATCCACCAAAGCCAATCCCAATCCCGACCCTTTATGAGAACGAGTCATAACATTTTCAACTTGAACAAACGGCTTAATAACCATTTCCAACTTATCTGCCGGTATACCAATACCGTCATCGCTGATACGGATGACAAAATCTTCGTCCGGCGTCATTTTAAAAGACACTTTAATTTTTCCGCCGTCTTTTGTAAATTTAATGGCATTAGATAAAATATTTAACAGCACTTGACGCACCAATTTGGCATCTGCCAATATCTGAGGCAAAGCCTTATGTTTAGCCACTACAACATGACGTCTATCATAATCGGGATAGCCTGATACAATTTGCATAACATCCATTAAAACAATATCAATATCCAACCATTCGGATTTTAACACTTGCTTGTTGGCTTCAATTTTTGACAAATCCAAAATATCATTAATCAAGGACAACAAATGGTCGCCAGATTTATAAATACGGGTTGCATATTCACGATATGTCGGATTATTAATCGGCCCAAAAGCTTCATGTTCCATCGCCGAAGAAAATCCCAAAATCGCATTTAGAGGTGTTCTGAGTTCATGACTCATATTGGCCAAAAAATCGGATTTAGACTGACTGGCGAATTCCGCCACACGTAAAGCTTTTTGTAATTCATCTGTTCGTTCTTGCATTTGTTGTTCCAACCTACGATGTCGCAATAAAGACAACTCATTATAAGCACATAAAAATGGCAAGACCCCTAAAACCATCAACGTTAAAACAAGTGAATCCGGCATATGAAATACATACATCCCGACAATCACACATACAATAATCAGTACGTATAAAACGACTGAAACAATCCACATATATTTAAGACCGGTCGGTTTCATTTTCTCATTCCCATACTTATTTTAACTGAGTTTACTCTTTTTTTTAAAAAATTGATACACTTTTTATAATTTTTTTTGTATAATTTGAATAATTATGATTTAAAACGAAAGGAAATAAGAAAAATGACAAAGAAAAAACCAGTAATTTTATGTATTTTAGATGGATGGGGATACCGTGAAGATAAAGCCAATAACGCCATTGAAACCGGTAATACGCCGGTGTGGCACAAATTAATTAAGGACTATCCGACGGCCACAATTCAAACATCAGGACTCCACGTCGGCTTACCGGATGGACAAATGGGCAATTCCGAAGTCGGGCATACAAATTTAGGGGCCGGCCGAGTTGTAATGCAAGATTTACCCCGTATTGACACAGCCATTGCCGATGGCTCTATCAAGACAAATCCGGTTTTAACCGACTTAATCCAAAAATTAAAAACAACAGGTGGCATTTGTCATTTAATGGGCTTAATCGGAACCGGCGGAGTCCATGCCCAACAATCTCATATTATTGCTTTGGCAAAAACACTGTCTGATAATGGTATTCAAGTTGCCATTCATGCCTTTATGGATGGGCGAGATACACCACCACAATCCGGTAAAGATTTCTTAAAAGATTTAGAACAGGCGTTGGCGGGAACCTCTGCCAAAATTGCTACCGTATCCGGACGTTATTATGCAATGGACCGAGATAAACGTTGGGATCGTGTAGACAAAGCCTATCGTGCTTTAGTCATCGGTGAAGGTGCCCGATTTGACGGCGCTGATATGGCTATGGCCGCTTCTGATGCCGAAGGTATAACAGACGAATTTGTATTACCTTGCATTATCGGTAATTATCAAGGTATGAAAGACGGCGACGGATTAATCATGGCAAACTATCGTTCTGATCGTGCCAGAGAAATTACACTGATGTTATTAAAACCGGATTTTTCGGATGCTGACCGAGTCAAAGTCATTGACTTTGCCGATGCTGTCGCTATGACAGAATATTCTACGGAACATACAGCATTGATGAAAACCCTCTTCCCGGCTGAAACACTCACCAATATTTTTGGCGAAATTATTGCAAAAGCCGGTCTGAAACAACTCAGAATTGCCGAAACGGAAAAATATGCACACGTAACATTTTTCTTTAATGGTGGGAAGGAAACACTCTTTGAGGGCGAAGAACGTATTTTAATCCCCAGCCCGAAAGTTGCCACCTATGATTTAAAACCCGAAATGAGCGCTTATGAAGTAACGGATAAATTGGTTGAAGCCATTAACAGCGGTAAATTTGATACCATTATTGTTAACTATGCCAATGGCGATATGGTCGGACATACCGGTGTTATGTCGGCTGCAGTCAAAGCCGTTGAAGCCGTTGACGAATGTGTCGGCCGTGTTGTTGATGCCACGTTAAAACAAAGCGGAGCTATTTTCATTACCGCCGATCACGGTAATGCCGAACGAATGGTTGATGATGAAACGGGGGCGCCTTATACCGCTCATACTAACACACCGGTCAAGGCTGTTTTAGTCGGGGCAGATGCCGATGTCATTGGTCTTGAAGATGGGAAATTGGCGGATGTCGCTCCAACATTATTGGATTTAATGGGGCTTGAAAAACCCGCCGAAATGACAGGTCATTCATTGTTAATAAAAGGATAAAAAATGAAAAAAACGGCTTGCGTTTTGACATTAATATTGTTATGTGGCGGTATGGTTTGTGCTGCCCCGACAACGGCTGATTTAAAACGCATTGAACAACAATTAAAAGCAGAACGACAAGCCGGCTTAGAGGCTCAAAAAAAAGCCTCTGCCCTTTCTAATGAAATGAAAGCCGTCAGACAACAGATTATCGGGTCAGCCAAAAATGTACAAGCAAAAGAAGAAGTACTATCTACATTGGAAGAAAAACTGGCAGCCTTAAATAAACGTGAACAAGAACTAAGTAGCAAAATATCACTGACCGACGCACAAATGGCCGAAGTAATTATGGGCATGCAACGATTGGCACTTCGCCCAAAAGAAAGTTTATTCTTTAAACCAATGGCACCGATTGAAACCGTTCGCTCTCAAGGATTAATGATGGCCTCTATTCCCGTTTTAGGGTCGTTAAATACAGAGGCACGAGCAGATTTAACGGATCTGATTCAAACACGGGCACAAATAACTACACAAGCTCAAGAAGTAAAATCCGCTGCTGAGGCTTTGGCCGAAAAACAAGCACGGATGGAACGATTATTAAAACAAAAAGCATCCTTGCAAGCTCAGTATCAAGCCACCCATATTCAAGCATCAAAACGGGCCGAAAGTTTAGCGAGTCAAGCAAATGACTTAAAAGATTTACTGCGCAAATTAGAAGAAGAAAAACGCCGTCAAAAATTGGAAAAAGAGCGCAAAGAAAAAGCAAGACTGGCCGCTTTAGAACGTGAACGAAAACTGGCAGCAGCTCAAGGAAAAAAAGTTTCTGCCCCTATCCAACGACCTCAGCCAGCAAATGTATCAAAAGGAGCGTTCAAAAAATCGTATGGTTCTTTGTTATGGCCGGCCCGAGGAAAAATCATCCAAAATTTCGGGGATATAACCGTATCCGGTGCTCACATAAAAGGCATCACTATTGCTACACGAGCCGGTGCTCAAGTGATTGCCCCCTTTGACGGCAGTGTATTATTTTCCGGTCCGTTTAAAAACTATGGACATCTACTCATTATTGATAACGGTGATAATTATTTAACCTTGCTGGCAGGTATGGCTCGCAGTTATGTATCCGTCGGTCAAGATATCTTAGCCGGTGAACCGGTCGGTTTAACTACGACACAAAATCCAAAACTGTATATTGAAATTCGCAAGGATGGCGGCGCCATTAATCCACGTCCTTGGTTCGGAAAAATGTAATTTATTTTAAAGGAGAAATTTATGAAAAAATCCATCAAGCTTTTATCTGTTTTATTACTTGGCAGTATGTTAAGTACCCCTGTCCTATCTGCCCCCAGACAATTAACAGAAGCGCAAACACATGACCCTTATGTGTTAATGGAATTATTCGGTGCTGCCTACAGCGTTATAAAGGCCGAATACGTAGAAGAAGCCGATGACAAAAAATTAATTGAAAATGCGATTGATGGTATGCTCAGCCAATTAGACCCTCATTCGGGTTTTATGAATGCCGAAAGCTTTGATGAAATGCAAACACAAACTAAAGGGGAATTCGGCGGTCTTGGGATGGAAGTCGGTATGGACAAAGGATTCGTACGGGTTATGGCTCCGATTGATGATACGCCTGCCCATAAAGCCGGTATTCAAACGGGTGATTACATCACACATGTAGATGACATTTCAACATTTGGGCAATCTTTAAATGATACCGTCAAAAAAATGCGTGGAAAACCGGGGACAAAAGTGAAATTAACTCTGTCACGCAAAGGACAAGATCCGTTTGATATCACATTAAAACGAGACATCATTAAGGTTAAACCCGTTAAATTTGAAGTCAAGGATGACATCGGCTATATTCGTATTTCTACATTTAGCGAAACCACAACAAAAATGTTGCATGAAGCCATTAAAGAATTAAAAAAACAAATCGGCGAAAACAAAATCAAAGGATATGTTTTGGATTTACGCAATAACCCCGGTGGATTATTGGACCAAGCTGTTGGCGTAACAGATACCTTTTTAACACAAGGTGAAATCGTATCCACTCGTTCCAGAAAACCGGAAGACACCATGCGTTTTTCGGCTAAAGCCGGAGACTTAAC
>JAFTHM010000128.1 GCA_017457425.1 Alphaproteobacteria bacterium
CCGGCTATAAATGGGCGAAAAAGTTTATGAAACGGCACCATTGTTCATGTGAAAGATGTCAAACGGCAGAGCATGAACAAAGCGTGCAAAATCATACAAAGTGCCATTGTAATAAATGTGCACATCATTAGAAAAGTAAAGGAGGAAATATGAAATACTTTTCAAAGGTCTTAATGGCTGTTTTATTATTTTTTACAACAACTGCAGGAGCTCAAACAATGACAGATAAAGAAAATACACTTTTAATGGATTTAGATTATGGTCAAGTTGTGATTAAATTGGATCCGACAATTGCCCCAAACCATGTGGCCAGAATTAAAGAACTCACACGCCAAGGTTTTTATGATGGTGTGAAATTCCACCGTGTGATTCCGGGCTTTATGGCTCAAACAGGCGACCCAACTGGTACAGGTATGGGTGGTAGCGGTAAAAATTTAAAAGCCGAATTTAACAACAAACCACATGTACGTGGTGTTGTGTCTATGGCTAGAGCTCAGCATCCGGATTCAGCCGACAGCCAATTTTTCATTTGCTTTGATGATGCCAGATTTTTGGATGGTCAATATACGGCCTTTGGTGAAGTCGTATCCGGTATGGAATACGTTGATATGATTAAAGCCGGTACTTCCGCCAATAACGGTAAAGTTGCCAATCCGGATATAATCGTCAAAATGCGTGTTGCATCAGATGTGAAATAATTTTTAAAGTAATCTAAAAACGGTTAGATGGATTTTGCGTCCTCTAACCGTTTTATTTTATTTACATATAGCTCTACGATGTTCTTTATTGCGTGGATCAGAGACATGCAAACCTGCATGGACAAGATTGACTCCATATGCTGTTGTATTAATGGGGGTAGATGTCCAAGTCCAATGGAATACATTATCACTGATATTTTTTAATTCTGGACAGATATCTTTACAGCCGGTATTGCCGCATTCACAATCATCCATACTAAATAAATGTTTTTTTAATGCATCACACCAAGATATAGCATTCCACCAATTCATATCATTGTTACTCATACAGTATTTACGCCCACTGACGGAACCAATAAAAACTGTTCCGGCACCATCTGCGCATGTTTCGGGAGTGGTTGTATCATCTGCAAACACGGCAGAAGACATCATGACCACACCACATATCAATATTAATATTTTACGCATTTTTCTAACTCCTTTTATTTGTTAAACAAAACCCGCTGATAAAAGCGGGCGGATGTTAGAAAACCGTACGAAATAAAACGGCTCGGCTTATTCAAGCCTTTCAGCCTTTATTCACCGACATCCGCCCCAATGGCGAATGCCAATTTTTTTCAGTTGGTACTAACCAACTTTATTTCGTATGGGTTTTCTAAGCCCAACTTTCGGCACTCCGAAAGCATATTTACTGTAAAATGAAATCAGAAAAAATGCAAGGTCTTTTTTTACTTTTTGATGTATTGTTTTTATGATAAAAATTCCCATATATTCTTTATGACACAAGAATTGATTTTAGCGGCAGGATGTTTTTGGGGAATACAACACGCTTTTGAAACGGAAACGGGTGTTGTGGCCACTGAGGTAGGATATACCGGTGGTCATACCGAAAATCCCACCTATAATGAGGTATGTACAGGTACTACAGGGCATGCCGAAGCTGTCCGTATTGTTTATGATAAATCCCAAACCAATGATGAAACGTTGTTAAAAATGTTTTTCAAAATTCATAATCCGACCTCACTCAATCGACAAGGTCCCGATGTTGGCAATCAGTACCGCTCAGCGATTTTTTACCTAACTGAAAATCAAAAACGAATCGCCGAACAGTTAATCACTGATTTAAATGCCTCGGGCAGATATGCTCATCCGATTGTAACGAAAATTGAACCGGCCGGTCCTTTTTATCCCGCCGAAGAATATCATCAAGATTATCTGGCAAA
>JAFTHM010000129.1 GCA_017457425.1 Alphaproteobacteria bacterium
AATGTTGCCATTAGCATCACGGATATAACCATCTTCGCCAACTGTACCGAGCAATTCACCATTTGGACCATACAATTTATTGCCGATTAACTTCATACCAGTCGGATTACCGTTTTCATCCAATAAGTTGCCATTGGCATCCAATTTATATATTTTATCATCAATATCACCAAATAAAGTAATTGTACCATCCGGATTAATTTTACCAACAATCCTACCTGTTTCCGGATCAATCAATTTACCTTGATTATCAACTAAATACTTCACTTTTCCATCAGGTCCGACAATGGCTTTTGGACGAGACAATACATTCAAATCTTCAATCGGATTTCCATTTAAATCACGGATAACCCCGTCTTCACCTAACTTAGCAATTAATTCACCTGTAACCGGATCTACAATATCCCCATTTGGTTTAACCTTAAACAAGGGTTCCCCTTTCGGATTATAGTATGTACCACCCCGATCAAAGGTACCGGCAATTGTCCCATCTTCATTGAATTTAATTTCTTCGTCAGCTAACGATACCACACGTCCAATTGTTTTTCCGTCATTGTCAACAGCCGTTTTACAATCACCAACAACTTTACCAATGGCTACACCGCCGGCATTTACAATTGTTCCGTCAAACTTACTGCGTCCCAACATTTCACCTTTCGGAGAAATAATCGGACCACGTTGAATGACACATCCCATACGTGCGCCACCATTATCCACGACATCGCCCTTCATATCAACACATCCGATGTTGTTGCCTTGAGCATCTACAACCATCCCGTTTGGCAAAGAACGACCGATAAAATCACCATTTGTGGATAAAGCCGGTCCCGTAATTGTAATGCGACCAATTTGCTCACCACTTTTATTCACAGCAAATCTATCCACCAAAACATGACCGATTAAGCTGCCTTTACCATTGACAATCTGACCATCTGGTGTGGTTTGTCCCAATACATTACAGCTATTGGTAATTAATCCATCCGGAACCAAAGCCCCATGAATTTTTAAGAAATTATTCCCCTTAACCGTACCATTGTTGGCAATTGTACCTTTTACCGTACCCCCAACAGACATAACTGTTCCGTCTCCGGTCAAAGCTCCCAATTCATCACCATTATAATCTGTTGCAACACCAAACGGCATAACAACGCCCTCTATTGGATTTTTTGTACCCAACACAGATCCGTCATCAATCACTTTATGTATGCGTTTTTCTGATGCATCTACAACGCCACCATCCATTGTGGTACGCCCCAAGACACGCCCTTTATCCAAATGAACGGCAAGACCTTGTTTGGCAACAGCACCAACATACGGCATTGTTGTATACGTCATCCGTTCCACAATACCACTGGCCGTTCCATCCGGTAAAACGCGTCCCATAACTGTATCTTTATCACCTAAGACAGCACCATCTGCTGCAACAACACCAACAGTAAAGCCATCATCTGTTAAAACAACACCTGTCGGCATTTCACCACCAGCCCAATCCGTTTCATTGGTTAAAGCTGATCCAAATGTTTGATTAGCAACAGCCGAACCACCAGCACCAATAATAGCAACACCACCTTCGGACATACCAATCACATTACCATCCCGACCGATATACGATACCGGTTGCATTAAACGACCGATAACATCATTGTTGATATCCAAAACAGCCTTAGATGCCATTGTTTTACCCGTCATCCGACCTTCGGCAAAAATTTGACCGTTTGACATGGCTTGACCTAACACAGCCAATACATTGGATACCGGTACACCACTACTGACCACCCCACCAATGAATTGTTTTGTTAATCCAACGGCCAATCCGTTCATCATCAAATGTCCCAATGGTTTAGCATCTTGCACATTCGCAATTGTTCCGTTTGGAGCCACTTGCCCAATAACCGTACCGGATGTAAAGTCATTTACAAAATCAAAACCACTTAATAAGCGACCGGTCCATTTGCCCTCTTGTACAACAGCGGTTGGAGAAATGGCTTTTCCTAAAACATCACCTTTCGTGTTAACAATCATACCATTTGTGGACATAAATCCGAATGTTTTACCTGTATCATTAACAGCCGGCAATCCAAGCGGAACATAAAAACCGATTACAGTTCCATTTTCGGCTAAGATACGACCGTCTAAAGAAACACGTCCAATTGTTTGATTAGCATTTTCAACCGTTCCATCATAACGGGTCCAACCGATAAAGTTACCATTTGTATCCAATCCGATACCTGCATTCAAACGCTGACCAGCAATATTTTGTTCCACATTATATAAATAAGGAGAGGCTTTAAATGATCCGACAACAGCATTGTTTTCACCCAACACTCTGGCATTTGGAGCAATTGTACCGACAAAAACACCCTTGCTGTTTACAGCCGTGCCACGTGGTACTAATGTACCCAAAATACGATTGGTGTGATCAATAACCGTTCCATTCATCAAGACTTGCCCACTGATATTCGTTTTACCGGTTAATTCGCCTTTGAAAGATAACCAACCAATTGTCGTACCCGCGGCATCTACAAATGGTCCCACACGCATTGTCTTACCCAAAAGTTCGCCATTAGCTCCTAAAATCAATCCAAAAGCATTAGCACCCCCCAATCGGCGACCATTTTTATCCGTCACTACGCCGGTCGGAGACACATTACCGATAAATCCATCAGTTCCCATGGCCAACATAATATCGGATAACACACCCCCCAAAACTGTACCGTTATTAGATATTGCCAATCCATTACCCAAAACACGGCCAATAACAGTTTGAGAGCTGGACAACACTTCACCTTTTACAGATACAGTACCAACAACTTCACCAATGGCAGATACAACCGTTCCTTGTGGAATTTTAACGCCGATAACACGACCTGTTTTATCCACAACAGACCCATCGGCTCTAATAGCACCAGCCAAAGTACCCGAAGCATCATTTAAAATGCCGTCAAATTGCATCACACCGATTAAATGACCATCCATTCCCATAAAGGAGGTTTTGTCTGCGATTAAGGCACCGATAATTTCGTTTTTATCACCGCTAACGGCCGTCATATCCGGTAAAATTTTGGCAAATTTATCCCCTGCCGTATTAATTGCTGCACCATTTTGTCTGGAATAACGCCCTAATACCAACCCTTCTGGTGAGAAAATAACACCTTCTGGTGGAATAAAGGCAACAATGTTTCCTTTATCATCAACGACACGACCATCGGCTAAGATTGTACCAATTTTATTGCCAGCACTATCAAAAACTTCATTACCGACAATCACCCAGTCTGTCGGATTGCCGTTTTCATCCAAAACGACAGCACCTTTAGAAGTATCAATTAATTTTCCTAACGGTTTGCCCTCTAAATCCACAGCCGTTCCATCCGGATTTAAACATCCGATAACCTTACCGGTTTTATCTACAACCTTACCATCAATACGGGCACGACCAACAACTTTACCGGCATCATCAACAACAATACCTCGACCATTGACTCCACCGATAACAACATTTTGAGCATTCACAACCGTTTTTTCCGGCGTAACACATCCGATATCCGTTCCCGTTGTATCCAATACACGACCACTTGGAGAAATTAACCCAAGTAAACGACACCCTTCGGCAATAGCTGTTCCACGAGGAATCACAACGCCAATTACACGATTTGCTGAACTGATTACATATTTATCTGCCCGAACTTTGCCAACGACATCTCCCGTTGTTGTCATAACTGCACCGTTTGGATACACAGATCCCAACACTCGACAGCCGGAACCGATTACACGTCCCTTTGCCATAACGGCGCCAATTGGTTTTTTACCTGCGCTGACCGTTCCTCCGGCACTGATACATCCAATAACTTTACCTTGAGCATTAACGGCTTTACCTTCGGAATTGACAAATCCTAAAATTGTGCCATTTTCACTGACAATGACTCCTTGTTCAACAACAGCCCCGATATCGTTCCCATCTTTATCTAAAACAGACCCATCAACCGTTGCATGTCCAACTACTTGATCAAATGCGTCTCTAACTTCACCATTTTGCAATACCGTACCAACCGTATTACAACCAGCTCCGGCAGCAATTCCTTGCGGAACGACACCACCGATTAACTCTCCGGTTGCATCAACAGCCAATCCGGTCGGAGAAATATGGGCAATATTACCACCACCGTTCCCCATGACCTTTCCATCGGGTAAAACAGCCCCAATCACAATGGAATTAAAGTCCAAGACTAATCCCCAAGGACGTAAAGTACCGATGATATTGCCTTGTAAATCAGCAACCGTACCATCTACTAACGGGCGTCCGATAACGGCATTTTGACCATCAACAACCGTACCATCTTTTAACAATTTACCGACGACCACACCTTGTTCATCCATAACGGACAAAACAGGAACGGCGGCACCAATTACCTGTAAATCGGATGAAGAAACAATCGTTCCGTCCCCAAGTATTCTACCAACAGTTTCTCCATTGGCATTAATAACATTTGTTTTATTGGAAATGGTACCGATTATTTTATGGGTTAAATCAAGCGGAATGCGTTCGGGTTCTGCCACACCGATAATATTGCCATTTTCATCAACGATAACGCCATTTTCCGTTACGCGCCCTTTTGTGCCAAACAACGTAATGGATCCATCCGGGTTAACACGACCGATAATATTACCATTGGCATCACGAATATAACCATCTTCACCAACAATGCCAATTAAATTACCGTCTTTATCATACAACTTATTCCCGATTAATTTCATTCCTGTCGGGTTGCCAAATTCATCCAATAAATTACCCTCGGCATCTACTTTGTATGTTCTGTCCCCTAACATGATATAGCCATCTTCATCAATGTCGGCTAACTGCCCATTCAACAACATGGCTTGACGCGGTTTCTTTTCAGCTTCGGCCGCAGCGGTTTCACAAATCACACAATCCTTAGAATCCGTAGATTGAGCTGATAAAGAAATAGACAGTGTTTCTTCGCGGTAAATTTCCGTGCTGTCAACACGCCATTTAATGTTTAAGATATTAGAAATCCGTCGCAGTTCAACCGGATTCCACAATACTTTAACATTACATGATTCATCAATGGCAAGAGGTTTACTCGGAACGCACGTTGTTTCAATGGAAAAACCGTCTTGTTGTGTTTCGGCCAAATCCCATCCTCTGAACAAAATCGGTGCATTTTTAGCCGTTAAAACAATCAATGCCTCGGCTTTGGACCCCAAAACCACATTGTTCATTTCAACTTTATCCGGATTGGGAACTAATTTAACATTATCCCCATATGGCAACACTCCTTTAGCCTCCATGCCGGATTTTTCTCCAAACACATCGGAAACACCTGTGATAGAGATATCCTCTTGTGGTCTTTTCGTTTGCTTAGACGGAATAAGAGCCAAAGCAATCAAAAAAGCCAACAATAATCCCAAACCGATAAATAACAGTCTGCGATTTGATTTTTTGATATATTGTTCTGACGAGCTTAAACTGCGATTTTCTGCCATAACACTCTCACTTTTTTAATGTTTTACTAATCCTTTATTGAACGCGAATAACAGTACATGAATGCCCACGACGGCCTAATTTACGACACAAATTATCACCTGCTTGTACATTCTTCATTGGTCCAATACGCAAACGGAACAATTCTTTGACATCTCCGTCTGCCGTTGTATCAACGGAATAATATGGCTCATATCCATTTAATACATCTTCGTTTTGAGATACTAAACCTTCCCACATTGTTTCCAATGTAGCAATATCCGCATGAGAACCTAATTCCACTGAAATACTTTCAGTTGCCCCCATCAATCCTTGACCGACAACACCACCTGTACCATACATACCACCGGCACCGTTCATACCGCCGTTAGAAGTACCGGCACCGCCATTCATGTTGCCTTGTACTTGTTGCATTACCCCAATAATCCCAGAAGAGGCAGCCGCAGAATTGCGCACATCTGCCGGAATCGGTTGCATGATACCTTGTGTTTCTCCGGCAACGGAATGATAAGCCGTATTCACATTTGTATTTTGTGCCGATGTTTGGTTGATGGATACATTACTTTGACCGGCAGCCTCCAAAATTTGATCTAAATCAGATTGACGCAATACCGTTTTACCATCCATAGATAAAGCCGCTTGTTTAGAATCACTGGATAAATCCATACCGGCTGCCGTTGTTGTATTCGGACGACCATCCGGTCCCGGTACAGACGGTGCATACCATGTACGTGCTTGATCACCACTATAATCCGTATATTCTAAACCAGAGGCTGGATCACGACGCAATTTTAAACAAATGATTTTTTTACCATTACGCAAGACCAAATCACCAACGGCTTCAACAACAATCAAGCGACTGTTCGGTCCACGGGTACGGAAACCAACAGGCACTTCGGAATCTTGAACAATCAAGCTGACAACCGGACGTTGTGTCATTGTTAAAGCTTTCGGTCCTAAATCAATATACGTAAAAATATCATCACGCCACACCTTATCCGGAGCAATATCTATATCAGACGGATTTGGCAAAAAGATTTCCATATCAAACCGGAACTTTTCCGGATCAACCGGAATGTTTTGCAACCAGTTTTTAGGAGCCGTTGAAGCTGTATTCAATCCGATTTGCGGATTTTGAGCCCCACCCGGTGTTAAAGAATTGCCACGACCGGACCAAGTAGGTGCAAAAGCGCTGCGTTGTGTATAACTGGTCGCAGCCATAGTCGTGGCACCATTAAAATTTCCGAGCTGACCTCCATCAGCAACCGGTGTATATTTCGGACCGACCAACACATCTACAACAGAATGCGTGATTTTATCGGTATTATATGTTTCACTACGCAAATAGAACACATAACGATTACCGGAACGACCAAAAATAATCATATTGGAATCCACACCGATATATGACGGGTCTGCATATACCAACAAAGAATTAGGCGCCGCAATTTCACCACCAAAAGATTCCGGAGAACCAATGTGAACTTTTTCAATTAATTCCCAAGGTGGCAAATTAATAAGAGTCATCATCCCTTCACGCAAGCGAATGGGCAATACCACTTCCGGTGTCCATGTATAACGAGAATACCCCGGTTTTGTTTGACCCTCACCCAAATGCATTAACGGATCATTCCATGCTTTTTGTTGCATCCCAAGCGAATGAATATACCCCAAATTCATAGCATCAAATTCGCCACTGGTTTGAGCCATCGCATCACTGAGCTGTTGTGCTTCAACATCTGTTGGCAACATTTGTTGAGCATTCACGCCGACCGCTGTCAAAATGACAAAACCGGCCGCACCCAGCCAACTCATTTTTTTCTTATTTAAATTTAACATACCCGTTCTCCTTTGTTAACAAAATTTTGTTATTTATAACATAAAACATTTTTTATTCTAAAGTCCACAAAAAAATAAAAAATATTTCAAATACCTCGTATTCTACTCTTTCAATTCCTCCAATCCGAATCGTCTAACTTTAAATCCAAGTGGATTTTTCAACCGATTAGACCACTCTAAATTTTCTTGAACCGGATCAAAAGCAATATGCAACACAGCCCGCCATTTGGTATATTTTGGCTCAGACGCTCCTCGTCTCATATCTCCAAACTCTAATTCGGCTTGCCAAATTTCACTACCATCTTTTTCGGTTGACAACTGAACGACTGTCAAAATACGCACGCCCCGTGTAAAACCATCTTTTTTTGCCAATTCAATCAACCCATTGGATGTTTGCAAAAACTCCTGAAATACAGATGGCGCACTTTCGTGAGCAATAAGACCATCAATTCCCCATGTATTTTCCAATGATGGAATATTCGTCCCAACCGTAAAACGAGCTAACAAATACTGACGAATAAAGGATTCTCCCAACACTTGCGTATTTAAATCCGCAATACGCGGACGTACCACACGAATAACTTGTTGGTCTTTATCTTGCGTACTCAAATAAAATGGTTGAACCCGCATTAACGGCACCAATGAAAAAACCGCAAAAAGCAATAAAACATTTACTAAAAATGAAACAACAGACACCAAAGCAAATGTCCGTGCCATCCACAGATATCGCCTTTCTTTAACCGCCTCTTCAGAAATATCGCTTTCCAGAGCAACTTCTTCCGTTATTTCGGTCGCTTTTTGCGTATTACTTTCAACCTGCATAATTTATCAAAAACCTTAACAAATTATTAAGAAAACCACTCAGGCAGCTCAGGAGCTTGATCTAATTGCAAACAAGCACACGGTGATTTTTTAAGTTCAGAGTAATCCGGACCAATACCAACCGTTTCTTTTTCATAAATTGTTTCACACGCAGCAACTGATAAAATTGCAACAATACCAAATAAAAACAAATACTTATTCATATTTTTCCTTTCTTTGACAGTAAAACCTTCTTTTAATCTAGCAGAAAAAAAGAAAATAGCCAATAGAAAAATTAAGAAATAGACTGTTTTTTTACAGCATCTGTATAATTAATAATAATAAATCCATACGGATTCGTGTTTCTCAACCGAAATGCCCGCCGATAAGGTGTCTCGGCACTTTCTAAAACAGCAATTCGCGTTTCCTTACTGACAAAGCCTTGGGCCATCTTATACAAATCAAATTCAACAGTCCACGTTTTTCCGGTACGCTTAACTATTCTGATATCAATTCCTTGAGAATAAGGCATTTGCTGAACATTTTCGGTTATTTCACCCAAACTTTGATAAAATTCTCGATACACCTGCGGTGTGGATAACAATGAAACTGTTCCCCAAGGCCCCCATTTATTTTGCATTTCTTGCACATCTGCAAAGCGAGTGTGTCGTTCCGTCAAATAGTATCGTATCATCATTTCATCAATCAATCGTTTATCGGCAATATTTGTATCAAACGATTCGGCTTGTATCAATTCAAGCGAGTGCATAGGCTCTTTGGATAAAACCTGAGGTACGACTGTCAGCCGAGGAGCCATTTGCATTAATGTTAATACAAAAAACACATTAAACCCGACAAAAATTGATGCCACAACCATCCAAAACTTAGCAATGGCCTGAGCATAATCCGGATTACTTTTTTTGAGTTGTTGTGGTACTTTTAATGATACTTTTTTAACCATGTCCTTTAATCATTTCCCAACAAACATTTTTTATTAATCGGTTTTTGTGCTTTTTTCATTTGTTCATCGGCAAATTTTTCTTGTTTTTGTTGCAAAGCCTCAACAGAATCGGCCTCCAACAACGCCTGATCTATACCGATAGCCGTATATTTAGAAACCGAAACTTTCCCTGTTTTATCCTTTTTCAACGCTTCAATTTCATATTTGATGGAATCATTCCAAGGTTCCGAATCTAATCTTTCTTCCACTTGCTTAATATACTCATTTTTGCGTTCGTTAATTGCTTGCTCCAATTTTGCATATTCTTTCGGATTTGTAATATCCACATCAGCCGATACATTAATACCGGCTTGTTCCAAAGCGCTTTGCAACGTTTGTTGTTTTGCTTTTACGACAGCCTTTGCGGCCTCTACCATTTTTTTGGCTCCATCTACACTTTTCTTTTCCGCTTGATAGATATTCAACCGATTGTTGCGTTCAGTTCCATCAACCCCTCCCACTTCATTTTTTAAACGAAATGTTCTAGGTACAAAATCTTTAGCCAATTCTCCCTTTGTATTGTAATCGGCAAAATTATTTTCAATTTGCTTACGCCATGGTTCGGGCCAAGACGGAAAAATTTGGTGTGTTTTTTCAATATCTCCAATGTACATAGTACTTTCTTCTGCAGGAGGCAAAGGACGAGGCGCTACAGCCGGCCCAGCTTTTAACTCATCCGGCAATAACAACGCCTTTTTCGGATTTTTAGCAGTTAAAACCTTCATATATGCCTGATGAGCCGCTCTTGTTTCATCCGCTCGTTTATAGTCGTATTTTCTATCGTCAATTTTTGGACGCCCTTGCGGAGGAACTCCAAAAAACGTATTTAATTTGGTGTAATAATCATTCCAATCTTTATCAAAGAAATACTTTTGGTCTTTCCATAATGGGAACGATGGAGCGGTAGGACTTTTACGTTCACCCCATTTATCCTGATTAGCATATACATCCGTCAAAATTTCATTTCCCAATGACCAATAAGCCAATAATTCTGCAATTTCCTGATCCGTATAATGTGTCAAGCCATCTTCTTTTAATATCCCTGAATCGGCCGATGGTTCTGCTGAATTGATATAAATTGCCAATTCTTTTTCTTTTGCATCATAGGTATTTGTTATTTTTTGCCATACCTCTTTCGGATTTTTAAATTGATCCGCTAACCGTTTAACATTGCACTCATTTAACTCTTTAAATCGTTCTTGAGCTTCGGCATACTCTTTTTCCCGTTTGACCAATTTATTTCCTTCTGCCTTTAAAGAACGCAGTTGATTCAGAAGTGCATGAGCTTCTGTTGCCTTTAATGTTAACAGGTTCAAAGACAACAACCGCTTAGGGGCCGGTTTGACCTCAGCGGTTGTCGTTTTAGATATGTTGGACTGTGCATATATTGTCATTGGCAGAGCACATAATAAAGCCGTCAATACAATATAAGAAGCGGATACTCTTTTCATTTTTTATTCTCCTTCTTTTGAATCATAGACAGCCGGTTTAACCTC
>JAFTHM010000130.1 GCA_017457425.1 Alphaproteobacteria bacterium
CAGAAGAGTACGAAGAAGAAGATGAGGAGGATGAACTATCCGATACATACTCTGATGACGAGGAGAGTGATGAGGATGAATTGGATGGGGATGACGTTCAAATTGATGAGGATGAGGATGACGATAAAACATCCGATGAATACGGCGAAGATGAATTTGATGAAGATGATGAAGAAGCCGCCCTATCCGTTTCCCAAATGGAAGAAAATTTAATGCCTCAAATTTTGGTGGCTTTCAAAGATATTGAAACACTTTATCAAAAATTTACGAAAGTTCAACAAGACAGAATGACGGCTATTTTGGCCGGAAAACCCGTTGCAACAGCGACAGAAAATAAATACAAAGCATTAAAAAAAGAATTAACAGATAAATTAAAAAATGTCCATTTAAATCAAAATTGTATTGAAGGACTCATTGAAAAAATTACAGATGTTAACCAACGTTTAATGATGTTGGAAGGTAAGTTGTTACGTCTTGCCACATTGTGTAAAATTGACCGTGAAGACTTTTTACAAGCCTATCAAAACAGTGAAATGGATACTAAATGGATTTCCAAAATAAAGAAAAAAACATCCAAACAATGGAAAACGTTTGTTGAAAAACATTTGCAAGAAATCAATGAGATACGCTCAGCAATTCAAGGAGTGGCTGAAGAAACAAAAATGCCCATTTCCGAATATCGTAAATTGGTAACAACGATTAAAAAAGGCCGGCAGGAAACAAATAAAGCCAAACAAGAAATGATTGAAGCTAACTTGCGTTTGGTGATTTCCATTTCCAAAAAATATACGAATCGTGGCTTGCAATTTTTGGATTTAATTCAAGAAGGTAATATCGGTCTTATGAAAGCCGTTGATAAGTTTGAATATCAACGAGGATATAAATTTTCAACGTATGCCACTTGGTGGATTCGTCAATCCATTACCCGTGCGATTGCCGACCAAGCCAGAACCATTCGTATTCCGGTGCATATGATTGAAACAATTAATAAAATGCTCAGAACCAGCCGTCAAATGATGTTGGAAACTGGCCACGAACCGACACCGGAAGAATTGGCACCACGCATCAATATGTCGGTTGAAAAAATTAAAAAGGTATTAAAAATTGCAAAAGAGCCAATTTCTTTAGAAACGCCGGTTGGTGATGAAGAAGATTCACACTTAGGGGATTTCATTGAAGATAAGCAAACAATGCAACCGTTAGAGGCCGCCATTCAAACGAATTTACGTCAATCTTGTACAGCGGTGTTGTCCACCCTATCCCCTCGTGAAGAACGGGTATTGCGTATGCGTTTCGGTATCGGTATGAACTCTGATCACACATTGGAAGAAGTCGGTTTACAATTTGCCGTTACCCGTGAACGTATCCGTCAGATTGAGGCAAAGGCGTTGCGTAAACTCAAACACCCAAGTCGGTCTAGAAAATTGCGTAGCTTCTTAGAAGAAAACTAAATAGAAGAATTAACAGAGGGATAAAATCCCTCTTTTTTTATTTAAAAAGTATGATATAATACATATGTATACGGATGACATTAAGGAGGAATACTATGAATAAAAAAGAAACAATTAAATCATTTATGGAATATCATAAAGATCATCTTCATTCTGATGTCTATGGTGATATAACTCCCATTGTTAAAGATGCAGAAATTGTATATAATAAATTTAAAACTATTGATACTATAAATAAATTCGCTCAAATGACACCTGAGGAACAATATACTTTGCTTCCAGAATTAGAAAAAACAGAACACTCGGCAGGTACTTTTTCAATTATG
>JAFTHM010000131.1 GCA_017457425.1 Alphaproteobacteria bacterium
CCACGCCAGATAAAGGATTTACACAATTATTGGCTCCATGTAAATCCCGATGGCACAAAACATCTTTTTCATTCGCCCCCAATTGTGAGCGAATTTTATTGAAAATATTTTTTTTAGTTTTAAGATGCGTTTGGTCAGACTGAATAACCGTTCCCATTAATTTCCCAATGCGCGCTTTAAATGAAGGAACCCCCAAAGCCGATATATCTGTTATATTAATAGAATGCAGTTCTTCTAATACATTCACCAACGATGTCGCAAATGTCGTATGAGGAATAGCTCGCATTGTTGCTTGATATAAAGGAATCCCTCTAATTTTTTTGGATTTTGCAAAAAATAAATTACACTCTTCACCATTTAAGCGAGTTGTAATTTGCCCATATTCAAAATACGGGACACTAAAAGAGACTCGCTTACTCAAAAAATTGGAAAGCTCTATTTCACGTCGCAATGCTTTTTCGGCACGCAACATATTGGGAAATTTAACATAGTCTTCCCCGACTTGATAAACAAAAGCATTTGCAGAAGTTAATTTTTGATAATCTCCAATATCATTTCTACCTAAAGCCTGCATCAAAATCGGTATCATCACAGCCCTATTTTCTGATTGTCCTAACGTTAAATACACTCTCACCCTCTTTGTTTTTCCTGAGTTAAAAATTTATCCAAAATACTCTCGGCCTGTACATCCATTTTTGATATCAATTGCCATGTTTTTTGGCTTTTATCCGGTTCATCAGCTCGCCTTCCCAAATATGCTTGATAAGCATTCAACAGAACAGATTGCCGAGTGATACCATTTAACGGAAACAATATATCTTGAGGCTCTGGCGTTAATATAGCATTCCCAAAATCTAACACAGCCTTCAACCTCCCCCGCTCATCCACCAACACATTACGCTCATGTAAATCTGCATGCGTCAAGACCGGAGAAACACTATTCCGATAAACGTCATTTGCCCGTTTCAAACATGTATTTTTTAAATATTTTTTAAAATGCTTCCATCTGCTTACTTCAACAGTTTTATGTCGTTCTTGTTTTTCCCAAGTTTTAATCATGTGATTAAAATGTATATCTATGTAAGTTTGAACACCATGAAATGTCGTAGCTGGAACCTTATGCAAAACAGCCAAAAACCGACCCAAATCAGTCATTAATTCTGGTGTATTTACTGTAGCGGGAGAGCAACCTGTAATCATCGGCGCTACCGCACAAAATGCAGCATATTTTGAAAGAGGTTCTTGGCTTGTGTGAGATAAATCAACATATCGCCATGCCGGTGTTTGAGCTGGTAAAACACATTTTTGTAATATATTAGCCAAGTTAATTTCCCGCCTTAAAGAAATGGCCGTCTTTTTATTAAAAGGAACTTTAATAATATGAACATCATTAATAACACACGTATAAGAATTACCATTTTCAGATACAACTTGCGTTTTTACAGATTCACCAATTAGATTAGACAACTCTTTTTCCGAAATACAATCAAAAATATTCTTCATAAAATATACCTTTTTTTTAATTAATAACAAAATAATATCACATATATTTAAATTTGTCAACATTTTTACATGTCAAAAACGCTTGACATTTTATTAATAAAGTGTTAATATTAAAAAATACAAATTACATCAAAGGATATTTTTATGAACTTCGTCTTAAAAAATAGGCTGAAAGTTGCGGCCATTATTTCTCATTCCGGTCGCTTAAAGAGCGTTGCAACATCATTAGATCCGCTGAATATGAGTGGATATATGATGGTGGACTTCTTCCAAAATGGTACCGCTCGTGAAACTTGCGTTTCCACATCAGACGGCTTTGTATCCGTTAAAACATTCCAAGATAATCATTTATCAACAGAAATGTTTACAGACGTTGTATATCAAAAAACATTTTATTATAGATACGGTACAGACGGAAAAGTTGTTGAAACCGTGGTAGATTCTCAAAACAAACACTATGAGGGTGGTTCAACATCTTCTCGTGGCCTGTTAGCGCATGCACCGGTTTGCTTGTATAATGAATTACAAGCTGCTCCACAAATGTTAGTCCGTGGCAAATGTATGGCTATTGATTTAAGTTATGCAAAACACAGAACTCGTTCGCGGGCTGCATAAAATCTTTTTTACTCCGAAGACCCCCCTGAGTGTGTCAGGGGGGCTTTTTTTTCAATCCTCATAAAAAAACTATAACGTCATCATCTTTTATATTAATCAATACAAAAACCAACACTATATCGCTATCAAAAAACTCAGGACAAAAAATCCCGAGTTTTTTATATCCCAATCACTTTATTTCTGTGTTTGTTTAGCAGAAGACAAAGCGGTTAAAATCGTTGTGGCCATTTGAGTGGTTTGTGGCTCAATACCCATATCTTGCACCGATAATTCATTCAAACAGGTTGTTGAAATTTGTTTGTCTGTTGCACTCATCCCATTGTTGTATAATGTTCCATCAACTACAACTTGCCATCCTTGTTCCGTTAAACACGTTTTCATTTTTGTCATAACATTGCCTGTACTTTCGGTCGCACAAGCCGTTGTTATCAAACACACCCCCAAAACTAAAAACAATCCTTTTTTCATTTTTTTCTCCTTTCATTTTTTAAACCTATTGCTATCATACAAAATACGGCATCAAAAATCAACAAAAACCATGAACGGCTCTGTTATTTTTTCGTTCCAATCGTTAATTTTGCTTGATTTTTTATGAAAAATCGGGTTTAATACCTCCATTCAACAAAAGGAGAAAAAATCATGGCTTTTAATGAAGAAACGGTCGCAAATGTAGCCAATTTGGCTCGTTTGAATTTAACCGATGAACAAAAACAAAAATTCGCCGGTGAAGTGGACGGCATTTTAAATTGGGTTGAACAATTACAAGAAGTCAATGTGGATGGTATTGAACCGCTGATTTCTGTCACGGAACAAACCGAAGCCATTCGGGCCGATGTTGTCACAGATGGTAATATCCAAGCCGATTTAATGAAAAATGCACCAGAATCCGCTCACGGATTTTATGTTGTTCCCAAAATGGTGGAGTAAAAAATGACAGATTTAATTAACTTACATATTTCTGAAGCTGCCGATTTATTGGCCAAAAAGGAAATTTCTTCCGTAGAATTGACACAGGCACACCTTTCCGAAATGGAAAAAGGTTGTGTTTTAAATGCTTTTATTACCGAAACGCCCGAGCGAGCTATGGCAGATGCCGAGGCCTCTGACAAACGTCGTGCCAACGGGGAAAGTTTTGGTGCTTTGGACGGTATTCCAATTGCCAACAAAGATTTGTACTGCACAAAAGATGTTCGCACAACGGCGGCTAGTAAGATTTTATCCAAATTTGTGCCGACTTATGAATCAACGGTTACTCAAAACTTAAAAGATGCCGGTACAGTTATGTTGGGTAAAGTCAACACCGATCAATTCGCTATGGGCGGTTCCACCAGAACCAGTTATTTTGGTGAATCCAAAAACCCGTGGACAGATGCAAATGGTGAGTACACTTTAACGCCGGGTGGTTCCTCTGGCGGGTCTGCTGCTGCTGTAGCCGCCGGTTTGTGTATGGGCGCAACGGGGTCCGACACAGGCGGTTCCATTCGTCAGCCGGCCTCTTTTTGTGGTATCACAGGTATTAAACCAACATACGGCCGTTGCTCTCGTTGGGGGATTGTGGCGTTTGCCTCCTCTTTAGACCAAGCCGGTCCGATGGCTCGTTCGGTCAAAGATTGTGCCATTATGTTGGAAACGATGGCCGGATACGACAAAAAAGATTCAACCTCCGTCAACACGCCGGTTCCGAATTATGTATCTGCTTTAACAGGAGACATTCGTGGTAAAAAAATCGGTATTCCAAAAGAATATCGTATGGACGGCATGAACGAAGATGTGGCCAAAGTTTGGGATAAAGGTATTCAGTTATTAAAAGATGCCGGCGCCGAAATTGTGGATATTTCCATGCCACATACAAAATATGCGTTGCCGGTTTACTATATTATTGCTTGTGCCGAAGCATCCTCTAACCTGTCCCGCTATGATGGTGTTCGCTATACCACTCGGGTTGAAGGGGCAACATTAGACGACATGTACAAAAACACCCGTACAGACGGTTTTGGTGATGAAGTTATCCGCCGTATTTTATTGGGTACTTTCGTGTTGTCTGCGGGCTTCTATGACGCCTATTATACACGGGCTCAACGGGTACGTCGTTTGATTGCCGAAGACTTCAAAAAAGCCTTTGAAACGGTAGATGCAATTTTGGCTCCGGCTGCTCCGACACCGGCGTTAAGTTTTGCCGATATGGCCAATATGGATCCTGTTTCTACATACCTTGGCGATGTCTTTACGACCCCTAGTTCTTTAGCCGGCGTACCGTCTTTGGCTTTACCCGTTGGTATGAGCAGTGGCGGATTACCAATCGGTTTACAAATTATCGGAAAACACTTTGATGAAAATACGGTGTTCCAAGTGGCAGATGTGATGGAAAAATCTGCTGGGTTTAACTTAATGCCACACCGTGTGAAAGGATAAGATTATGTATACAATTAAAGGAAATACATCAGATTGGGAATTGGTTATCGGTTTAGAAGTTCACTGCCAAATCATCTCAAAAGCCAAAGTTTTTTCGGGGGCTAGCGCTGAATTTGGGGCCGAACAAAACACACATGTGTCTTTGGTGGATGCGGCTTTCCCCGGTATGTTGCCAGTTTTAAATGAAGAATGCATCCGTCAATCCGTCAAAACCGGGTTGGGATTAAATGCTAAAATCAACAAATATTCTCGGTTTGACCGCAAAAACTACTTCTATGCCGATTTACCGCAAGGGTATCAAATTTCTCAACTGTATTACCCGATTGTCGGCGAGGGCTTTATTGAAGTTCATACATCTGAAGGGGACAGAAGAATCGGTGTGGAACGTTTGCACTTAGAACAAGATGCCGGTAAATCCATTCACGATATGCACCCATCCAAATCATTTATTGACTTGAACCGTTCGGGTGTCGGGTTAATGGAAATCGTGTCAAAACCGGATATGCGTTCTCCGGAAGAAGCCGGCGAATACTTGCGTCAATTACGTGCTATTGTGCGTGCTTTAGGGACTTGTGACGGGAATATGGACGAAGGCTCTATGCGTTGCGACGTTAACGTTTCCGTTCGTAAAGTCGGCAAAACAATTTTACGTGATCGTGAGGTTAAAAACGTCAACTCTGTGCGGTTTGTCATGCAAGCCATTGAAATTGAAGCCAATCGTCAAGTGGAAGTGTACGAAAATGGCGGTACAGTACGCCAAGAAACACGCCTGTTTGACCCGAACAATGGGGAAACTCGTCCAATGCGTAGCAAAGAAAATGCACACGATTATCGTTATTTTCCGGACCCAGACTTATTGCCGGTGATTTTGACAGATGAATATATTGAGCAAATTCGTGCCAGCTTACCGGAATTGCCGGAAGCCAAGAAAAAACGCTATGTGGCTGAACTGGGGCTTACCGACTATGACGCCCATGTGTTGACATTGGATGTGGAAACGTCTCGTTATTTTGAAGAAGCCATTATCGGGCAAGATGCGAAAAAAGTGGCTAACTGGGTCATGGGTGATTTATTCGGATACTTAAACAAGAATGGTTTGACCGTGTCAAACAGCCCTGTGTCGGCTAAAAATTTAGGCGCTTTGGTGGGGTTAATTGCCGATGGGACAATCTCCGGTAAAATCGCCAAGGAGGTCTTTGAGATTATGGCCGAAACCGGTAAAGAACCAGCCGTTATTGTGGAAGAAAAAGGTCTGAAACAAGAATCCGATACCGGCGCTATTGAAAAATTGATTGAGGAAATTTTATCCGCTAACCAAGACAAAGTTGCCGAAATCAAAGCCGGTAAAGATAAATTAAAAGGTTGGTTTGTGGGGCAAATTATGAAGGCCTCAGGCGGTAAAGTTAATCCGGCCCTCGCCAATCAATTGTTGGATAAAAAATTGGCTGAGTAGGTTGGTTTTATCCTAAAAAGAAACCCACCGTGAATACGGTGGGTTTTGTTGTACAGAGTCAAGACTTAAACTTCGGTATAATCTACGTCAATGACTTCTTTTTTATGAGTACGGCGACGAGGAGAGTCCACCCGTTCCAATTTTTCCACAGGTTTCTGTGTTGGCATCCATATCTTGATTTTTTCCCAAATACGTCCAATAACGGCCACCGCACATAAAATTAATATTAACGGAATCGCTACATACCACGCCATTACAAACATAAATGAAAAGAAAACAAATAATAAAAATAATCCGATTATGGCTTGTATCATTTATTTATCATTCCTTTCAAATTATACAGAAAATCCAATGCCTCTTTTGGACTCATTAAATCTAAATTAACATCCTTTAGGCGATTTTCTACTTCACTTGTTTTTAACGTAGGCTCTTTGGCGACACAAAACAAGGGTAAATCCTCAAAAAGAGGTTGCTGTTCACGTTTTTTGTCCTCTAACCCAGCCAATACCTCAGAGGCTCTATCTAATACACTGGTTGGTAATCCGGCTAATTTTGCCACATGTATCCCGTATGAGCGGTCAATAGCCCCTTCACCTACTTCATGCAAAAACACTATTTCGCCATTCCATTCTTTTGTGCGCATGGTGTGTAAAGAAACACCCCTTAAACGATTGGCTAGTGCCGTTAATTCATGATAGTGTGTCGCAAATAATCCACGGCATTTATTTACGTCATGCAAATATTCCACAACCGCCCACGCCAAAGACAGTCCGTCAAAAGTGGCCGTTCCACGACCCACTTCATCCAAAATAACCAAAGATTTGGCAGTTGCCCCATTTAAAATACTGGCCACTTCCACCATTTCCACCATAAAGGTAGAACGACCTCTGGCTAAATCATCAGACGCCCCCACCCGAGAGAAAACCTTATCCACCAAACCGATTTTAGCATACTCTGCCGGCACAAAGGACCCAATCTGAGCCATAATCGCAATCAAGGCATTTTGCCGTAAAAAAGTACTTTTACCCGCCATATTTGGACCGGTTAATAACCACAAATTATTTTCTTCTTCCCCAAGTTGGCAATCATTCGGCACAAAATTTTCACGTTGTTTACCCAACGCAGCTTCAACAACCGGATGTCGTCCTTTTTTAATCTCAAATTCCTCTCCATCCGTTATAACGGGGCGTGTCCATCCATTTTTATCGGCTAAATACGCCAAAGAACAAGCCACATCTATGGTTGCCATAGCCGTTGCTGCCTTTAATAACGGTGTACTGAGGGATAAAATTTTATTTCTTAAAGTTTCAAACAACTCTAATTCCATTGCCAATTTTTTCTCATCGGCATGTAAAATTTTGGCCTCTAATTCACTTAACTCTGCCGTTGTGAAACGGACAACATTAACCATTGTTTGGCGATGAATAAAACCTCGTTCCTTTTCTCTCAGCAACGGTTCAGAAAACCGAACAGGCACCTCAATATAATACCCGACAATATTGTTAAAGGATATTTTCAATTGAGCAATTCCCGTTTCCTGAATATATTTAGCTTGCAAATCCGCCACAACTTTTTTGGCATTATTTTTAATATTACTCAGCTCATCCAAAGCAGCAGAATATCCTCTGCGAATAAACCCGCCATCTCGCACCAATACCGGCAAATCCTTATCATCATCTCCTATAGCGGCATAAATGTCTTCCGTTAAAGCCGTCCAGTCCCCCATTTGACTTTTATTATCTTCCAATGAAAGGGGAACCATCGTATCACACATAGATAGACGTAATTGGGGAATTTTGGCCAATGTTTGGCAAATCGCCAACAAATCCTTAGGCCCACCTCGTTTTAAAGACAAACGTGTAATTGAGCGTTCAATATCGGCTCCGCCTCTTAAAATTTCACGCACTTTATCCCGTACACCGACATTTTGAACAAAATAATCAATTTTATCTAATCGGGCTTCAATTTCTTTTACATCCAACAACGGAGCAGACAAATAAAAAGACAACAAACGACCACCTGCTCCGGTTTGAGTCGCATCTATCGTTTTTAATAAACTGCTGGCATTTTTATCGTCAGACAAAGAGTGCGTTAGTTCCAAACTGCGACGGGTGGATGGATCAATTTCCATAAAAGCGCCCGCTACAATGCGTTGAGGCACCTGCAAGAGTGGCACAACTCCTCGTTGAGTTTCTAATACATAACGAATTAATACACCGGCGGCAATTATTTCGGGTTTGGAAAAAGCACCAACCTCACTGATTTCATGCGCTTTATAAAAGTGCTCTACTTCCCCTTTCGCCGAAATATAATTAAACTTATCCAAGGCTACAAAGGACATATCTATCCCACACTCGTCAAATAGGGCTGAGTGAGCTAATCGTGTTTGTTCGGCGATTAATAGCTCGGAAGCGTCTAACCGACTGAGAGCCGACG
>JAFTHM010000132.1 GCA_017457425.1 Alphaproteobacteria bacterium
TCCCGAACATGTGTGAGGGATAAATCGTGCGTTAGCCGATTTACTGCCCCGTAGTCGCCTACCAATTAAAAGAAGAGGTATCCTTGTGATGCCTCTTTTTTTAATTCTTTAGGGGCTGGGACTTGAACCGCAGCGGTTCGGTGGCAAGGGATGCGTCAGTAATCCCGCAGACACGACGCCTTTAGGCGGTCCCGAACATGTGTGAGGGATAAATCGTGCATTCGCCGATTTACTGACCCGTAGTCGCCTACCAATTTAAAAAAGGCATCCGAAAGGATGTCTTTTTTTGTTGGTAAGTAAATGTGGACAAGAGGCATAGACCCGTGGGGTCAAGGTTTGCTCGCGAACTAAAGTGAGCGGATGCTGAACTCAGGAGAGGCGGTCTAAGGGCAAAGCCCAAAAATAAATTGTGAAACAATTTATAGCCACGTAGTCGCTTGCCAATTAGACAAATTATTCTTATGCCCATTATCACTATCTTAATATCCAATAGAGTTTGATAAAATAATATTTATTTTCAAAAATAAATATAAAAAAACTTCCATTTAAAAATAAATCATGCTAATGGTATATAAAATGGAGTAAAGAAAATAATGCAAGATTCTTTTTATGATAAACAATATTTTTTATCCCATATTAAAACAACGGTTCTTCCTATACTTGAAAAGTTAGAAAATAAACGACTATTTTATTTATATTTAAGTAAAAAAATAAAAAAATTGAGTTTTTTTCTGATATTAATATTAGCAATTTTCTCTTTTATTTTAACAGAAAAATACAACAATGGTATTTTTATTTTGTTGGCGCCTATTCTTGGTAGCGCACCTTATTTTTTATATAAATTAAAAATACGACAATTTCTGAATAAGATTTGTGCTGAAACCTTACCACTGATTTTTAATTTTTTAGAAAATGCAAAAGTAACTCCCCCTGCTATTTCTAATAAAATGATAATAGATAGTTGTCTGCTATCTGATGTAGATTTTTTAAACAGCTCCATTTGCTTTTCATTCAAGTATAATGGGATAAATTGTTTCATACAAAAATCACGTGTTATAAATAATATTGGTCGTAAATATGCGATTTTCTTCCCAAAATATGCCGTATCATTACGAATGGCATTTAAGGGCATTTTTGTATGTTTTGAGCCTACTAACAAAATAACTGGTCATACAATCGCTTTCAATCAAAAAAATATTGTTTCAAAAATACCTATCCATCTTTCAAAGATAGATTTAGGAGATATTTATTACGATACTTATTTTCAAATCTTTTCAACTCCATTACTTCCATCGGAAAAAGAATATATTAAATCCGTTCTAATTGGAATAAAAACACTAAAAAATATTTTTAATGCTCCACGGACAGACGTTTCTTTTTTTGATAATAAAATATTACTTGCTTTGTATACAGATTTTGATATGTTTTCATTTTTAAACTTAAATCATTCTTTTTTAGATGAACGTTTATTTTTAAAAGTATATGAAAATATAACGGGCTTACTAAAGAGTATTTCTTTAGATAAATAATAATAAAAACTCATTAACATATTTTTATTTTTTACTCAATCCATCCACCAATGGCTTTATAGTACCCTACTATCCCTTGATATAAAGCACTGTTTGAATTTACCATATTCGTTTGAGCCGATAACCGACGTTGTTCGGTATCTAAAACATCGGCATAAGGTATTAATCCTTGTTTATATTTTTGCCAATTCAATTTTGATACTTTTTGCATTTTTTGATAGGCCGATTTCGCCGATTGATTGCGTTTGAATTCATTTTGCAAATTATTAATAGCACTGTGAATTTCTTTAGCTGCCGTTAAAAGAGCCGTTTCATATGCCGTCAGGTATTCGTCTTTAATGGCTTTTTTCAATTCTACATTATTTTTTAAAGCCCCAAAATGCAATAATGGCAAGCTGATTTGAGGGACAATGCCGGTTTCAAAACTGTCCCTTTCAAATAAATTGGAGGCATTTGTACTGCCAAATCCCAACAGAGCAGTTAAGCTGATTTTCGGGAACATATCGCCAATAGCCGCCCCTATCATCGCATTACCGGCGATTAATTGTTCTTCTGCGACACGAACATCGGGGCGATTACGGATAATATCTGCCGGTAAATTATAAAGGCGGGTTAAATCATAATCAAAATTTCTTTGCACTAAATTGTTTTTTTGCCCTTTTAAAATGTCATTTAAGGTCGTAGGCAACTGCCCTACTAATAAAGCCAACGTATTTTGAAACTCTATTTTTTGTTGTTGAAACTGAGGAAGGGTCATTTTAGTCGTTTCCAATAAATATTTAGCTTGATTAAGCGCAATTTCATCGGCTAAATCGGCCTTAAATTGTTCCATTACTGTTTGATAAATATCGTTTTGTAAACGAAGATTTTCTTCGGCATTTTGGATTAACCATTCGGTTGTCCTAAGGCCAATATACGCTGTGGCAATATTTGCCGTCAGTGATACATGAACATTTTTTAAATTTTCAATAACACCTCTGAGATTGGCTTTTGAGGCCTCTAAGCGTCTGGCGTTTGAGCCAAAAATATCAATTTCCCAACTCATATCTATGGCATTTTGATAATAATCTTCATTGGCAAATAAATTCATATTTTGACCGGCATTTAAGTAATTATACTTGGCATTTAAATCTATAGAGGGCATTAAATCCGATTCAGATATACGGACTGAGGCACGGGCTTGGCGTACTTTTGTAAAGGCTTGTCGGATAGAGGGGCTGTTATGTAATCCCAAACTCAACAATTCATTTAACGTATCATCATTAAAATCTAAAACGGATAAGGGCTGTGTGTCGGAAGTTGGCTGTAAATCCAAAACGGATTCTATTTGATGATTATCAAAAAATTGCGGGCGTTCATAATCAGGCCCCATCATACACCCGACCAAGACAGAAATAAGCAATAAAACCCCAAGTATCCCTAAATACAATAACAATTTAGGTGTTTTACTTTTATCCGTTCTATCTTCATAAATATCTTGAACGTTGTCAATTTTCATATTTTTTTCAAACAAACATGTTTTTAAAAACTTGCGTTTTATTTTCATCGCATTACCCCCTTTTTATGTTATTTTTTTTGCGATGCCCAAGACCGTCAAAAATAACAAATAATGCCGGTATAAACAAAATACCGATTGTGGTAGCAAAAATCATACCGAAAAAGACAGTTGTTCCCATTGAATTTTGGCTGGCGGCCCCTGCCCCCGTATCAAAAACCATTGGCATTACGCCCAAAATAAATGTAAACGCCGTCATTAACACCGCACGAAACCGTTCCGTGGCCCCACTGACAGCGGCCATTAAAACCGATTCGCCCCGTTGTTGCGCATCCACAATAAATTCAACGATTAAAATGGCATTTTTGCTAGCCAATCCTATCAGCAACACGATACCAAGTTGAGCATAAATACTTAAAGGCAATCCTAACAGTTTCAGACCGATTAAGGCCCCCAGTACCGCAAAAATATTGGAAAAAATAACACTAAATGCCACCAACCAACTTTCATATAACGCCACCAAAAACAAATACCCAAAGACAAAGGCTAATCCCATTAATATAAAGGCTAAGCCGGCTGTTTCCACTTCTTGTAAGCTTAGCCCCGTCCAACTGATATCAAAATCGGTTCCTAGCGTTTTTATCATATCTGTTAAGGTATCAATGGCTTGTCCCGTACTGACATTTTCGGGCGTCTGAGCTGTTATGGCCGCACTTAAATAGGTATTAAACCGATAAATAATTTTGGGCAACATTTCAATGCTTAAATCGGCAAAATTTTGAACTTGGACCATTTTACCGGCCATTGAGCGAATATACAAATCTTCAACATTCTGACGCGTTTTGCGATAATCAAAATCAGCTTGTACAATCACTTTATTCACTTGACCATCCAACGTAATATCATTGACATATCTGGACCCTAAATTATTTTGTAAAGCGTTAAAAAAGGCATCAACCGGCACTTTTAACGATTCCAATTTTGTTCTGTCAACATCCAAAAATAAATGAGGAGCCAATTGTCCTAAGGTGGTAAAAGCCCCCAAAAAATCGGGTAATTTATTCATTTGAAGCAAAAAGTCAGTGGTGGCCTGTTCCAACTGAACAGCCGTTAAAGCCGGATTAATGGCATTGAGTTGAAAGGTTAACCCATTACTGTTTCCCACCCCGGGGATTGAGGGTAAGGCAAAAAAATTAATATCCGCTATACCATTATGGCCCAATGTTTTTTGTAAATTTCTGAGGATATTTTCCAGTGACAAACTTTTAGTTGTGCGTTTATCCCAATTATCCAAGCCAACAACTCCCATACCGATATTTTCTCCGCCACCACCTAGTAAACTGGCTCCACCGATACCGATAAAATATTTAACCCCTTCCATGGACAAGACTTGTTTTCCCATATTCTCTAACGTTTCGGCCGTTTGATTAATCGTTGCCGTTTCTTTTAACGAGACATTGGCAAAAACAACACCTTCATCCTCTTGCGGAATAAACGAGGTCGGCGTTTGATTGAATAACCACGCTATGGCTATGATAACTATCCCTATCATCACTCCTGTTATTTTTAAATGAGTGATAAAATAATGAACGACCATGCCATATAAGTTTTTTGATTTTTCAAGCGCCACATTAAATGGTTTAAAAAAATGAGTATCATGCGCTGTTTGTTTTTTAGAAAAGAAAATCGCACATAGAGCCGGACTGAGCGTTAACGCATTAACGGCCGAAAAAAAAACGGCTGTGGCAATGGTTACGGCAAATTGTTGATAGATTTTACCCGTAATACCAGCCATTAAGCCAACCGGCACAAAAATAGCGAGTAATACCAATGTTGTGGCAATAATGGCACTGCCGATATCTTTCATGGCTTGGATAGAAGCATCAACAGCCGTCATTTTTTGGTATTGCATTAAATATTGAACACGCTCCACAACGATAATGGCATCATCTACCACCAAGCCAATGGCTAAAATCATTGCAAATAACGTTAAAATATTAATATCAAATCCAAACACATAAATAACGGCAAATGTCGCAATCAAAGAAACCGGTATGGTAATCATCGGAATAAATGTAGCCCACCCATTTTGCAAAAATAAAAAAACAACACCGACCACCAATAAAAATGTAATAACCAATGTCATTAAAATACCATCTATGGACGCTCGCACAAAATCCGTAGAATCATAGGCCACATCAAACACCATCCCATTCGGGAAAGTTTGTTGCATCGTAGTCATTAATGTTTTAATGCGTTTCATCACTTGTAATGAATTAGCATGAGGGGTTTGGCTGAGCCCTATAATAACCGCCGGCCGATTATTATAAGAAGACCGAATACTGTAGGTATCGGCCCCCATTTCAATGCGGGCAACATCTTTTAAACGAACCACCCCACCCGTCTCATCAGTAGAAACAATAATGTTTTCAAAATCCTCAACTGTTTTTAATAATCCTTTGGCGGATAACGTCAGAACCATTTGCCAATCTTTAGAACTTGGAGCCGACCCGATAGATCCGACGGCCGCTTGTGTATTTTGTGATGATATGGCCTGAATAACATCATCTGCCGATAAAGTTAAAGCCGTTATTTTATCGGGATTCATCCAAATACGAACGCTCATCTGTGGGCCGTAAATCGTGGCCGTAGAAATGCCTTCCACTCTTTTTAACGGATTCAGAATATGCGTATAGGCATAATTACTTAAGCTTAAATCATCATAGGAATTATCGGGCGAATACAACACCAACATACCCAAAATGTTGGCTGTCTGTGTTTCAACGGTCAAACCTTCTTGATTAACAATATCGGGCAAAAATGACGTAATTTGTTGCAGGCGGTTTTGAACTTTAACTTGAGCAATATCGGCATCCGTTCCAACATCAAAAGTAATGGTTAATTTATAATCTCCGTTATCGTTTGAGGTTGAAGACATATACAACATCCCCTCTACTCCGTTTAATTGGTTTTCAATCGGTGTCGCAACCGTATCTTGAACCACACCGGCGCTGGCCCCTGGGTAAGAGGTTGATACAACAATCTGAGGTGGCGTAATATCCGGATATTGAGAAACCGGCAAAACCACTATCGCCATTAATCCCAATAAAACCAATACACAGGAAATCACTCCAGCAAAACGAGGGCGACGAATAAAAAATTCAGAGGATATCATGGATTAACTCCTTCTACCTTTTGCCCAATTTGATAAGGTGATATTTTATCCGTAATCACTTTTGTACCCACTGTTAAACCACTTGGAATATAATACAGCCCCTCACTCATAACACCTACTTGAACAGGGGTTGCGGTAATTTTATTATCTGAAGATAAGGTATAGATAATCGTTCCTTGAGATGTAAAATTAACCGCAGATTGCGGGACAAAAATCCCATTTTGAATTTGTTTTTCCAATACCACATCAACGTAAGCATTCGGCACTAAAATCCCATCCGGATTATCAAAATCGGCATATACCGTTATGGCACTGGTACTGGGATTAATTTCGTTATTTAAGTATTTTATTTGTCCTGTTTGATGATACACGTTTCCATTAGCCAATTTCAAATACATCTTCCAATCTGAAAAAGGGAGTTTTCCTTGTTTAATTTCATCTAAATACACTTTATCAGATATGGAAAATTGTACCCGAATGGGATTAAATTGAATAATGTCAGCTAAAGCGGAAGATTGCGGAAAAACATAATCACCTACGGAAATAGACACATCGCCAACTCGCCCCGAAATAGGAGCATATAACATCGTATAATCATAATTGACTTGTGCTAAACGCTCCTCGGCTTTAGCTTGTTGCAATTCTGCCTCAGCCGTTAAAAAGGCCGTTCTGGCATTATCTAAATCCGTTTTTGATATCGCTTGCTTGCCGGCTGTTTTCATACGTTCATAATGCACTGATGCATTTTCTAAAGTGGCTTGCATAGCCGATACTTTGGCTTTGGCTAAATCCATTTGAGCCCGATATTCATCTTGCTTAAGCGTAAATAATAACTCACCAGATTTGACCATTTGCCCACCTTGTACAACGACTTTATCTATAAACCCCGGGATATAGGTATGTACAGCGACTTGATTAATGGGTTTAACATATCCGATATAGGTTTGGCGTATTGTTTTATTTTCGGGAACAATAGATAAAACGTGAACCGATTGTTTTTTGTCTTGAGGGTTGGCAACAACCGTTTTATGTCCCGATAAGGTAAAAGAAAAATACGCTAAAATCCCCAATAATACCAATATAATCCAAACGATTATTTTTAGATGCTTATTTCCTGTCATATTTTACCCCCATATACATTCTTACAAGTAAGGATTTAAATGATATCTCTCAAGAGGATAAAATACCGACATAGGTCGGGTATCAAGTATAAAAAAAAGAGGGCTAAAAGCCCTCCTAACTTGATAAAAATTCATGATTAAAAAATCAACAATAATAATCCCAACACAGACGCACCCGCAATAGCCGTTGTGGTCATTTTAGAATTATTCATTGTTTTTGGATATTGTTTTTGTGGCGGATTGTGTTCCGGCTCATACCGAACCAACGTTTGACCA
>JAFTHM010000133.1 GCA_017457425.1 Alphaproteobacteria bacterium
ACCTGTTGCATCAAATTGAGCGATTGCGTCCGTTGCGCGCAACATAATATCATTAATGATGGTGTTTGCTCGGTATTTATTTATGCCATAATTATAACCCGCAATACCGCCAATGGATAAAATGCCCATAATCGCAAGCGTTCCTAACATTTCCACCATACTGCGACCGGATTCGTACTTTTTCATAGAAATATACTTCCTTTCAATTTTAAAACCAAAACGAAAACCACACTTTTATAAAAAAGAGTGGTTGGAAGTTCGTAACTACTTATCGCAAATAGTATGATATATTGACCCATTGGGCTATTTTATCATCTTCCAACCGATGTTGGAAGAATTTTATATCCTGTGTCATCAGGACAGCGATAAAGAGGTTACGACACCTCGGGGCAAAATATTTGCCTTGTTTGTACTTTATCAAACTTTAAAAATCAGTGCAACAAAAAAACGAAAAATGGTTGTTTTTTATAAATTTTATTTTTATAACATCATATTTAAGTTGCCAAATATTCAACCGGATGTCTATTAATCAAAAAATAATATGTTCATACCAATATTTAATTCGGTGTACGTTCGGTTAAATATTTATAGGCATCTGTTAATTTTTTAAATAACTTAGCAGCTTCTTTAGCATCGGTTCCGGCAGTATCCGGATGATATTTCTTTGCCAGTTTTTTATATTGGCGTTTTAAATCCGCTTTCGTGAACGGAATGGTCAGCTCCATAAATTCGGCTGCTTGGATATATTTTTTTTCAAAATTACTTTGTGGTTTTGTCGGTGGGGTGTGTTTGCCATCCATACCCAATCCGACCTCTTCAAACACTCCGAACGAATCTTTCATTTTATCGGTTCTAGGTGTTTTCCCATGGCCTAATTTCCATGTCGGGCGTTGCCATGTAATATCATTTTTCCAATGTTCTTCAATTTCATCGGCAGATAATCCCAAATAAAAGTCCCAATTTTTATTGTATTCGGCGGCATGTTTTTGGCAAAACCAATAATAATCCCGCAAGCTTCTGTCCTTTGGCGCACGACATGTGCCGGCCTCTTCACATTCGGGATGGTCGCAAATACGCGTTGGTTTTGAAGGAGTTTTAAAGGGATTGCGTCTGATCATGGTTTTATCTTTTTGATTATATTTTGGTGTGTTTTATAAAAAAATAACGCCTATTGGTTGCATTTTATCATATGGCATATTATACTATTAAGGTTATTAATCTAACATGAAAATATAAGGGGGAAATATGTTAGTCTGTAAAAATGTCATTGTAAATGGCCGTAGAACAAGCATGAGATTAGATAAGGAAACATGGGTTTCTTTACACGATATTTGTGCCAGAGAACGATTAAATATTCATGAATTGTGTTCAAAAATTGACAACGTTCGTGGTAAATCGGGATTGTCTTCGGCAACAAGATTATTTGTTTTGACTTATTTTCGTTTTGTTCTGAACAAATATGAAAAAGAAGCCTTTAACATTTCGCCCGAGTATAATCCGCAGATTATATTAGCTCGGGCGTAATGTACGGTCATTTATTTATTCAATGTGCAAACGTTTTTATCGTTGCATTTGAATGTTTCTGTCCCCCATCTATCCCATTTAACAGTGAGTAAACCATCTTTATTGGAAACGATGGTGGCCTTGTCGCCATTTGTACTTAATATAATGCGATTGTCGCCTGTTTTTGTGAATTTGCCGGTCCATTTCGGATGATTGACTGTCCAAGAAACCGGAGCTGTTGTTTTTCCTTTAGCAGCAAACATTTGAACCAAATTTTTGCTTTTTGTTTGATGAGCGACATAAACGCCACTGCCTAATCCTAAACAAGCAATGACAAGTAAAATTAATATTTTTCTCATTGTATTCTCCTGAAAATTATCTAAAAACATTTTTAATTTAGCCTCATTAATTGAAAAAATCAATTCTTTTTTTTGCTTTGTGTTATTTTTTACTAGCCAAAACCACTTTTTTTGGTTATACTCTGTCCATATTCAAAATATTTTTTTAAGGTGCCGTATGAAAAATTGGAAAAGAATTTTGTTTGTCGGTTTGGTTTGGGGGCTGATTTTCTTTTTGTGGTGGATGGCCGGTTTTTATGCCCGCAATTGGAATTTTAAGTTGTTCTCAGCCGATTCTTGGTCATACTTATATCATGAATTTATCGGGGGCTGGGTTATTTCTGAAACCAGTGATTGGATTTTTGTATTGGTGTTGTTATTATCTGTGCCGTTTTTTATTATCGGATGGAATATTATTTTAAAAGTTAAATGGCGTAAAACCATAGGGGGTGGCTTAAAGAAAATTTGGTATGCATTACGTCGTTTTTGGCATAGTTTGTTTGGAAAAAGTGTTGTTGTCGGAAAACAAAAAGTTAAATATATCCGTAAAAAATCACATAAAAAACAACGGCCGGCTCCACTTAATATATCTGCCAGAGCAATGGAACGTCAAGCTCAGCAACGGGCAAGTAGAGAGTTTGCTTCACAAGAAACAACAAAAACAATGCCGAAGCCATCTTCTTTTGGAGGGGCAGGTATGGCAGGATTGTCAAGTGCGCCGGAAATGTCAACGGGAAATTCTTACCCGTCCTTTTTGGATGATCCGGATTTGGAAAATATTTCTTTGGATGATATTCAATTGCCGGCTCGTGAACCGTTGGAAGAAGATGTACCCGATATTTTGATTAAGGGGGGATATCAAGTCATTGCCAATCCTCAAATTGGGAATATGCCGGTGGATTTTGTTGCGGTTGAGGCCCAAAAAATTTATGTTTTGTCTTTTGATAATGAAGCCGGTGATTGGTTGGCCGATGAAGAACGGTTTAATAATGAAGATCCGTTATGGTTTTCGGAAAGCTCTCACCGTGTATCGCCTATCTTTAAATTAACAAGCGAATTAAAACAATTTGCCGAACGGTTGAAAAATGCTGGTGTTTCTCATGAAGTTGTGCCGGTATTGGTTGTTAAAGAGGGAACAATTATTAATGCTGAAGATATGCAAAAAACATGGGATGATATGAAAATTATTGTCTGTCGGACGCATTTGGGTGGGCCGGATGAATTGCCATCCGTAGCTCAAGCAATGCCGGCGGTATCGGCATCGGCTGAAATATCAGATATTGAAAAAATCAGAAATGCTTTTTAGGTAAGAGGGAAATCACATGGCGTTTAAAAGAGATTCTGCTTATGAAGAACAAGGCAAATTTATTGCGTGGATTTTTTGGACGGTTGTTTGGTCCGTTTTGGCTTGTTGGTTGCTGGCATTATTAATGCCGGTCTTTAGTTTGTTGGTCAAAGATGGTTTGAGTGCCGATTCTTTTGGTCGGGCCTGTGCCTTTTTAAAACAAGCTGTTGCCTTTGATTTCGTGTTATTAATTAGAACGTATGTCAGTTGGTTTTCTGAATTTTTTAATCAGCCAAATCCTACCGGTCGTATGTATTTGGTATGGGTGCCGTTCGTGGCTCTGATTGGTATTTTCTTGGTAGGCATTTTCACTAATCCGTATAAATATATGCCAAATATTTTTGGGGGCGGTCGCTTGGCGGAATATGCCGATATCAAAAAAATGGGATTATTTGACGGTTTTGTGATTGTACTTGGTCGGTTTAAAGGAAAACTTTTGAAAATGCCCGAAACATTATCCGCATTGGTTGTAGCGCCTCCGGGAACCGGTAAAACGGCCGGTGTTGTGATTCCGACTATGTTGGACTCTCCTGGATTAAGCCTTATTGTGAATGACCCTAAACCAGAGTTGTGTTATAATACAACAGGGTATCGTGCGACAATCGGGCCGGTGTTCGTGATTAACTGGGGGGCTGAAGACGAACCGGAAAAAGGATTGTATTATCCGGCATGGAACCCGCTTTCTGCCAGTTGTTTACCTCCTCCGGGAAAAGAACGGGATACTTATATTGAATCCATGGTTAACGTTTTGGTGGAAGAACCAAAAGGTGGGGCGGATCCTCACTGGGCTAAAACGGGGCGTAATGCCATGGTTGGTTTGTTGCAATTTATCTCCAGTAAATGTGAACGGGCTCGGGCGAATGATTATTTTGCCGCTCGCTTAATGGATGATGCTTTTGATCAAGAAGATGCCGATGTTCTGAAAACATACTATGCCGAAATGGGTGATGCGAGTGCCCGTATTGCGATGGAGGCCTTAGAACAAGGTAATTTAACATCCGAAAATTATGTGCCGGTCGGTACGTGGGACGGATTGCCTCAAATGTGGCATGGTAAAGAACCGTGTATTGCGATGGTGCTTGATTGGCGAAATGATATGCAAATGCGTATTGCAGCTGATTTAAAACGCAGAACGGATGCCGGTGATCAAGCGGCCGCTTTTGCCGATCCGGAACGTGAACTGTATGAAAATGCCGTGGCCGAATGTGAACGATTCGGATATTCCCGTCGTGCCGTGATTGAACTTAACCAATTGGCTGCAACGCCGGATAAAGAACGTGGCTCTATTATGTCAACGGCTTTGACGGGTGTGGGTATCTTTAAAAACTCTGCCGTGCGTGACAGAACGAAATTCAGCGATTTGACGTTCAGTGATATGCGTGGTATGCGTGATCCGATTACAGGTGAGATGAAACCGATTTCCGTTTATTTATCCGTAAACCAAGTTGATGCCAGAACACTTAACGTGATTACGGGTATTTTTGTGGAATTGATGAGTTCATACCTTATTTCCAATCCACCAAACTTTGTGAATAATAAGGGTGAAAAGGCCGGTCCTTTCCCTGTGTTATTCGTGCTTGATGAGTTCCCTCAAATGCCGAAATTGGCCGCTGTGAAGGATGGTCCGGCTGTGGGGCGTGGGCAAAAGGTATCATACTTACTCATTGGACAAGATTTAGGTCAGATTTCCGGTCAATATGGTAAGGACGATTTGGAAACCATTATTACGACAACGGCGGCAAAAGTTATTTTGTCTCAAAACAACGAACAAACAGCCGAACGTTTCAGTAAGATGATTGGGTCTAAAACAATTGAAGTGGCCAGTTCCTCTAGAACAGAAGGATTCTCACAACAAACAAACCCATTTGCGGCCAATATTTCTAGATCATTGCAAAGTTCCAATGTGGTCGGAACGTCGGATATGATGAGTTTGGATATGCTCAAACAATATGTGTTGTTCCAAGGGTTCTTAAATCGTCCGATTTTGGCGGATGCGCCTCGTTGGTATTTGGATAAGAATATGAAGAAAAAATGTGCTATGCCGACGGCACCGTTCGTACCATATTGGGTTGTTGCCCAACGTGAAGAAACGGATTTACAAGCTTTAAAATCATTGATGCAAGGTGAACTCGCCGAATTTGATGAAGAAATTGAAGGGGCCGCCTAATGACGGATGAAAATAACATGCCCATTCAGTCGGAGTTTCAACAGGAATTAGAGGCCTTTTTGCGGTCTCAAAATATGCCGCCTCCTGCTGAATTTCATGAGGAAGAACCCGAAAAACCACAATCTTTTTGGGAAGCCTTATTTAAGGAAATGAATTTCCCCGGTATGGATTTGATGGCCGTTGGTTATTTTGATTTATCCAGTGATGATTTGGTGGAACAACGTCTTTTTTTCAGACGGTCTATGCGGGATTTTTTAAAGTTATTGGGGTATAACTATGCCAATGATTTACGGGATGCCGGTGTGTCGGAAGAAGGATTATTTCACATTAAAAAGGGTAATTTGCCTGAAAATTTTACCGTTCATTTAAAATATCCGTTGGAATACGGTGGGCGGATTGATTTTAATAATATGGTATTTATGCAAACCCATCCGTATCATGATTTGATACATGCCTATATTGACCAACAATTAGTTGGGGCAAACGGATCCATACGGCCCAAACAGTTATTTGTGCCGGTGCCGGTTGGTAAAGTATATGTACCAACGTCAAATTATACGGGCAGTGGCGGTAAAAATAAACAAGATCGCAGTACTGTAGCTGGTTTCACTCAAGCTGCTCTAAAAGACTTAATGATAAAATCTATGCCGGGGCGATAAGATGAAGTTATTAAAACAATTATTGAAACGTATGTATCATGATTATGCCGTTATGTTTCCCGGATTAGATGTGAAACGTATTCAACAAGCATCTGTTTTATTGCGAAAAGCCGGAGTACCACAAATCCCAAGTGATTATGTAACATTTTTAACTCTAACAGATGGACTCAGCTGGAACGGATTGGAATTGTATTCTTTAAGTGAACATGAACGAGATAATGGGGCGTTTAAGCATATTGGATTGTTGCAAAGCTATGACGAACAATCACAAAATCCACTGCTCAAAAAGAAACTGATTATCGGACAAGCGCCGGAGGAATTAATCGCCTATTATCCGGTGCAAAACGAATATCAAATTTTGGATAGATATACATACCAAGTTATTTTAAAATTGCCCCGATTTTTTGATGTTCTGTATTTTTACACCGGTCATTTGACGGACAGTTCCGATAAACAAACATAAAGAGGAAATAAATTCCTCTTTTTTTAATTTTTATCATAGACAAGAGATATTTATTTTGATATGCTTATTTTAAGACGACTGATGAGCGTCCCGAGGTGTCGTAACCTCTTTTCTTATGTGTCCGATTTATGGATATAAATATGCTTTCCAGTAAAAGACTGGAAGGCGGCCAAATAAGCCATTTGCGGTTAATAAGCCGCACTATACTCATAAGAAAATAGTTACGAACTTCCAGTCGCCACTCATCACGGCGATTTTTTTGTTATACAAAAATTAAGGAGTACAGTAATGACAAAAAATTTACAATATGAATCCGGTCGGTCAATGGTAGAAATGCTGGGCACTTTGGCCATCATCGGCGTATTGAGTGTCGGCGGAATTGCCGTCTACAGCTACGGTATGGACAAATATCGGGCAAATCGGACTATGTATGATGTGAATGTACGAGCTGTAGATGTGTTGGCTCAGTTTGATGCAACCGGAGATGCCACCTTAGATGGGTGGAAAAATGAAAAGACTCTTTACCCGATTACATTAGAAGATGAAACCATAGGTATTCAGGTATCAGGTGTTCCAACCCGTGTATGTGAGTTGATGGTAGAGGGTATGGAAAAACATGCAAAAGCTGTTAAAATTAATGCCGAATATGTGGGAGAAAACGCTGGTGATTGCGGTAATGAAAATACATTAGTCTTTTATTTTGATGAAGATGAAGAAAGTGGGGGAAGGGTAGAAAAATGTGGAGATATCGTATGTGAGCAATGTCAAACATGTGATACAAGTACGAATACATGTGTTGCAGTACCAGATGGTATGTCACCAAGTGATATGCCGACATGTACAAATGGTGAATATAAAAGTTATTGTGTTGGTGGTGTTTGTTTAGCCGATGGTTCTAAAGAGTGTGGCGGAGATCCAGAATGTACTTTCTATGATGGTGAATGTGTTCTTGTAGATTCTGGTGAATATATGCTTCTGGGGATTGGAGGATTTAGTTGTACTAAAAATGGTCAAAATGGTTATTGTATGAATGGGATATGTCAACCGTTAGGTGATCCAACTAAATGCGCTGGTGATGAAGAATGTGTCACAAATCTTAATGGTGAATGTATAATGCAAGGGGCATTAGAGGGAATTTTATACGGTTACTCAATCCCATGTACGAAGAATGGTCAGAAGGGAACTTGTATTTCCGGTATATGTACACCATCTGAAGATACTTCAGATTGCGGAACCTATCCGGAATGTTATGAAAAATATGATGATCAATGTATACCGTTAACAACTCAGTGCTTGGCTGGTTCTATAAAAAATATGTATGGTTGTACCACAACAGATGGTCAAGAAGGAGCGTGTGTAGGGGGAACCTGTATCAAAGATATAGAGTGTGAATGTTCGTCAAATTCGGATTGTGACAGTGGTGAATTTTGTGAAACGATTCGGTCTGTTACGTGGAATTGGTCTTATATTCAACACAATTATACTAAGTGTTCAGATCCAGAATGTGTAGAACATACAGTCAGTTATACAGATGAAAACGGAAAAGAAGTTTCAAAGAAAATATATAGATGTAAAAAAATGTCCCCTGTTGCGAATAACCATAGTCGGGTTTGTAGTTTTATAGGAAAATCTCCGCTTGATAAAGATGAGTTATTTGTAGACTATAGATCTTGGTGGACTGAAGAACCACTTACTCCAACCGCTTTAGGTGCCACTGTTGGTAGCATCGTTGACGGGTGTTGGATGGAAGATTGGGGGTACGCTTTTTATGATGAAACAACCAAGGAATTCAGAGGTGGAGAACAAGGTGATTGGGGTGATCAAGGATGTTATCTATGCTGGTAAAATATTGGGCGATTTTAATCGCCCCTTTAATTTTCCGATTTTTCGGGCATATGTATTAATCCGCCACTGACGGGTTCTGAAACGCCGGTGGTGGCAGGGTAAGAAATGGGTAATCCGAACAAGGACCGTACGGCCAAAAATCCGTATCCCCAAGCCGACAGCGTATTTTTATCCCATCCGAATTCGGTAGCCGTTTCCACACGCATACCGCTTAAGCGTTTTTTGATATCCAATACCAAGGTCGGATTGAGTGTGCCGCCACCCGTTAAAATAACTGTTTCGGGGCGGGCTGGTAAAAATGTAATGGCCTCAGCCAATGCCCGTCCGATAAAAGCGGTTAACGTAGCGGCCCCGTCTTCGGGATGGGAGCCATCCACTTGTTTTAACAGGTCATTAAATTCATTTCTATCGGCTGTTTTGGGTGGAGGTTGCGTTAAAAACGGATGTCTCATTAATACATTGAGTAATCGCTCATCAATTTGTCCTTTGGCCCCAAACAAACCATCAAAATCCATTTCTTGCCCATATCGTTTTTGTACCCATGTATCCAATAAAATATTCCCGGGACCAACATGGAAACTCATCATTTCACCAACACCACCAATATAGGTTAGGGCCGTTATCCCCCCTAATGCCACAACAGCCAAAGGTTTAGGCATATCTTTTGTCAGCACTTCATAAAATGAGGCCAATAACGGACCGCCTTTACCACCGGCAGCTAAATCAGATTGAATAAATCGGTTAATAACAGGAATACCAAATGTTTGAGCTATTTTATCGGCATTGGCCAAAGAAATATTTATTTTTTGTAAAGCATTATGGTAAACGGTTTGACCCGATAATCCGATAATATCCACTTTGGGATAAGTCCGTTTGCCCAGTTCCAATAACTCTTTTACCGTTTCAATAATATGTGTGGTGATTTTTTCCTCTAAATCCGCTAAATGTTTCATATTGGAAAAATCGGTAACGGATTTTAATGCAGCCAACTCTTCACGTAAACTGGGGTCATAGCCACGAGAAATGGATAATGGTTCATCAAATAAATCCAAACCGTCCGTGGTCAGCAAACACACATCTACACCGGATAGAGCGGCATCTGTATAAATACCAATGGCGGTTTTGGATTCTAGCATTATTTATCTCCGAATGGGTTAGGTAATTTTTCGCAAGCATCTTCAATGCGGTCTTGCAATTCACTTAAAAAGGCACGGCGATGCAATCCTGCCGGCATTGGAGGTAAAAACTCAATCGTTACAGTGCCGGGGATTTTTCTCATTTGATTTTTCGGCCAACAATATCCTGTATTAAGTGCCACCGGTACGACAGGAGCTTGGCATTGTTCATACAACAAAGCCACTCCTGGACTGTAAGGTTTCTTTTCACCTGGTTTTGTACGGGTTCCTTCGGGAAAGATAATTAAATTCATCCCTTTGGCCAGATTTTTTTGAACTTTATTTAACATTTTACGCATCGCTGTTCCACCACCTTTACGGTTAATGGCGACACATCCGGTTTTTGGGGCATATAACCCCGCAATCGGTAATAAAACCAATTCACGTTTTAACACATAAAATGTATTTGGAATAATGGCATGGAACAATAATGTTTCTAAGGCCGATTGATGTTTACAGGCAATCATATAGCCATTTTCTTTCGGCAGATTTTCCAATCCCTTAAATTCAATCTTAACACCGCAAAAGAAACGTAATAATTTAGGCGTCAACCATGTCCATACAATTGGAAAGCATAATGCACATTTACGAGGTAATAATAATGTGGGAATGAATACAATGCTCAAGATTAACGTAATTGTATAAAATACAATCGTAAAAATAAAGGAACGAATCCATTGGAGGAAATGTGTCATATTAAATCCTTTCAAAAAAATAACTGTTTTAAATGAACGACAATAAATTTATGGTATTCAATGAACAATAACCATGCATATCTGGTTTTTATCCACTCTACCGAATTGTTAAATGATTTTGGAAAAACCGGGTAAGGCACAATAGTTAAATGCGGAGTATGTTTTAATATTTCAAACATGCTGCGAGGCATATGGTAAAAGCTGGTAACCAGTAAAATAGAATTAATATTTTTTTGACGAATCCAATTAGCTGTTTCCAATGCATTTTCGGCTGTTGTTTCGGCTAAATATCCAAGAGTGATTTTATCGGTCAAGTGCGATGGAACCATCCGTAAAATCTCCGCAGGTGGTACTTGTTTATTAACGCCGGAAATTAACAGTTGCGCTGAACTGTTTTCTTCTAACAACAGAATACTGGTTGCAATACGATCTGTACCGCCGGTTAAAGCCACAATACCTTCAGCCTGTGTTTGTGGGGCAAATTTAAAGCTTAAAGCATATAAGCTGAATCCCACAAAGCCTATGACCCAAACCAATAAGGTCAACAATATTGTATATAGGCATAAATGGCGGACAACTTGTTTCATTTAGATCATTCTTTTTAAAGCTGTTGATACCGTTTTTAACGTGGAGATAAATGCCAATAAGGCAAAGGCAAAAGGCGTGCTGATTAAAATGATGAGCATCAGTGCATCTATTTTACACTTAAAATCACCGGCAATTGTTTCAAAAAAGTATCCGACCCCAAAAATAATGGGTAAAGCTAAAACTAAACCACTTAAACCACCAAGAAGTGTTAATTTTAAAATTCGTATGGCGTATTGCCAAGCGATATAGCTGTCATTAGCCCCCATCATATGGACTAAAGCAATGACGTGTTTGTGCATACTGAGACTGGTTTTTGCCGAATAGGAAACAGTAAAGGCCGTTGTAATAAGTAATAAAGCCAAAATGATAATGGTTAATTTCATCAATCCGCCAGCAATGGTGATTAAGGTGTCTAACCATACCCGATGAGAATCCAAAACTGCCAGTGGAACAAATTGAATGAGTTCCGTATTCAACTCTTCTATATTGGGTGGATTAATTGTATCAACAGTTACGTCAATGACGTGAGGTAAGGGGAGGGCTTTAATATCGGCGTGTTCTCCCAGCCAAGGTGTCATGAGACGTCTCATTTGAGTCTCTTCCAATACTTTTGCCCCTAAAATACCCGGATTTGTTCGTAAAATGGTTAAGGCTTTTTCTATATCATTTTGAACTTCTTCACCTCGTGGCTTTCCTTTGTCATCCACGATGGGAATTTGAACTGTAATTGAGGCGGATACACTTTTGTTCCAATAAGACAGCGCCTTATACGCACTCAAACCGCCAGCCAATGTTAAAGTGGCAATAAAAATCATCAGCATGCTGATCCACGGCAAAAATAAACGGGATGGATCGGTGGAAAAAGGAATGTCGGATTTTTTAGCCATTGTTATCTCCCCGTTTAAATAATTTTGATGCCATATCTGCATATTTGTTTGTCGGTTGTATCAATTGTAAACGACCGTGGTCTAAATGTAATTGTGGAAAACCAAAGTGTTTAATGAGAGGTTGATTGTGTGTTGCAATAACAACGGTTGTGCCCAGTTTATTCAGTTCTAAAAACAAATGCAATAACCGTTTTGCCATCGCATCATCAACATTTCCGGTTGGTTCATCGGCCAACAAAATTCTGGGTCTGTTGATCACCGAACGAGCAATGGCAACACGTTGCTTTTCCCCACCGGATAATTGGGGAGGCAGTGTTTTCATTTGTTTTTCTAATCCTACCCAAGCCAACATTTCACTGACATGACGGCGAATTTCATTTTCTTTTACACCGGCAATTCTTAATGGCAAAGCCACATTATCAAAGGCGCTTAAATGGTCCAATAATCTAAAATCTTGAAAAACAACCCCGATTTGACGACGCAATTTTGCTTTTGCCGAACGAGATAACGCATCAACGGCATGTCCAAACAAACGAACGCGCCCACGAGAGGGTAATAAATCCAAATACAACATTCTGAGCAACGAACTTTTGCCGGCTCCGCTTTCACCGGTCATAAAATGAAATGAGCCGGGCTCTAAGGTAAATTGAATGTCTTTTAAAACTTCCGGACCGGTTTCATAGCGTAAGGAAACACCGTTAAATTCCGCAATATAAGCCGATAATTTTGTTTCGTTTAACACATTTTATCCTTTTGTTTTTATTTTTGTTGTATCTTTTTGTGAAATTATATATATTATGTTTACACTATTTTTTTAAAAAGGAAAAGATAAATGTTAATCATATGCCCAAAATGTTTTGCAAAATATGAAATTGATACAAGTAAGTTTAACGAGGAAACTCATATATTTCAATGTAGTAATTGTGGAAAACGTTTTGAAGAACGTGTCCATTTTGATGACGAAAAAAATGAAAATCAACACTCTGTTCCACCGGCATTTATTACCGAACAACCTATTTTGGCTCCGTTATCGGAAAATGATTATATTTCATCTAATCGGGCGGCGATGGATTTTACACCGCAAAGCAGTGTGGTCTTGCCCGAAGAATTTACACCGGTTGGTGATACCGGTAGCAGTATCGGCCGCAAAATAATTTTTACCATTATATTGTTATTTGTTTTGGGATTGGGAGCAGGCAGTGTCTATATTTGGATGAATAAAGCGGTATTGTTGAAAAAATATCCGGAAGTTCAACGAGCCATTGATTTGATTACAACACCGACAAAATCGGTACAATCATCTGTATCACAAGAGGACTTGCCGATGGAGGGGGATATTCTGGTGATACCTCAAACTCAAGAGGTGGTTTTGACACCGATTGAACAAAAAATGCAAGAGGGTGTAAAGGACGAAAGCGTAGCTGACAATCGTATTTTGCCGGCAGAAACTGAGGCGGTTATTTATCCAAAACAGCCAACAGCAGAGGCCGAACAACCTGCACAACTGGTTGAACAACCGTTGCCCACAGAACAATCCGCTCAACCGGCCGAGCAACTTTTGCCCACAGAACAGGCGACGCAATCGGCTGAGCAACCTATTCCGGCAGACCAGCCCGTTATTGAAGAGGTTGTTGAGCCTGCGCCGGATATGCCCAATGCCGTTATAGAGCCGACTGTGCCAGAGGTACTTCCAGTCGAAGAAGAAATTATTTTAGAGGAAATTCCTCTGCCGGCTGAAAATATTGTACCTGTGCCAGAACAATCTGAAACCGAATTAAATGTGTCGGCGACAGATATTCAAATTCGGGATGTGTCTTTTAAGTATGATCAAGCCGATGCCGAACCCCGTTTGTTTGTACAAGGTGTTATCGCTAATATTACGGATCGTGTTATTAAAATGCCTCCGTTGCAAGTTCAGTTGTTTGACGCAAACGGTACGTTGTTAGGGGTAAAGGAATTGCCGTATGGTGAGGCCCAAATGCCGGCTAAATCAGATGAATTTTTCTTTTATGAATTGACGGATATACCGGCTGGTACGGTTGCCAAAATAGAGGTTGTAATGAAGGGGTAAGAATGCGGTATACTGCTTTATGTTTATGCGTATTGTTATGGGGCAGTATTGCTAATGCTATGTTGTGTGAACGGGCATTGACCGGAACATTTACCGCCGATAAGGTCAGAGAATACGAACTGTGTGCATTGCAAGAAAACAATGATGCCGTTCAGGCATTTTTAGGACAAGTCTATTTAAACGCAGAACACGGTGTTTCTAAAAATGTGCAAAAAGCCTTATTATTTTATCATTTATCGGCCGAAAACGGAAATGCCAAATCTCAAGTGGCGTTAGCTAAATTATTATTGAAAATGGATGAAGCCGATAATACCAGAGCTCAAATTCAAGATTATTTGGATAAAATAAAATTTTCTATGCAAAGTGATAAAAATGCGTCCTTTGACGGAGATATTTTGCATCCGTACGCTTTGTTTATGTTGGCTGCCGAAAATGCAAATCAAAAATGGTATTATGTCTCTGATGTTTTGAGTGCTCCTGAGGCCGGTGGATTATTAAAAAACTATCAACTGGATAAGGGCAAAAAAACACAAATGCAACGATTGGCCAGTCGTTGGAAAGAACGCAAAATGTTTGATGCGGCTAAAGAAGTTTACAGTGAGGCCGATTTTAAAAAATTTGAAAATGCCGTTCGACCAAAATCGGGGCGGGCCGATGCTTTTGTGCGGACGCAAGCAATAGAAAAATTAAAACAAGATATTAAAAAGTATAAGGAACAATAAACCCTCATGAAAAAAATATTTATTAAAACGTTCGGTTGTCAAATGAATGTGTATGATTCGGCTAGAATGTTGGCGGCCTTGAAAATGCAAGGATATGACGAAACAACAAAACCGATTGAGGCCGATATTATTTTGCTCAATACCTGTCATATTCGGGAAAAGGCGGCCGATAAATTGTATTCGGAAGTGGGCCGTTTAAATGCCATTAAACAAAAGCGGGCTGAAGAGGGAAAAAGCACATTGATTATCGTTGCCGGATGTGTGGTTCAGGCAACGGGTAGTGAATTGCTCAGCCGTATGCATGGAGTTGATATTGCCGTTGGGCCTCAAAATTACCATTTACTACCCGAATTGGTGGCAAAATATGACCGTAAAAAAGGCCGTGTTTTGGTGGCTGATTTTCCGGCCGAATCTAAGTTTGATTATTTACCACAACATGATGCCAAAGGGCCGACTGCTTTTGTAGCGATACAAGAAGGATGCGATAAATTTTGTTCCTACTGTGTGGTGCCATATACCAGAGGGTGTGAATATTCCAGAAGTGTTCGTGAAATTTTAGATGAAGCTCGTCATTTGGTTGAAACGGGCGCCAACTAAATTATGTTACTCGGGCAAAACGTCAATTGTTGGCACGGCGAAAGTTTGACCGGCGGTGAAGCCGATTTTGGAGATTTAATCCGAGAGGTCGCTAAAATTGACGGATTGGAAAGATTGCGTTATACGACTTCTTATCCGTCTAAAATGAATGACAGTTTGATTCGCACGCACGGAGAATTGGAAAATTTAATGCCGTATGTGCATTTGCCGGTACAAGCCGGATCTAATGCGGTTTTGAAAGCAATGAACCGTCAATATACGGCCGAGGAATATTTGGATATTGTGCGCCGTTTTCGTGAAGTTCGACCCGATATTGCGATTTCTTCCGACTTTATTGTCGGGTTCCCCGGGGAAACGGATGAAGATTTTGAGGCCACGATGCGCCTTGTGGAACAAGTCGGATATGCTTCATCATTTTCCTTTAAATATTCTGCTCGACCGGGAACACCAGCTAGTTTGATGAAAAATCAAGTGCCCGAATCCATTAAAACCGAACGGTTAACCAGATTACAAGAATTACTACTCAGCCAACAAAAATCCTTTAATTTAAATACAATTGGGAAAAAATTGCCTGTATTATTGGCTGAAAAAGGCCGTCAAAAGGGTCAGTTGCTGGGCTATACGCCCTATTTGCAACCAACTCATGTGAGTGCAGATGAAACGTTGTTTGGGCAAATTGTCAATGTTAAAATGACTGGTGCAACAGCCACCAGTTTGACAGGAGAACTAAACGACCTTGCCAAGCGTGTTTAAATGTGATATAATTAAAGGATAGCAGTATGAAAGGACAACCCATGAAATACGATTTAAATCATAATCCTCAGTTTGTGGAAGAAGAAACACCCTCTTCCCCGTTAACGCTCAAAACCAAAAAACGGCACATTAATCCACGCACCGAAAATCAAGGTAAATTCATTGAAGCAATGAATGCTCATGAAATGGTATTTGGTTTAGGGCCGGCTGGTACCGGTAAGACATTTTTGGCGGTGGCTAAGGCCGTCAGTTTGATGTTAGAGGGTAAAGTGGATAAAATTATTTTGACTCGTCCCGCGGTGGAGGCTGGTGAAAATTTAGGTTTCTTACCTGGGGATTTAAAGGAAAAAATTGATCCGTATTTACGCCCTCTTTATGATGCACTTTATGATATGTTGCCCAAAGAAATCGTGGATAAAAAAATGGAATTTGGGGAAATTGAAGTGGCTCCTTTGGCTTATATGCGTGGTCGAAC
>JAFTHM010000134.1 GCA_017457425.1 Alphaproteobacteria bacterium
ACAGAATAAAAAGATATGTATGTCTTTTCAAGATTTATATCCAATGGGCTCGTTTAAATTAATAGGCTAATCCTATACCACTAAAGACAATAAAACAGACAGTAACGGTCAATCCATAGGGTTCTTCGGAAAACGGAATGCCTCCGACATTCATCCCAAACAAGCCGGTCAAAAAAGACAGAGGCAAAAAAATTGTGGCAATAACAGACAGCATATACATATTTTTTTGACTTTGCTTAACATCATGCATTTGTAAGGCGTCTTGATTAATACGAACACGTTCTTTAAGCAAGGTAATATCTTCAATAATGCGTTGCATACGATGAAAACTGTCTTTTGTCAGATGAGTTGTTTTTTTGTTAAACCAAGGTAATTGATGGCGAGACAGGGCATCTAAGGCTTCTCGTTCCGGCGTTAAAAAACGATGCATAATGACTAATCGTCGCATCAACTCGCTCAGTTCATCAGAAATATGAGGCGATATTTGATGGGCAATAATTTTTTCTTCTATATCATCTACATATTCTTCCATATCCGAAACGGTATCGGCGGTGGAATTGAGGGTGTTTTCCAAAATCATTTCAATCAGATCGTTTGTATTTTTTGGACCGGTATGTTCATAAAAATCGTTCATAATTTCTTTAAAGGAAATGGCCGGATGAATACGAACCGTTATCACTCGGTCTTGTGTGGCAAAGGCACGTAAAAATACCATATCATCCGGTTCTGACCGAGGTGTTAAGTTGACAGTTCTGATAACCAACAATAATCCGTTTTTGTGTATCAAACTGCGGGGTCTGGATCCTGATGTATTGATTAATGTGTCTTTTGTCCATTCATCAAGATATTTATCATTTTGTAAAAACAAAACGGCTTTTGGATGGGATAAGTTGAGATGTATCCATAAAATGCCGTTTTTAGGGGTCCATTTGTTAACTTGTGTTTCATCCAAAAGTTTGGCACCTCCTTGGCCGTCCAATAAGACAGCTCCAACCATCCAGTTATCCGTCGTTGACATCCTGATTTCCTCCCTTTTTTTATATCTAAAAAGCAAGGCTTATAAAATCAAGAGGAATGGTAAAAGATTAAAAATTAAAAAGTTTTATTTTTATACTTGATATTTTTTTGAAAATTTGCTATATTGGAGCAATAATTGTCAACAATCAACTAAAAAAAGGATCGTAAATATGAAACAACAAGCTAACTTAATTCGTGCCGGATGGATTATTGAACACAACGGCAGACAATGGACCGTTTTAAATACAGCTATCACAAAACCAGGTAAGGGTGGTGCTTATATCCAAGTGGAAATGCGTGATATTAATTCCGGTAACAAAACAAATGAAAGATTCCGTACAGCTGATACAGTTGAAAAGTTGATGAGTGAAACAATTGACTGCCAATATTTGTATAGTGAAGGCGATAAATTGTTCTTTATGAATAAAGAAACGTATGATCAAATGGAAATTCCATCCGATATGATGGGGGAATCCGTTGGTTTCTTGCAAGACAATATGGATGTAACAATGAACTTGATTGAGGGGCGTCCGGTGGGCGTGTCTTTGCCTCAACAAGTGGTTTTAACCGTTGTTGAAACGGAACCGTATATTAAAGGTCAAACGGTTACAACTTCTTATAAACCGGCTATAATGGATAAT
>JAFTHM010000135.1 GCA_017457425.1 Alphaproteobacteria bacterium
CAGGTACTTTTTCAATTATGTTAAATTGTGCCCAAAAGTATGCCAACTATATACAAAAGACTTTTCCTCAGCTTTACGCAAAACATAGCTATGAAAATCATATGAAAAATCCTCTCATATTAACATTTGATGAATATTATAAAAATTTTTCATCAGACATCTATGGCAAAGATATGGATAAAATATTAATAGATGATGCAAAAGCAGTTTATGAAAAAAATAAAACTCCAAAAGCAATATGCAAATTTTATGAGTCTCCTTGGCAAATACAATATTTAATGGTTCCAAGATTAAGAAAAAGTGATCATTCTGCGCACTCATTTAAACTGGTATGTAACCTTGCTTTGAATTATGCCGAATATATGAAAAAAAATAAATCTTCGTTTACTGATAGATTTCGTTCCATTTCAAACATACATCACGACTCATCTATTATTACCAATTTTATACGAGCATTAAAAAGCAGATAAAAAATAAAATACAAAAGAGGCCGCCCCGCCTCTTTTTTTATATTCTTATAGCTTAATTTGTCTTAGTATCTGGTTGCCGTAATAATCGGATAAGCGGATAAGCACTTAGGCAAAACAGCCCCAAGTAAATATAAAATGCCGATTGCATATTGACACCATCCAATAAAAATTTGAATAAAATGAGTACAAAACCTGTCAACAATCTGCTGACCATTGTATTTAAAGACAAAACAGTAGAGCGAATAGAAGACGAAACAAATGTGTGGATACGGCTGATACTGGCCAATGTAAATGTCAATTGTGAGGCAATCACAAAACAAATAAAGGTCATAATCGCCATATTTATCCACACCGTTTTAATATGCAACATACTAATAGCGGCAAAAAAGGCCACAATAAACAACCCGTAAATCGTTATGCCTAAGGCTTTTAAGGTAAAAACTTTCATTGTTTTATCCAACATATAACTAGCCAACGCCCGAAAGGCATGATTAATAAAATAAACCACTCCAAATAAAGCTACCGGAATCCCTGCAATTTGCATAAGTGGTTGAAAACTCCACACAAAAATCATAGAGGCTGCCACGGCCATTGCCGAATAACCGATATAATATTTAATTTTTTCATTTGTCAACGCCGTTTTTGCAATTTTAAATAAATCGTAGTATTTTTCTTTTGTTGTCATCTTTTCCGTTCGTTCGGACGGCACATCCGGCAAGAAAAATAACATCCCAAGAGCAATAGAGTTAAAAATAATTTCAATCACAATTAAGGTCATAACCCCAAAATCTTCGTACAACTTTGCCCCTAATAACGAGGCAATCGCCGTTCCGGCAGACATAAAAAAGTTCATACGCCCATAACGTTTAAGCATTCTGGTTGTTTGCCCTTTGGATTTCAGTAAATCATAAATATATCCATCTGCAATACCGGAAAACAATGCTTTTGAAGCAGCATACAACAATTCCCCGATTAAGATAATCCAATAATTAAATGAAATATTTTGAGAATTTGCTAAAAAGTACCACAGGACCAATCGTAATAAAAACAAAGCATATGATAATATCAATACTTTTTTGCGAGAAATCCAATCGGCGATATATCCGGCCGGCACTTCAAAACAA
>JAFTHM010000017.1 GCA_017457425.1 Alphaproteobacteria bacterium
ACCATCAACGGATTGACCATCTGATGCGGCAGAACGCTCGGCTGTCATATTTTGTTGCAACTGAGCCAAAGCTTGTGTCAAAAAGGCATTTTGTTGTTCCAAAGCCCGTTCAAAAGCCGTCATCTGAGCCGTTAAGACAGTTGCATCAACACTGTTCGTTTCCCCGCCTCCTGCTTGGTATATCGGCGTATTCATTGAAAACGGCGGTACCTCATCGGGTGTTGGCAAATACGATTCGGCATGACGATATTGATAAGCATCAACCGCATCTTCTTCAGAAATATCATTATCCGTATCTGATTGCTTTGAACGCCCTTTTAAAAACTCCAAATACTGACGCACAACCGTACCACCGACAATGTCCGGCAACGCCATTTGAACCTCTGGCGTAGCGGCTAACAACATATCATTATAGCTGTCCAAAAAATCATCGCCGAACAAAGAGAGCTGACGATATAAATTCACCAATCTCTTTGCTTCAACGGTGGCACTGTTTTGACGTTTAGCCCTTTGCTTTAAAAAGGCCTCCAAAACCGTGTTTTTAGACGTTTGATTTTCTTGCGTCATCCCCTATCCTATGGCATTGCGATTAATACAACCTTATGCATTTTTTCCAAATCGGCCGTTGATATTTCCGTTGTTTCTTGCGGTGTTTGTGTATTGGCATACAATTTACCGATTTTATCTTGAGACAAAGAAACAAGCTTAACTAAATTATCGGCTAAAGGCCACACAGCAATATCTCCGACTTCCGGTTTTTTAGCTGGAGAAGCCACCAACACACATCTGTATGGCAATACATTTCCAAGCGTTTGTGTCGTCAAAGAAATACCATATAAATCGGCATCATATGATAACGTAGACGGACACACCATAGAACCGGACGGCGCCGTTTTATCCAACTTAATCAAACCATCTTCAGCCGGAAAACCATAAATGGATACTGTTTGTTCTTTGGCATCGGCACTTTTAAGCATAAACCGACTGACCGGCAAATCATTGTATCCACCCTTAGATACATACAAGCCGGATTTACCTTCGGATTGTTTTAATTCTTCTAAGGCTCCTGACATATCCAATTCATAAATTTTAAGTTGCAATTCCGTTTCCGAAAAACCCAAAGCTCTGGCAATATCACGGAATGTTTTTTCATCTACCTCACGTTGCCCCATTTCAATACGGTGATAAACGGACAATGTCATTTTGGCCCCTTTAGCCACCTGATTGAGAGTCAATTTCTTTTGACCACGAATATAGCGAAGGCCTGCTCCCAACGTTTTTAAGCCACCGCCTTCATTAATATGACTGCGACGATCTTGTTCTGTTTTCCAAGCCTTAACGACCTCTGGTTGAGAAGAATATTCAGAGACGAAAATAGCCTCTTTTGGACAATCTAAAAATTTAGAAATAATTTCCAATTGAGCCTCATCAATCCGACGATACCCCTTTTCAATCTTACTGATGGCCGACAAACTTAAATTCAACACTTCAGCCAATTTTTTCATCGGTTTACCACGAACACGACGGAACATTCTGATTTGATTAGGGAAAATAATTTCTTCCATGATAGTTCTCCTTTAAAAAAATAACATTCTGCATCTACTATACACTA
>JAFTHM010000136.1 GCA_017457425.1 Alphaproteobacteria bacterium
CCACCCCAATATTAACAACGTTAAACAAATACCCGTCCACAATAATGTGCACGCCCAATCATAAGATTTATTAAACATATTTTCCTCCTATTAAAAAATAAACCCTTGTTATATTTAGAAATAAGACAAGGGATTGTAAACAGAGGTTAATACATCAATACGAATATAAAAAAACGGGGCTTTACCCCGCTCTTTTGTTATTTTGTATGAATGACATCCAAATACTTTACTGCAGAATTAGAACAAATTTGTTCCGGTTCCTTCGGTGATTTATGCAAATTCGTCAACGCAACATCACCAATATTGATATCAAATAAGGCATAATGTTTTTTCAGTTCTCGTTTAAAATTTTGTTCATAAATATTTTTGTAATCATTAATGGCGTATAAATCTTGATAAGTAAACGCCTCTTGCACCATATCGGGAACAACCAAACCAAACAGGTCCTTAGAATAATGATATCCGTAATCACTGATTAAATCACGATGCGTTTCATTTTTTAAAGAATAAGATAATGAAACATTTACTTTACCAACACCTTCATCCAATAAAAATTCAACAGGAACAATGGCTTTTTCATGACGGATATCATCAGCATTTTCAACCATTTTCATCAATGAATTACAAGACGTGAGTGAGGCCATACAACCAACTAAACACATTTTCTTTAAGACGTTTTTCATTTTTAACCTTTCCGTTAAAATATTCTTATTGTTTTTTTCAATGACGTCTATTATACTCCAAATTATGATAAAAAGCAACTATTTTCCTGATAATGCCTATTTTAAGCAACGCCTTGCTCGGGCAGATTTTTTAAAGGACCCTTTTGAAGTGGCACAAAAAACACTGCTCGGTGCCTATCTTTGCACAATGATAGAGGGCCACTTAACGGTTGGAAAAATAACCGAATTGGAAGTCTATACCGGTGGTGAAGATAAGGCCTCACACACCTATCAAAACAAACGAACACCCAGAACTCAGCCGATTTTTAAAGCCGGCGGGCACGCTTATATCTTTTTAGTGTATGGTATGTATCATCAATTTTGTGTGGTAGTTTGTGAAGAAAATAATCCATGTTGTGTTTTAATTCGGGCCGTAGAACCCGTTTTAGGGATAGACAGTATGCAAGAACGCAGAAAAATGAAACACGTCAAAAACTTAACAAATGGGCCGGCAAAGGTATGTCAAGCGTTTGGTATAACACGTGAATTATCGGGGATAGATTTACTGACAGGACCTGTTTGGATTTGTCCCAAAACAGATCGTGTTCAAGAAGATGATATACTATCCACGCCTCGTATCGGGGTGGATTATGCCGAAGAATATGCTCATAAAAAATGGCGTTTTTTATTAAAAGATAATCCTTTTGTCAGTAAAAAATAAAACTTACCCTCAGAACATAAAAAAATGGGGTTGATTTTTTATGCTCTTTACCATTATACTAAGGCAAAAGGAGAAAAAACATATGTTTAAAAAAAAGAAAAAAACACAGGTCGTTGAAACTCAAGCGCAACAACCACAAGCAAAACAGGAAAATCCCAAACGTAAAAAACGCCGGTCTCGTCATATTTTCCGTTTAGTCATTTTGGTATCTGTCTGTGCTTTGGGATGGGCGACCTATGACAATTTAAAACAAAACGTTGCAAAAACAAATATTAAAGCGAAAACATTTGATATTCAACCGGCCAAAAATATTCCGGTTAATCCCGCTATGGTAGATACATCCGAAATCAGCGAAAAATCCATCTTATTTAAAACGGAGAAAGCGCCTGAACAAACAGAAAAAATAGAAGAAAAAAATACGCAGCCGGTTGTTATAACTGAACCGAAACCAACAGAGGTTATTGTGGAGGAAATTGAAATAGCCGAAGATACCTCATTACAAGAACCGATTAATAAAGAACCAGAAGATAGGACGGCTGTTTTGGAAGAGGAAATTGAAACCGCTTTGTCCGATACACCAACCCCAACGTATTCTTTAAAGGATGCCTTGATTTTCCGAGATCATTTTCTATCCGAAAAACCGTGCGGAGATGATTTCAGAAAATTAATTTTATCTGATAATAAACACGACGTTGTTCAAGAAGTCATTAAAGCCACCTCTTATTTTTGTTTAACAACGAATAATGTTTATGGTGAATTAAATAATATTTTTAAAAAGACCAAACAAAATGCCTTAATAAAATACTATTATATGCAAGATAGTGAATGGGTAGCAAAAATCAAATCTTTGGCAGTTCGCATTGTTCAAATTCGTGATTTAAATCCGGTATCCGATAATGTACCGGCAACGTTGGATCGTGCTCAAAATACATTGGAACAAAAAAATATTGCTCAAACGGTTGAATTAATTGCAACGCTACCCGATTATTTGCAACCGGAATTTGACACATTTTTGGAAAAAGCCAAAAATTATGCCGATGCTGCAGCAGCTTTGGAAAACTTGATTTTATCTTATGCAAAAGGAGAATAATATGTTAAAAGCTTTTTTAATCGTGGCCGGTCTTGTTTTAATTGGCTTTTTAATTATGGATGAAACATATAATTTTTCCGTTACGGCATTCGGATATGAATTAACCTTTTCCGTCGTTTTGTTAATTGTTGGTATCATTATTTTATGTTATCTGCTACATCTGCTCAAAAAACCGTTCGGGTGGATTAAAAACTATAAAACTTACCGCTTTCAAAAAAATTTGTTAAAAAAAGAAAACTTTTTAACATTGGTTTTAACAACAGTTTTGGATAAAAATAATGTCGCACAAAAAATGATTATGAATAAGGAAAAATCCTTGTTTGCTAAAGGGTCCACAGAACAGTTGTTATTTGAAGCTTTATTCAACCCGTCAGAACAGATTTTTGAAAAATTAAAAAATAACAAAGCCACCGAACTGGCCGGTATCCGTGGATTGTATTTATCAGCTAAAGAAAAAGGCGATATTGATACACAAACTCAAATTTTGGAAAAGGCAGACACTACCTACCCCGATGTTATATGGATAAAACAAGCTCAGCTCAATTTACAACTATTGCAAAATGATTGGCAAAACGCTCTACAATCGTTGGAAAAATTAAATAAAGCTAAGTCAATAGCAAAGGAAAAATATATCAAAATAAAGGCTTGTATTTTATACGGATTAAAACGGTATAAAGAGGCGTTTGAATTAACACCCGATAATCCGCCGATGGCGTGGGCCTATGCCGATACAGTGCCTAATAAATCAAATGATATTTTGAAAAAGTCTTGGTCTTTAACACCAACTTGGGAAACATTTGAACGATACTATGAACTGATTAAAAATGAAACTGAAGCCAAACAAATGAAGTCCATTGAATGGTTCGTATCCTCTAATGAAGCGGCTAAACTGTCTTTATTAGCCGTGGCTGATGTCGCCATGAAAAATCATTTATGGGGCGTGGCAAAGGAAACATTACAAAACGCCATTAACTCTTATGAACTGACCCGTAAAATGGCACTCATGATGGCCGAATTAGAACGAAACGGATGGCATCATGAAGAGGCCGCAAAAGAGTGGGAAAACAAAGCGGCTCAATTAGAGGAAGCACCGGCATGGGTTTGTTCGCAGTGCCATCACAAAGGCGCCGAATGGGATAATATCTGTCCCGTGTGTAATTCATGCGGTAGTGTCGTCTATAAAGGATAATATGCAACAAAGTATCTATGAACATAAAGGAGATTACACGCTCATCAAAATTCGTGTATCTCCCAATGCCAAACGCAGTGGATTTGAAGGGGTGTGGAATGGTACGCATTTAAAATTGGCTTTACGAGCGCCGGCTGTAGACGGCAAAGCCAATGAGGCCGTTATAGATTTTTTATCTGACTTTTTTCATGTCAAAAAATCACAAATCCAAATCATATCCGGACAAACAAACAGATGCAAAATCATTCGCTTAGATGTTGTAGATTTAGAACTTACAAACCATCTTTTAAAGTTGACAAAATAATTTGACATAATTTTCTTGATTTTTGATATAAAGTATGCTATGGTGTTTTTGAATGAAGAATAAACGCCCAAAAAATCATGGAGGATTTATGGCTTATTTTACACATAATGAAGAAACAATCACATTAAAACATAATCAAAAAGTTATCTGTACCTTTAAACTGCCGACCGAAGAAGAAACCAAAAATGGTAACGGGGCGACTTTTACTTGGACGGATGAAGAGTCTTTGGCGGATGATGTAAAAAAAGAAAATCAAAAACACTATATGAAACGGAAATTAACCATTGCTACAAAAGGAAACTTAGCCGGCTTTGTTGTATCGGCTTCGGCTTATGGTTATAGTTTTGAAAAATACTTATTCGGTAAAAAAGACGGCAAACAAGTGTCCGTGGATTATTTGAATAAAACTTTTTCCGTTCAAATATATAAAAACGGCGTTTTAAAAGAAGAATACAGCGGAACAGACAAATTATACACTCGCAAAAAATTTGATCCCAATCGCGGTACATACTATACGTTTACGAAAGAAACATTACCCGATGGGAACATTATGCGTAAAATATATCATACCTACGCTTCATTACAATCTCAAACAGTTTATACCATAAAAACACCTGCCGGTCGTTTGTTGGAAGAAGGAACTTTGGATGCCAACAATCAAAAACACGGCACAATTATGACATATGACAGAAATGGGCGACATAAAAACAGTTATTATGAAAATGGCGTCAAATTATCTTTCGGACAACGTTTATTTGGCTTTAAACGTAAAGTGTCCTCTCGTACTCCCTCTCAACACGTATCTCAAAATGAATTGACAAGGTAAGAGCAATGACAACATTAACCGCTACCTCTCATACAGACAAACGAAAACACGGCATAACCGTTGAAACAACGGAATATTTTGATGAAGCCAACGTTTTAGTCAAAAAACAATTAAATTTCTTTAATGCCGACAACTGCTTAACCTTAATGAGTACTGAAAATTTGCTAGAAGGTACAATAACGGAATTAAAACCAAAACCATCTGCAATTCAATCATCAGATAACAACATTTGTTTCATTAAAACAATTTATAATGCAAAATATTATATGTTATCTCAAGGAACGGCTGACAAAGACGGAGAATATCACGGGATGGTATC
>JAFTHM010000137.1 GCA_017457425.1 Alphaproteobacteria bacterium
ACTTTTTTCATATTCATATCTTATTTGATACACACTTTTGATATCAATTGCAAGAAATATTTTCACCAATTTTATAAAAAAAGAAGGCTTATTGGCCTTCTTCTAATACTTTACCGTCATAATTCATACGTGGTGGTAAATTACGCAATCGCACCAAATATGGCTTATAGACTTTGTCTCGGCTTAAAATATGACCCAACAACCATACATTTAAAAAGTTGGCTGTTTTAACGGCAATTTTACCCTTATCTTCTTCGGATGAGGCAACCTCGTATTGTTGTCTGAGTTCCGAAATATTTTTGATAAAAATCTGATGCGCCTTCATATGAGCAACAATATCCGGAAAATGAATGCGTTCCATAATATCTTCTTCATGCGAAAAATGATCTCTGGCATAGTCATACTCCTTATCAAACACCCATGCCATCGTTGCAAAGTCGCCGACCTGAGAGGCCTCAGTTGATTTTTGAACAACTTCAAAAAATTCTTTATGTTCGTTGTCCAAAGGTTCATACCCAAGTTCCATTTGTTTTCTCCACCTTGCTTGCGGCATAATACCCCTCCTTTTTTATATTAGACATTAAACAAGAAGTGCACCACATCTCCATCTTGCATCATGTATGATTTGCCCTCTTGACGTAATTTGCCGTTTTCTCGGGCCCCTGCCTCGCCATTAAAGGCAACATAATCATCATACGCAATGACTTCGGCACGGATAAAACCACGCTCAAAATCTGAGTGGATAATTCCTGCTCCCTGTGGTGCTAAAGTCCCCTTTTTCATCGTCCAAGCGTGTACCTCTTTCGGGCCACACGTAAAAAAGGTTTCCAACCCCAACAGGTCGTATCCTGCTTTTATGATACGGTTTAGTCCTGTCTGTGTCAAGCCCAAAGTTTCCAAAAATTCTTTTTGTTCGGCCTCATCTGTCAATTGAGCGACTTCAGCCTCAATACTAGCGGAAATAATCACGCTGGCATTTCCTTGTTCTTTTGCCATTTTTTCAACGGCCTTAGAGTAATCATTACCGGTTGCCGCCGCCCCTTCATCCACATTACACACATATAAAACGGGCTTTGAGGTTAACAAGTACATTTGATCAAATAATTTTTGAGCCTCAGGATCAGAGGGGCGTGCCAATCTGGCCGGTTTGCCGTCTTTCAGCATATCCAATGCCGGTTGCATCACCGCCACCATAGCCTTTGATTCTTTATCACCGGTTTTGGCCTTTTTTTCAATCGGCACAATGCGTTTTTCCAAACTTTCCAAATCGGCCAGCATTAATTCTGTTTCCACCGTTACCGCATCACGCACAGGATCCACAGACCCTTCCACATGAACGATATCGTCATTATCAAAGCATCTGAGCACGTGAATAATCGCATCCACTTCACGAATATTGGCCAAGAATTGGTTGCCGAGTCCTTCCCCACGAGAGGCTCCCTTCACAAGACCGGCAATATCCACAAATTCCAATTGTGTCGGCACAAGTTTTTGAGAGTTATCAATTTTTCTTAAGACTTCCATTCTGTCATCCGGCACAGCCACACGACCGACATTCGGTTCAATCGTACAAAACGGATAGTTGGCAGCCTGAGCATTTGCCGTTTGAGTTAATGCATTAAATAAAGTTGATTTTCCGACATTCGGCAATCCCAGAATTCCACAATTAAATCCCATAATTTATCCTTTCGTTTATTCGGATACAGTCTATCCTATCCTCATAAAAAAAGCAACCTTAAAAATCAGATTGCTTTAAAAATTATTCCGCTGTCATTTTACCATCTGCCCGAAGCACCTCCGCCACCGGAACGACCGCCACCGCCACGAAACCAACCTCTGGAACGACCGCCACCAAAATGATAAGAACGTCTTTTTCCAAAACGACGAGAATAAGAGGAGTTAGCTCCCCCACCGGTTATAATCACATAAATTACTAAAAGCAGCAGAATCAAGACCCATTCTCCCTTTTCTGAGAATAAAAAAGTCATTAGCCTTTAAATCCGGATACCGTTCAACAACAACCATCAACCGTCCCAATCCTTGGGATAAGGCAGATTGAGCCTTAATATAAGCATCCATTGATGTTTTATTCGTCAATAAGTCCGGAGCCTTAGCCGCCGTTTGAGCCACGGAACGCAAAGCAATGATCTGAGCTAATGTTTCTTGCTCATGTTTAGCATATCCCTTAACCGTTTCAACCAAATTTGGTATCAAATCCAAACGGCATTTATATTGATTTTCAACCTGAGCTCAATTGGCAATTACTTTTTCTTCTAACCGCACAAATGTGTTATAAGTCAATCCAATCCATGTCAGCTCCACTAACACCAAGACAGCACCAGCAACCCACATCAAAGTTTTATTCATTTTATCCTCCAAATAAAGTTATTTCACTTTATTCATAAAGGTGTTAGCGTCTTTTATCAACAACAAAGGTATATGATTGGAAATTTTTTCAATTAACTCATCAAGCGTTTGTTTATCGTTTGGGGTAAATTTAGATAACACCCAAGAAACTACTTGTTCACGCATAGCGGGCTTATCAACACCGATACGAATACGATGGTAATTTTGTCCCAAATGAGCGTCTATGCTTTTAAGGCCGTTATGACCACCGCTGCCCCCGCCTTGTTTAACCTTTATCCGACCCACGGGCAAGTCCATATCATCATGGAATACATAAATTTTTTCGGGTGGTATTTTATAAAAAGAGGCAACCGATAACACCGCTTCCCCAGATAAATTCATATAGGTATGCGGTTTCAAAGCTAATACTTTTTCACCCTCAATGGTACCGGTACATACTTCACCTTTAAATTTTTTCGACCACCCATCAAACGAATAGCGGCGGACAATTTCGTCCACCGCCATAAATCCGACATTGTGGCGAGTTAAGGCATATTCCGTTCCGGGATTCCCTAAGCCCACCAATAATATCATTATTTTGCCTCTTCAGCTGTCGCCGGAGCTTCTTCCCCAGCAGCAGAGTAAATTGTCGCAACTGTGAAATCTTCTGTTGCAGTCAATTTAACACCTTTTGGCATTTGAATTGAGAAGGCTGTGATAGAAGCACCCATTTCAACTTTTGCCAAGTCAACGACAAAAGCTTCCGGAATGTTATCAGCTGTACATTTGACTTCCAAAGTACGGTGAACAACGTTGAGCACACCACCCAATTTGATACCTGGGCATGTTTCTTCGTTTTCAAAACGAACAGGAACATCCAATGTCAATTCGGCTGTTTTGGAAATACGCAAGAAATCTGCGTGTACCGGACGATTTGAAACAGGGTGTTTTTGAATATCTTGGCATAAAACATGGTGTTTTTGACCATCAACGGAAATTTCATATTGACGTGTCCAAATACCGGCTTTACCCATTTCGGCAACCAAAACTTTTTCTTCCAAAGCAATTGCCAAAGGTTCTTTTTTATCACCATAAATAACGGCAGGAATCAAACCTTCACGACGAATTGCGCGAGAGGCCCCCTTACCAGCTTTTTCACGTTTTGTTGCAGTTAATTGTGTTGCTTTCATAATAAATCTCTTTCAATTAAAAAAAATTAATAAAATCAAAGGAGTATCCTCCAGGGGTGAATAAACCTTTGTATATGCACATGCATATTGGGCGTTATCATACTCTTTTTTTTGATAAAAAGCAAGTACTTTTTTTAAGTTAAACAATTTTATCTGCTATGTGTCTGTTGCGGAATACAAACTTCTGAAGTAGAAACTTTTTCTTCATAAAGCTCATTATACAATTGTTCCAAAAACGGATTTTTATCTCCCACCGTATTTGACAACAACATACGATTAGCTTGTTTTCCACGTTTTGAAATATGCCCCAAAATTATACCATTTTCTTCCGAAGGATTCTCTTTATACTCACGTTCAAAACGTTGCCACATATCGTACAAAGCTGTATCAACAGCCCGTCTGGGTGATAATCGGTTAAGATTTTGATAATCTTCAATCAGAACAAATAATTCGTCATCAATCGGACGAGTTATTGCACTCGTATCCTGTTGTGATAATTTTTCTGTAGTTTCGCAAGACTTCACCAAAGCACCTTGTCTATTTTGAAGAACCATACTACAAACCAAAACACCACTACCAATTACAGCCGTTATAGCAGCCAATGAAACGCTCGTTTTTAAAAGAGGATTTTTCCATACTGGACGTTTAATTTTGGGACGACGACGGGCAATCATATAGTCAATAGCATCAATTTTATACATACCAATTTTCATATTATCATCCTTTATCGTTTCATAACATTATCTAATTTCAAACCTTCAAATAAATTATCATGACGTACGTTAATACGTTTTGCCGGTTCAATCAATTCTGAACGCAACATATCCAAATACGGATTTTCAGTTTCCCCTCTTACATTAGATATATTCATTGCTCTAAATTGATAATAACGATAATTCATATGATCCAGCAATATCCAATCTTCCAAAGTACGAGTTTCATCATGTATATCAGGATTATAGGCCTTATATTTATACAACAAATCAGAATGAGCCGAAAAAACAGCACTGTGCGGCGCCATCTTAAACCCATTTAATTTTTTACCGGATTGATAATCATGTATCAACAATAACAATTCACCATCATATTTTTGACAAATTTCACGTTTTGTATCTCCATTAATTTGTCTCAACACCCCACGCAGATGATTTTGTTCAGACAGCGTATATTTTTCTTCAATCTTTTGACAAGCATAATATGTGGCCGTTCCGACAATACCCAAAACGCCAATCACATATAGCCCCATTAATATACCCGATTTAACCGGATATTTTGAGCATTTTTTTAATGTAAAGGCCTTTTTTTTATTTTTATTACAATTCATTTGAGCTTGCGTTTTGGTTTTTCTTTTTTCTTCAATAATAGCTAATTCATCACATAATTCAGTTATTTTTTGAGCATCAGACATTGTTTTCTCCTTATTTTTATCAGGATATTATCATTTTTAAATAAGTTTGTCAATATTTTTTTGTAAAAACATAATTTTTTATCTTGAAAAACACATTAAAATTGTGTATAGTGCGTTTTATCGGAATGTAGCGCAGTCTGGTAGCGCACTCGTCTGGGGGGCGAGTGGTCGTGGGTTCAAATCCCGCCATTCCGACCAAAAGGGGCCCATTTGGACCCCTTTTGGTCGGAATGCGTGGAAGATTGAAACGACGAAAAAGTGGGTTCAACCGCAAAAAAAGGCGGACGGAGAACGCCGGTTTTGCATCGCAAAATTTTTTAAGGTCAGCGAAGGCTCTGCCGAAGCAAAATCCCGCCCCATAAAATCACAAAGACCGTTTGGGCCCCTTTTGGTCGGAATGGCGGAAATATGTCGCCACTATTTTTTTGATAACCCATTGTAATAACTCTAGTTTTATTTTTATTACCTATTTAATTCACTATATTGGGCTATTTAAAATACTTCATCTCATTTGCCAACAATAAAATAAGAATAGTGGCAAATAAACATCCTTACATTTCACACTTTCATTGTTGACATTTTTAACATATCATATTATGTTCAAACAAAAAAAAGGACAGAACTGATGAAAAAAATATTTATTTTAACGATGTTGTTTTACTTAAATGCTTGTGCCAGCCATGTATGGGAATATGAACCAGAAGCGAAACAAAAGTATCCGCCAATAAAACAGGCCGTTTTAATGGTACAACCGTTGACAGATGAGCGCCCCACTTCACACTTTATGGAATGGTCAGCCCCACTGGCTCTGCTTCCATTTGTACCATATAGCAAGACCCGTGTCGTCAACCATCCCGATAAATCATTTGTTGGATTTGCGGGAAATCCTGCCGAAAAACTGGCCGAAGCGGTTACCGACGAATTAGCCGCTCATTCTTTATTTTCAACTGTTATATATAATAATCCATCTCAAAAATCCGATTATATTCTATCGGGTAAATTAAAAAAATTTCGAGTTAAAAGTTATTGGTCATTTTATGGCGCTTCTTTAGCCGGTATCACTTTATGGTATTTAGGGGCCCCAGCCGAAAAAATCTATAACGATGTCTGTATTGAATTTACTCTGTCCGACAAAAACAATAAAGTCTATTTTCAAAAAGAATACACAGCCAGTACCAGTCGTTTATTAGGATTTTATTATAATCAAAACAAACTGCAATTTGAAGAGGCGGTCAAGCAAATTAATTTACAATTAGTTAACAATTTATTACCAATTATCAAAAAATTACAATAAAGTGGCTTTTTTGATATTTTTTTTAAAAATAACGCTTGATTTTGCCTTGGAAGTGCGTTAATACTTTTTACTGTATGCATATGTATAGGAGCTTTTCATGAAAAAATATCTGTTGTCTGTTTGTGTTTTATCTTTATTACACACCACTCAGGTGATGGCTAGCACAACCATTGAAAATGGGAAAGAAGATTACAGTGCCAATCGTACCTTTGAAGGATTAGACATTGGTCCTGGGGCCCAAGTACGTTTTTGTGCATTAGATGATAGTGGTAACTGCGACCCCGAAAGTGGACTATTAAATTTTACGATTGAAAATGACTTGGTTCAAAATGGTGGAACCGTTTCAATGAATACGGCTAATTTGTCTCAAACAACCAGCAACAGAACGCAAGGTATCGTTTTAAAAAACGATGCTTCTTTTTCTATGGAAAACGCCAATATTACCTCTAAATCCAGATTAGAATTAAACTCTGGTGCCAATATGGTTGTCGGAGCTGCTTCCAATATTACAATAACAGGAGATACGACACAAGCAAGTAACGGTCAAACAATTCCTGGTGAAGTTAAAATCATAGATAGTTCTCTTTCACTGAATGCCAATACTTTTGAAATTGAAGGCAAACCTGTATTAGACCTAAGCGATGCCACAAAAGTTATAGAAGAAACACAAACAAATGAGGACGGAACATCGGTTGTAACAAAAACGAAAACCGCCATTGAAACAACCACTATTACTAAAGAGGGAGACAAATATATAAAAACAGTTATCAAAAAAGATGATACTGGAACTACCACAACTAAAACAGAAATTAAGGTTGGAGACACAACCGTTTCAAACAATTCCGTTTTAACTGCCGAAAATGCCGTGATTAACCTTAGTGCTACAGAAAAAGAAATGGACCTAGATGGTTCAGAATGTAAGACAACGACAACGACAGAAACAATCATAAAAGATAAAGAAGGAAAAGAAAACTCCTCAAAGGAAAGTACCACAAAAACAGATAAAACAGAAGGAATAAAAGTAGAAGTTGCCTTAAGTAGTCGCATACAAGCTGAATCTGATATCAATCTAACAAATTCCACTATTAATATGACAGCTACAAAAGTAGGCGACACAAGGGAAGTTGAAAATGTTATTCATAGTGGAGGGACAATTACCTTAACTGAAACCACGGTTAAAGCTCCGGATAAAACAACTGAAAATGCTGAATATATTTTGAAACCAGATATAACCTTGGCTAAATGGAACGGAGATTTAGACACGATTGTCGCACAAAATGATTTTGTCATTTCAAATACAAATGCGGCCTTAACCGGTGTAGGGTTAGAAGCCGGCAATAATATGACACTTAAAACCAATGCGACCTCTATTTCTGCTAATGCCGGTAATGATATGATCATTCAAGGAGATTATCAAGGATTAGTTGCTGGTGCCGGTAATAATATGGTCATAAATGCATCCATCAACGGCGGTGGATTAGCTGCCGGAGAAAAAATTGATTACCAAAGCGGAAAAGCTTACTTGAGTGGCTTATATGCCAAAGAAACAACCGTTCATAAAGGAGTTGACTTAACTTTATCTTATGGTTATGGTGGCGGGGATATCATCGTTAATGGTACATTGGCAATGGAAAACTTTCAATTAACAAACAAAGATGCATATAATAATGCATATAATAGTGCCACAAATAATGTGTACATTAACAATTCATCATTTAATGCCACTTGGAATAATGAAATTGCCGGAAACTTAACCTTAACCAATTCCGCCATGAATATGAAAAAAAATGCCAATAATGATGGCTGGTTGAAGGTAGATGATGTAAATGTCGTTAATTCAGATGTTGATTTAGATACCGCCTATATTGAATCCAGTGGAACTATTTCCATTGATAAAAATTCAACAGTCAGCATCCGAATTGCTGGAAATCCGACGGCAGATAAACAAAACTACGGACATATTATTGCTGATACGCTCAATATAGAAAACGGAGCAAAAATGGTTTTAACTGTTGATGGAGATGCCGTTACAAAAGGTAAAACTTTAAATTATGAATTGTTTGATGCGAATACTCAAAATGGTTCAATTGCATTACAACAAAACAGCCGATATACCTATGTAGACAAAGGCGATGGCACATACGATATTACGTTGAATAAAACCGCCTCTGATATGGCTGGTGAACAAACAGGCAGTGAAGAATTGTCCGGTATGGCCGGTTCGTTATTAGATGGTGCTGCCAGCGACAATAAGTTTGTCCAACACTTAAATGAATTATCTCAAACACTGGGGCGGGAAAAAGATTTCGCTGACGGATTGGAAATTTTGGCGCCATCAATGGCAGCTTATGTTTCTGCTTTAGCGACCGATACCACGCGCCAAATTTACAATGTTATCGGCGATCGTTTTGATCGGGATTCTTATCGTTCACGCAGAATACGTACAAGTATGCCATCTAACAGCTTATGGGCCCAAGGATTGGTTTCCAGTGCTGAATTTGAAGGGGCTAGAGCCTTTGAAACAGAAAGCAAAGGTGGAGCTATCGGGTTTGATGTTGATCCATGCCACGGGTGTCGTGTCGGTTTAGGGTATGCTTATACTATGTCAGATATTACCTCCAAAGGACGTGAAATTGACGTAGATTCTCATACGGCCATTGTGTATGCCGATTTACAAAGCGACCCAATGTTCTTTAATGTGATTGCCAGCTATACGCGTTCTATGTACAATGAAAGTAAAGATGTTATTGGATTAATTGCAAATGCCGATTATGATGTGGATGTTTTAGCCGCTCAAGCCATGCTAGGTTATGATATGGGCGCCATTCGTTTATCCCGTCATTGGAGAACAGGTTCTTTTATTCCTCAAATCGGATTTAGATATATGAATATCAAACAAAAAGGATATACAGATTCTGCCGACCAAATGGTTTCGGATGCCGAGGCTCAAACAATGACGGGTATCGCCGGCTTACATTATACAGCTGATTACAAAATGGGACCGGTGATTTTCTATCCGGATTTACACGCTGCCGTTACTTATGATTTCGTATCTGATGAACTGAGCGCCACAAGCTCATTGGCCGGTTCTAATCCATATACGATTACTGCCGAACGTTTAGATGAACTGGGGGTAGAATTAGGGGCTGAAGTCGGACTCAGAATTGCAAATCGTGTAGATATTGCGCTCAGTTATTTGGGTATGTTCCGAAAAGATTACACGAATCATACAGGGTTTGCAAATTTAAGATACAGATTCTAATGGGTTTAAAAAGTCGGTCTCAAGACCGGCTTTTTTTATGGTAATAGCATCAATCCAAAAGCCACCATAAACATACCGATAAATGTGCTGAATATCACAAAATGCGTTTGATTATAGTGTTTGGCTGTGGGTAATAATTCATCAAGGGCAATATATACCATAATACCGGCAGTCCCTGAAAGAACCATCCCCAAAACAACCTCAGATAAAAACGGTTTTAAAGTAAGGTATCCAATTAAAGCCCCAATAGGTTCCGATAAACCGGATAAAAATGAATACCAAAAAGCTTTTAAACGACTGCCCGTAGCATAAAAAATAGGCACTGAAACAGCAATACCTTCGGGTATATTATGTA
>JAFTHM010000138.1 GCA_017457425.1 Alphaproteobacteria bacterium
GAAATGCAACGGTTAGTGTTGGTTTACATCGTATTCAAGGTGATAAAAACTCGTACACCGTAATGACTGGGCGTGATACGGTGATGGATAGTGTTAAACATACGTTAATTCCATATTTAGATGTATTACCTGCTAGTCAAGAATTATTAGGGATGGATATTGAATTGGCGGGTATCGGACAACCTCAATTCTTTTTGAAAAAAGCATTAAGTGCCGATTTAGATTATGATTATATCTTTATTGATTGTCCGCCAGCTGTTGGTTTGTTGACAATGAATGCTTTGGTGGCGGCCGACTGCGTGATTATCCCAGTTCAATGTGAATATTTGGCTTTGGAAGGGGTGGCTGATTTAATGAAAACCATTGAAAAGATTAAAAGAAACTTTAATCCAAAGTTGTCTTTGCATGGTATCGTTATGACAATGTATGATGGCCGTTCTAACTTATCAAAATCTGTGGTGGGTGATGTGCGAGCTTATTTTGGTGATAAAGTGTATAATACGGTTATACCACGGAATGTGCGTATTCCTGAGGCCCCATCTCATGGAAAACCCGTGATGTTGTACGATTTTCGTAGTGTAGGGGCGCAAAGTTATATTAATTTAGCCAGTGAAGTTATGAAAAGAGAGATGGCTATGATGACTAATTCTGACTTAAAACAAGCGATGTAAGGAGTTGAAAAATGGATAGAAATTTAGGATTAGGTAAAGGTTTAAGTGCATTGATGGGAGAGGATTTACCCTTAAATGATTCTTCTTATAATGCTGGGGCAGGTGGGATTGTGATATTGCCAATTGATGAATTGGCGCCCAGTCCGTTTCAACCGCGTCGTGTATTTAGAGAAGAAGCGTTGGTAGATTTAGTTGGTTCTATTCGTGAAAAAGGAGTGTTGCAACCTTTATTGGTGCGTCCAAGTTCTACAGGGGAAACGGCTTATGAGATTATTGCCGGTGAACGTCGTTTTCGGGCTTCTAAAATCGCTGGTCTTACGGAAGTTCCTGTAATTATTAAAGATTTTGATGATAAAGCCACATTAGAAGTTGCCTTAATTGAAAATTTACAACGTGAGGATTTGAATCCTTTGGAAGAAGCTGAAGCCTATAAACGATTAATGGATGAATTTAAATATACACAAGATGAACTGGCTAAAGTGGTGGGAAAAAGCCGTTCTCATGTGGCAAATATGATGCGTTTATTGGAATTGCCGGATACGATTAAAACAATGGTATCGGATAAAAAACTCAGTATTGGGCATGCCAGAGCGTTATTAAATGCCAAAAATCCGGATACATTGGCTCAACAAGTGGTAAACAAAGGCCTCAGTGTGCGTCAAACGGAAAAATTAGCTGTGTCTGAAGGCGGAAAAACAACTCGTAAAACGAATTTGCCTCAGTTTAAAAAGACCGAAACCGTTTATAAAAAAGACGGTGATTTAATGGCTTTGGAAACAGAATTAACGAATTTATTGCAAACGGAAGTATCTATTAAATGGAACGGAAAAGGCGGCGAAGTTGTGATTGCCTATGATGGGTTGGAAAAATTAGATATGATTTTGCAAAAACTAACAATGGTTGTTCCGACAGAAGAATAAAATTGTTGACAAATTATTTAAAGTATGATATAATCCCCTTATTATCAAAAATATAAGGGGATAACTATATGTTTAAAAATGATTATTTTGAAGTTGAAAAGTTGTCGGATGAGGCGGTTTTAATCATGAATAAAGATGGACAGCCGTATAAATGGGGTGAAAAAGCCACTTATTGTTATTGTCCTGCATATAATA
>JAFTHM010000139.1 GCA_017457425.1 Alphaproteobacteria bacterium
CCTCAGGCGCTTTTGCTGAATACACCGAAAATGGATCAAGCCCCGCTTGAGCTTGTACTGCCAAACCTAAAAAACAAACCCCAATTAAAAAATATGTTTTCATTTTCTTTCCTTTTTGATATAGTGTAAGTATATACATCAAAAATCGTCTTTGCAACATTTTTTTATAGGCAAAAAATGAAATTTTTATTACTGGTACTATCTTGTTTTTTTACATTCACCTTAAGGGCCGAAACCGCCGTTTATTTCACCCCCTCAAACGCCTGTGAAAATAACATCATCCAATTGTTGAATAATGCCGAACAACAAATTGATATCGCTGTATATTCTATTACTAATAAGAACATAACAAACGCCATAAAGGATGCCCATAAACGAGGCATCAAAATACGCATTTTAACCGACAAAACCCAAGCGTCAAATAAATCGGCCAAAGCTTCGGAATTATACAATGCGGGCCTTAATATCAAAGTCCATACCAAACACCGAATTGAGCATAACAAATTTGTGGTTGTAGATGGCAAAGCCGTTATGACCGGCTCGTACAACTGGACCTCCTCAGCCACCTTAAAAAATTCCGAAAATTGTCTTAAAATTTGGAATGATGATAAAACCGTATCTGATTATCAAAAACGCTTTGAATACCTATGGGAAGTTAATTCAAAAGAAAAATCCGATTTGTGGTTTGAATTAAAAGCCATTAAAGATATGGCAAAAAAGATAAAAAAATAAAAAAAAGACTTGTTATTTTATCCGGTTTCTATTATAAATAGAACTTAAGTTTAAAGGAGAAAAAAATGACAAGTCCATTAGAAAAAATTACAAAAAAGCTGGAACAGTTATCTAAAATACAACAAAATGCTCAGGACAAGAAAATTTTATGGGAAGAAATGAAAATATTGTCCGCAAAAGCGTTTGATTTGCAAGATGAAATCACTAAAGATTTAGAAGAGTTAGAACAAACTGAAACAGATTTAGTAAAATTACAATCCGTTTTTGATACCCGTGAAATGGTATGGGATATTATTGCCAAAATTGCCACCCGGGAATTAGAGGTTAAAGAAAAAGCCACCAAAGGCCATAAAAAAGCTCACGAAAAAACACCGGCAAAACACGAATGCGGATGTCATCATCACGAAGGTGAGTGTTCTTGTCATGACCATTCTTCATGCGAACATGACCATGCTGAGTGTTGTTGTCATCATACCAAACATTAAGGAGCCAGCATGACAGAACAAGATTTAACAACATTATCCTTTGAACAAGCGATGGAAGAATTAGAGCTGGTTGTCCGTTCGTTAGAAACCGGAAAAATCAAATTAGATGATGCCGTATCTGCCTATGAAAAAGGGGTAAAGCTTAAACAAATTTGTGAAGAAAAATTGGCTCAAGCCAAAGCCAAAATTGATATTTTGGTTTTAGATAAAAACAACACACCGGTCAAAATGGAATCTTTTGATGACAAACTTGAAAGCTAAACTGGACGAGACAAGGACTCTTGTTGATACGCATTTAAATACGTTATTACCTTTACCGAGTGGTAAAGAGTGCCGAGTCGTTGAAGCAATGCGGTATTCCATTTTAGGAGGTGGGAAAGCCCTCAGACCATTTTTAATTTTAACCGTTTCAGATATGTTGGGCATTCACAAAAACAATGCCTTGCAAGTTGCCTGTGCCTTAGAAATGGTACATACTTATTCATTGATACATGATGATTTACCGGCTATGGATAATGATACATTGCGTCGTGGCAAACCAACCAATCACATTCAATTTGATGAAGCCACCGCCATTTTAGCCGGAGATGCTCTGCTCACAAAAGCGTTTGAGGTATTATCAATGTCCCAAACACATCCGGATGCTGTCATCCGTTGTAAATTAATATCACAGTTGGCTAAAGCCGGCGGAACCGGTGGTATGATTGGTGGACAAATGATAGATTTAATCGGTGAAAAAACACCTTTGGCTTTGGATGAAATTGAACGGATGCAAGCATTAAAAACCGGTGCATTACTGAGATATGCCTGTACGGCACCGGCTGTTATGGCTCAAGCCTCCGGTTCAGTTTTTAAAGCTTTAGAAACATATGCCGGCGCCATCGGGTTAATGTTCCAAATTACTGATGACATTTTAGATGTTGAAGGCGACAGCACCATTGTCGGCAAAACTCTCGGCAAAGACAAAAAAGCTCAAAAATCAACATTTGTATCTATGTTAGGGATTGATACAGCCAAAGAAAATGTTAAAAATTTGGCTCAAAAGGCAGAAAACGCCCTGACCTGTTTTGGTTCTGAGGCCGATTTATTACGTCAAACGGTTCACTTTATTTTAACGAGGAATAAATGAGTAAAATAACTTTAATGAATAAATCCGAACGGGAAAATTTTTGGAATGCTTTAAATGAAACCTATCCCAATCCCAGATGTGAACTCAATTACACAAACGATTTTTCATTAATGGTGGCCATTATTTTGTCGGCTCAAAGTACAGATAAAAATGTGAATAAAGTGACAGAAAAGTTATTTCCCGTAGCCGATACCCCTCAACAATTTATAAAACTGGGCATTGAAGGCATTAAAGTTTATACAAAATCAATCAATTATTTTAACAATAAAACAAAACACATTTTTGAATTGGCTAATATACTCGTTCAACAATATAACGGACAAATGCCTCATGATTTTGATACCTTACTGACATTACCTGGAGTGGGTCGTAAAACGGCAAATGTCTTTTTAAATATCGTAGAACATGCCCCAAATATCGGCGTGGATACGCATGTCTTTCGTCTGTGCCACCGATTAAAAATATGTACGGGAAAAACACCTCAGGAAATTGAACAAAAACTGCACAAATTAGTACCCGCATGGTATAAACCTGATGTGGCTTTGGCCTTGGTATTACATGGCCGATATATTTGTACGGCGAAAAAACCCAAATGCACTGACTGTCCTTTAGCACATGTCTGTATCAGTAATGAAAAAAGCCTTTGATTTTAACGGATAGATATGATATAAGGAAAATAAGGGAAGAAGCGTTATGTTTAAAAAAATTTTAATGGTATGTACTTTGTTGATAATGACCACCTTGGCAGTGGCTCAAGAGGTTGTACCGGAAGATTTATTAAATATTGACCAGTATCAAAAAAATCAAGATAAACCCTATCAAGGGGGGGCTTTCGTTCATATTGATTTACCTAAGCAACGTCCCAGTGAGCCGGTATTTAATCCCATTCCGTTATTACCCACCGGAAATTATGTCATTAAAACACCGTTCGGGCAAAAAACCGAAGCCGCCTTTGTCGCTCATACAACGGATTTTTACAACATTATTCAGGTTTTAAATGATACTGATGTGATGATGCAACAAACAATCCAATTTGTAAATACAAAGGGACAAGCCAATTTTATCCGAACATTTGATTTGCCGGCCAATGTTCACATGACATTATTAAAGGCCAAACGAGACAATAAAACGATTGACACAATGCGTGTTTGGGAAGAAGGACAACAATGGACCGTTAAAGATACCACCATTTTATCCAGCGGTATTTATTCGTATACGTTATCGTATCTGATTAAAGGGGCCATTCAACCACAAGAAAATACCCACCATTTAAGAATCAGCTTAACCGGACCGGATTGGTCATTACCAACCGAGCGTTTTTCCGCCATTGTTTTGTTACCCAAAAAATCCTCTGTTAAATCGCATACATTATTATTTGGATCAAATAATGCGCAAATAGATAACAGCTTTACTTCACAAACCGACGATAAAGGTATTATGTATCGTTTAACCCGCCCTTTACCGGCTTATGCCGATGTCAAAGTAGATATGGTGTTGGATAAAAACATATACACGATTTCCTTTACAGAATGGTTATCCAGACATTTCAATCATTTATTATTCTTTTTGTGCTTAGGCGTTTTGCTTGTTTATACTCTGCTGACCTACTGGTATTTGGTTCGCCATAAAAATAAACACTTGCCGGTTAAAGAATTAAAATATTATTCCTATGTATCGCTGCGTTTTATAGCAGGCAATCTATCAAATCGTTTTTTACAGGCATTATCCGTTTATTTAACACAAACCCAAAAGAAACATAAAACCATTTTGTTTTTAATGGCTCATCCCACATTCATAAAACCATTTGTATTTATAAATGTGATGCGTAAATATATGGGAACCATGTTGCTCATCATCGCCTTAACGGTATTTCAGGCATACAATACAGGCTTTTCTTTAACGCCAGCGGAAATGATAACATTAATTATCACGGCATTCATATTGAATATTGGATTATATAAAACGGCCGAAAAAAAATATGTTCGGACAAAAATGGCTCAGTTAACCAAAATATTATTTGAAACGGATATTACCTTTGGCGCCAGCGTATCTTCCTTAAAAGCCTTATATGTACGATTTTATCCCTATGCCTTAATTATGAATAAAGAAGATGAGTGGACACGACTGATGAAAAAACACAAAGTAGATGTAGCCGACTATCATTTTAATCAGGAGCAAGCATGACCTATAAAACTTTCTTGTTAACAGCTCTTTTATGTGGATTATTAAGTATTTCTCCGACAATGGCTCAAGAGATATCCAGTCCGACTATCTCCTATA
>JAFTHM010000018.1 GCA_017457425.1 Alphaproteobacteria bacterium
AATTATTAAAAAGATGTTTGAAGAATATGCGACTGGTTTACATAGTCTTGCAAGTGTTATGGAGCTAGGTAGCAGATTAGGTCTAACTTCCAAGAAAAAAGAACAACGAGGGATGCACAGTCAACGTATCTGTCGCAATACTGTTTTTGAAATTTTCAGGAATCCATTTTATTATGGTTATATGTATAATGAAGGGGTATTACAAAAACACATCTATGAACCTTTAATTGACAAAGAGCTTTTTGATCGAGTCCAAGAAGTTCGAGGGGGTAAAAATAATGCTCACATGCAAAATGTTGATTACGGAAAAATGCAGTTTGCATTCAGAGGATTAACAAAATGTGCTCATTGTGGCTGTGCTATGACACCAGAAGCGCATACAAAAAACGGAAAGGTTTTTACCTATCTAAAATGTACCCACAACAAAGGTCCATGCTCACAAAAACCTGTGAGTGAGAAGGCACTCTTGCAACAACTGAATGACGAAGTGTTTAGTAAGATCCATTTTCCAAAAAGCATTCTTGAAAGTATCCAATCTGCAGTACAACAAAAATTAGAAACAGAATCAAACATCAGTGTGGCAGCGAAACGGATGATTACGGAAAAATTAGAAAAAAACAAGGTTCGTCAAAAAAGATTGTTTCAAATGTATCTTGATGGCGAAATTGAAAAAGCAGATTATGAACAGAACAAAGCAGAAATGGAACAGGAAAAGGAACAGCTGGAACAACAGAATGAAAAAGTTCAGGTCATTGGTGGCGACATTAAAGAAGTTGTCAAAAATATCATTATGATTTCTGCACATATACCTGAATTAATGAATAAAGCAACCCCAACACAACAGAGGGAACTTTTGAACCTTCTTTTGACAGATTGCACGATCAGCGGTAAGACACTTCATTACAATTTACGGAAACCTTTTGACAAGTTCTTAAGCTCCAATAAAGCATCAGACTGGAAAAATATCTCGGCGGATGATATCCAAGATGTCAAAGGCATCAAGTACAGTATTGAAAAGGTGACTGAGAGGCTAAACTGAGGTCATTTTTAACAGCTCAAGCACCTCTTATTCAACTATTAAAAACAGGGATATTTTAAAAAAATGCTTTTATTATCAACAATTATTAGCTCTCGTTCTGCACAGACTCTCCCGCCACTTAAAAACCGTCCGCTTGGGCGGTTTTTTGTATGTGTAAAACTTGTTCTTTTTTCTTGCATAATTTGTTTATTTATTTTATATTGAATATGCTTTTGGCATGCCAAGAGTTGGGCTTAGAAAACCCACGTTTGCGGTGGTTGAACAACACAACCAAAATATAATGTTGACATTCGCATTGGTCGGATGTCGGCGAATAAGGCTAAATGGCTGAATAAGCCGAGCCGTTTTCCGCAAACACGGTTTTCTAACATCCGCCCACTTTTTAAGTGGGTTTTGTTTAATGCAAAATAAGGAGTTGGAAAAATGAATAAAATTTTAATTGTATGTGGTCTTTTGATGGTATCATCTATCGCTTTGGCACAAGAGGCAACCACTGAAACCTGTGCAAATGGCGCAGGAACCGTTGTTATTGGTAAAGTTTCGGGCCATAAATATTGCAGAAGTAACAATTCCATGGATTGGTGGAATGCTTATGCGTGGTGCGATGCACAAGGAAAAAGATTATTTTTGTTAGATGATTGTGGATGCGGTTGGTCTATGGATTGTATAGACAAGTGTCCGGAATTGATATCAGAAGGTTCAGGTTGGCATATTTGGACGCAAACTCATAAGGATAGCAGCCATGCGTATTTTGTACGTTTTCGAGATGGTTTGGTTTACTACGAATATGTCCATGGTCATAAACTTAATGCTTTGTGTTGGTAATGCCTTTCTAATATCAGATACAAAAATGGTGCCGTTTAGAGGGTGTGCAGATAAACAAGCGTCCTGAGGACGGTTTTTATCAAACAACCAATGAGACTTGATGAAAATGATTTGAATTTTTGAAAATCATTTGAATGTTAGTCGGAATTGTACGACTCTTACGGCGGTGTATATTTTATAAAATAGATACAAAAATGGTGCCGTTTAGAGGAGTCGAACCCCCGACCCACGCATTACGAATGCGTTGCTCTACCAACTGAGCTAAAACGGCACATAGGAAATGTATACACATATTTTTGCCAAAATGCAACAAAAATATGCACTCCGGATACACTTTTTATATTTTGAAACGTAAGAAAGTAAAATACGTTTGCAAGGAATGAGCTAAAAAAAATACAAAAAAGACCCGAAAAACGGGCCTTGTATTCCTTAACGAGAAGCTTGACCAGCTTTTGTAATTATCGGTGTATCACGTTTTGTCGGGGCTTTGCCTATCTCGGCAATAGCGGCCGCTAATGTTGTTTCTTTTGGTTTTTCGGCATTGCGTTCCGGCGTACCGCATGCAAACGCTGTTGCCTCTTTAAAATCTATAGAACTTGTCATGGCCTTACTCCTTTCTTGAGTTTGTCAATATTTCTTATAATACTATTCTAACAGATATTTGAAAAACTGTCAACCCTCAAAATTATTTTTTCTTACACTTTTTTGTCAACAAATGGTTAACAAGCTATTTGGCCACCACGACCATCGCTTCCCGTAAAACACGGTCTCCGCCAATGGTATAGCCGGTTTGCATTTCTTGGACAATTGTGCCGGCTTCGGTATCCGGAACATCAATTTGGCTGATAACTTGGTGTAAATTCGGGTCAAATACTTTGCCTAAAGACTCTATCTTTTCAACACCTTGTTTTTTTAATGCATCACTTAATTGTTTTTGAACCATTTGTAAGCCGGTAATCATATTTTTTAGAAAAGCATTATCCGGTGCGTTATCGGCTTCTTTTTGAGCGCATTCTAACGCATTTGATAAGCAATCTGCTACAGGTAATAAATCCTTGGCAAATTTGGAACAGGCAAATTTTAAATGGTTTTCCATATCAATAGCCGTTCGTTTGCGTAAGTTTTCCATTTCGGCTTGCATACGCATCGCTCGTTCTTTCCATTCGGCGCATTCTTCAACGGCTTTGATTAATTCTTCCTTACCGGCCGATTTTTTATCTTTTGTTGCTCCCGCTTTTGTTTGTTTTTCATCCGTTTTATTTGGATTGGGGACTTTTGGTTTTTCTGCTACTTGAGATAAGTGTTCTTTTAACGAATTTTTTGTATCCATTATATATCCTTTATATTGTCAAAATCAGATGACATAAATATAAATGTATTCACGTTAAAAATCAAGAGCCTTGATTTATTTTTCAAAACGGGCTATAAATGCCTCATAACAATGAAAGGATATAAATTATGATTAGACCGTCTGACAGAATGCCTGATGAACTCAGAAAAATTGAACTTGAAATTAATGTGAATAAGCATGCCGAAGGGTCTTGTTCCATTAAATGCGGAGATACGCACGTTATTTGTACGGCCACCATTGAAGATAAAGTTCCAAAATGGATTAAAGATACGGGCGAAGGATGGGTAACGGCAGAGTATGGTATGTTGCCTCGTTCTACGGATATTCGTATGGATAGAGAATCTAAAAAAGGACAAGCCGGTCGCACACATGAAATTCAACGCCTTATTGGTCGGGCGTTGCGCGGCGGTATGGATTTGCGCATTTTGGATGGATTTCAAATTAAAATTGACTGTGATGTGATCCAAGCGGATGGTGGTACACGCACCGCTTCCATTACCGGTGGTTTTGTGGCGTTATATTTAGCCTGTCAAAAATTGCTTAAAGAAGAAAAAATCGCTAAAAATCCGGTTAAAGCATTCGTGGCGGCTGTTTCTTGCGGGATTGTGCAAGGCGAGCCTGTTTTGGATTTGGATTATGTGGAAGATTCCAATGCCGGTACGGATGCTAATTTCGTGATGGATGAAAATGGCGGGTTAATTGAAATCCAAGGAACGGCCGAACATGGAACATTTGATAAAGAACAGTTGTCTCAGTTAATGGTGTTAGCCGAAAAAGGCATTAAGGAATTGGTCGCTTTACAAAAAAAGGCGTTAGGAATATAGCATGAAAAAAATTATTTTTGCCACTCACAACGAACATAAACTAACAGAAGTACGAGCTATTTTAGAACCGCTGGGTTATAAAGTATTAAGTGCTGGTGATTTGAATTTGCCGGATGTGGAAGAAACCGGCACAACATTTAAAGATAACGCTTTATTAAAAGCATATGAAGGATATAAACATACCTCGGTACCCGTATTGGCGGAAGATACCGGATTATGTATTCGGGCATTAAATGGTGAACCAGGGGTATATACAAAGCGGTACGCAGAACAACATGGCGGTTTTCCGAAAGTATTTGATGTGTTGGCCGAACGTATGAAAGATAATCCCGATAAAACGGCTTATTTTAATTGCACGATGGCTTTGGTGATTGATGAAACAAGAGCCGAAGTGTTTGAAGGGATTTTTGAAGGAACGATTTTGCCGTCTCCGCAAGGGAATAATGGATTTGGATATGATCCTGTCTTTGTGCCGAATGGATACGATAAAACGGTGGCCGAGCTGAGTGATGATGAAAAAAATACCATTTCTCATCGGGCATTGGCACTCAAAAAAGTAGCCACTTTTTTGGAAAATAACAAATTATAACCAAAGAGGATAAACATGAAAAAATTTGGATTGTATGTTGTGTGCTGTCTTATCGGATTTATCGGATTTCGGTTGGCAGATGCACAAAATATTGTACATTTTTATGTAAACAAACCGGTTGGTCAGACTCCGGCGCTTATTATTAATGGCAACCCTGCCACTATTTCGGGAGGGGGGTATGTTCAGGCATTAACCCTGAACACATTCCATCCGACCAAAATTCAAATGGGAACAAACAGTCAACAAGTTCAATTAAAACGGCTTAGTCGTGATTATTTGATTCCGATGAAAATACATTATACCGATCGGACCATAGATTTATTTTTGAAAACGGTACCCGATACATTACCGACGTATGAGATTGAAGGAACGATTCCACAAAATAAAGGTAAGTATGTTATGACATCATTTCATACATTAAGTTTGAACAGACCTTCCTATGGGGTTATTATGGATACAGTGGGAAATTTGCTGTATTATCAAGGAACTTATAATCCGAAAACAACATTGTTTCATCCGCAAAAATTTAATGTATCCGGTAAAACATTTTACACCTATCATATTCAAACAGAACCTAGTTTAACCGGCGCATGGATATTGGGAGATAATGTGGTGATGAACGATAAATTTGACGTCATTGATCGTGTTCGTATTTTACCGACGGACCGACATCCGGCAATGGCGGCGGATCAGCATGATTTTGTGATTTTAGGAAACAATCACTATTTGGTTATCAGCTATTGGAATGAACCGCATCAATTACCGGATGGGACTCAAAAGACTCTGGTTTCTGCCGTGGTACAAGAACAAAAAGACGGACAAGTTATTTTTGATTGGGTCAGTTCGGATTATCCGATTACCTTTGATATGTGTATTGAAAAATGTCCTCAATCATCTCATTCCATTGCGGATTATGTACACATTAATACGGTTTCCGTTGATCCGAAAGATAACAACTTGATTTTATCTTTAGCTTCTCCGTATGCCGTTGTAAAGCTCAACAGACAATCGGGAGATATTATGTGGATTTTATCCGGTGAAAAAGACAACTTTAAGGTATCACCGGAGTATAGATTAACCCGTCAGCATGATGCCTATATGAAAAATGGTGAATTAGTGGTTTTTGACAATGCGTTTTCTTCATTAAAAGCGGGAGAAAAAGAACAACATGATTCTTTCTTTAAACAGGCTACAGCCCGTATGTTGCGTTTTAAATTAGATGAGAAAAATAAAAAAGTTTTGGGTGTGTCTGCGACTCCTTTAAATGAAACGGCACCGTATATGGGGTCTGCTCAAAAGAAAGGCGACGATTTTGTCTTTTTCGGGTGTGGCAGCAGTACGGAATGTGCCGCTAAAGCCGTTCGTGTGGATGGAACACCCGTGTGGACGATGAAGGTAGAACAACCCTATACAACATATCGTGCGTATTTGATGGATAAGCCGAATTAAATTAATTGACTTGTTCTTTAAAATATTTATCAACGGCTCGCACTAAGGCGCGGGCCAATTTTCGTCTATACGATTTTTTTTGTAGCAATTTATCTTCCCGAGGATTAGATAAATACCCTAA
>JAFTHM010000140.1 GCA_017457425.1 Alphaproteobacteria bacterium
TATGAGCCAATTTACATTCCCTTCACCCGCCTGACCTATCTTGATTTTTTAACACAAAAAAAATATCCCCTACCCGAGCAGAGGGTTCGTTTGCGAAGCTGATGTCCGACAGGACAGTCCGAAACACCTTTGAGGACGAGGTCGCCAGACCAAGCATTCCCGAAATTGCTGCCAATATTCCGCCAATTAAACCAACCGTAGCATCTTTTATTACCACAATAAAAGTACAATAGACTTTTTAACAAATATAATTATTAATAGCACAGTGCTCTCAAGCCACTTTTGCTACGAGGAGCGTATACATTATAAGCAAACTCTCCTGTCGGCAACTCAACTCTATCTGCGTGTGTACTATTTGACGTTCTTACTGTCCAAGCCGCCACTACATATGGATATACATCCGTTAAATCAGGACACTTATTTTTCGAACAATCTACCGTTATATTATCACACGCACAATCTATTTTATCAACTAATCTACGCCCCAAAGCATCACACCACGCATTTGCATTCCACCAATTCATTGTTTTATTACTCATACAATATTTATGCCCTGTGACGGCACCCGTAATTACTGTTCCCGCTCCATTTGCACACGTTTCTGAAACTGTATCATCGGCAAATGCGATTGAAGAAAGCATTAAAACACCACAAGTTAATGCTAAAATTTTATCCATCTTGTCACTCCTTTATTTAATCAATAAAAAAATCGCCGTGATGACGGGCGACTGGAAGTTCGAAGCTATTTAGAAGATAATAGTGTGTTGTATTGGCAAATGCTTATTCCAACACCTTCCAGTCAAACCACTGGAAGTTTGTGTATTAAATTGATTTTTTCAATCCAATACACGCTTTCGTTTTATAAAAAAACGTCTTTTAAAAGAGGCTTCGACACCTCAGGGCAAACATCACTTGCCTTAATTTCACTTTAACAAAGTCTTTTTATAATTGCAACACTTTTTTACACGAAAACAGCCCTCAGGTTTCCCTAAGGGCTGAAAATCATATCACGAAGTCCGTATTACATAGCGGAATCGTTATCGTTATTACGGGCATCCATGATTTCTTTATCACGTTCAAATGCGATTTGACGTAAACGTTGCATTTGAGCCCCTGTACCGGCCGGAATCAAACGACCGACGATGACGTTTTCTTTAAGGCCACGCAAGTGATCACGTTTACCTTCTGTAGCGGCTTCCGTCAACACACGTGTTGTTTCTTGGAAGGAGGCAGCAGAGATAAAGGACGTTGTTTGTAAGCTGGCCTTTGTAATACCCAGTAAGACAGCTTCAACTTTGGCTTCACGGCCACCGGCTTTCACCGCTTTGGCGTTTTCGGCAATCAAAGTTTCTTTATCCACTTGTTCACCAACCAACAAGGTTGTATCACCGGCATCCACAACTTCAAGTTTTTGCATCATTTGACGCACAATTACTTCAATGTGTTTATCGTTGATTTTCACACCTTGTAAACGGTAAACGGCTTGAACTTCTTTAATCAAGTAGTGAGCCAAAGCCTCAACACCAAGGACACGCAAAATATCATGCGGGACTAAGCTACCTTCAACCAACATATCGCCTTTTTGAACGATATCACCTTCGTGAACGGCAATTTGTTGACCTTTCGGCAAGAGGTATTCTCTCACTTCATCATTTTCACCCACAATCATAATGCGGCGTTTTGTCTTAAAGTCTGCGCCATATTCAATGCGTCCGTCAATTTCGGCAATAACGGCAGCATCTTTCGGACGACGAGCTTCAAACAATTCGGCCACACGAGGCAAACCACCCGTAATATCGCGTGTTTTTGTGGATTCACGCGGCAATTTAGCCATTACGTCACCGATGGATACTTGTTGACCATTGTTCACCGTAATCACAGCATCGGCCGGCAAGTAGTATCTGGCCTCAGACCCATTTGTAAATTTGAATACGTTTCCTTTTTCATCCATCAAAGCCAAGTGCGGTTTGCGTGTTTGTTTGGATGATTGTTGACGCCAGTCCATAACCACTTTTGAAGACAACCCTGTGGCTTCATCAATCACTTCACGAACTGTTTCACCTTCTACTAAGTCAACGAACTTAATAGAACCAGCTTTATCGGCAATGATTGGCATTGTATATGGATCCCATTCAGCCACGCGAGTACCTTTGGATACTTTTTGACCGTGTTCAACCATGAGTTTGGCACCATATGGTACTTTGTGACGAGCCTTTTCACGGTTACCGGCATCCAACAAGGATACTTCACAGTTTCTGGACAAGACAATCATATCACCGGCAGAGTTTTTAATCACATTACAGTTGCCAAGTTTGATTTTAGCATCAAAAGCGGCATCAATGCTGGATTGTTCAGCCCCACGTTGAGCAGCACCACCGATGTGGAAAGTACGCATGGTGAGCTGAGTACCCGGTTCACCAATGGATTGAGCAGCGATAATACCAACCACTTCACCCAAGTTTACCGGCGTTCCGCGAGATAAGTCACGACCGTAACAAGCGGCACAAATACCATTTTCGGCTTCACAAGTTAACACTGAACGAATACGAACGGAATCAATACCCAAATCATCGATTGTTTCAACATCAACTTCGTCAATCAATTTGTTTTTCGGAACAATGATTTCACCTGTTTCCGGATGTTTGATATCTTCGGCTGTTGTACGACCCAAAATACGTTCACCAGTTGTGGCAATGACATCACCACCTTCAATAATCGGAGAAATGGTAATACCGTTATCCGTTCCGCAATCTTCCATTGTAATAATGGCATCTTGAGCAACGTCAACCAAACGACGCGTCAAATAACCGGAGTTAGCCGTTTTCAAAGCCGTATCCGCCAAACCTTTACGGGCACCGTGCGTGGAGTTAAAGTATTCCATAACGGTTAAGCCTTCTTTAAAGTTGGATGTAATCGGTGTTTCGATAATTTCACCAGACGGTTTAGCCATCAAACCACGCATACCAGCCAACTGTCTCATCTGAGCGGCACTACCACGAGCACCGGAGTGAGCCATCATGTACACAGAGTTTACCGGTTTACCGACTTCTGTTTTAGAAATTTCTTTCATCATGGCATCGGCAATGGCATCCGTACAACCGGCCCAAGCGTCAACAACTTTGTTGTATTTTTCCAAATGAGTAATCAAACCGTCTTGATATTGACGTTCAAATTCATTTGTTTTCTTTTTCGTTTCGGCCAGCAATGTTTTCTTAGCTTCCGGCACAATCAAGTCATCTTTACCGAAAGAAATACCGGCCAAAGCAGCTTGTCTATATCCTAAACCCATAATCTTATCAGCAAAGATACAAGTAGCTTTTTGTCCGCAATGACGGTAAACGGCATCAATAATGTCGGATACTTCTTTTTTACGGATTAAACGGTTCATTAAACTGAACGGAATTTTGGCGTGATCCGGCAATACAGCAGACAATTTCACACGACCCGGCGTTGTTTCCACAACACGTGTACGTTTTTCGCCATTGTCTTCCATAATTGTCAAACGAACTTTAATTTTAGCATGCAAAGAAACCAATTTGTTATACAAAGCGTGTTCAATTTCTTGCGGACCAGAGAACACCATACCTTCACCCGGTTCACCATCACGAGCCATAGACAAATAGTACAAGCCCAAAATAACGTCTTGTGTCGGCACAATAATCGGTTTACCGGAGGCCGGAGACAAAATGTTGTTTGTGGACATCATCAAAACACGAGCTTCTAATTGAGCCTCAGTTGACAACGGTACGTGAACGGCCATTTGGTCACCGTCAAAGTCGGCGTTAAAGGCTGTACAGACCAATGGGTGTAATTGAATGGCTTTACCTTCAATCAACACCGGTTCAAAGGCTTGAATACCCAAACGGTGCAATGTCGGCGCACGGTTGAGCAATACCGGATGTTCACGAATAACTTCAGACAAGATATCCCATACTTCCGGACGTTCTTTTTCCACCATTTTCTTAGCGGCTTTAATTGTACCGGCCATACCGTATTGTTCCAATTTGGAATAAATAAATGGTTTAAATAATTCAAGTGCCATACGTTTCGGCAACCCACATTGATGCAATAACAATTCCGGACCAACCGTAATCACGGAACGACCGGAATAGTCCACACGTTTACCGAGCAAGTTTTGACGGAAACGACCTTGTTTACCTTTGAGCATATCGGACAAAGATTTCAGCGGACGTTTGTTAATACCGGCAACGGCACGACCACGACGACCCTTATCAAATAAAGCATCAACGGATTCTTGCAACATACGTTTTTCGTTACGGAGAATGATTTCCGGAGCACGCAATTCCAACAAACGTTTTAAACGATTATTACGGTTAATTACACGGCGATACAAATCGTTCAAGTCAGATGTAGCAAAACGACCACCATCTAATGGAACCAACGGACGTAATTCTGGCGGAATAACCGGCAATACATCCAAAACCATCCATTCCGGACGTGAACCGGATTCTAAGAAAGATTCAACCAATTTTAACCGTTTAACGATTTTTTTGCGTTTCATCTCACTTGTTGTTTCAATGAGTTCGGCACGTAAGCTGGCGGCTTCACCGGCCAAATCAATTTGGCTGAGCATTTCTTTGATAGCTTCGGCACCGATACCGACACGGAAAGCATCTTCACCGTATTCTTCCAAAGCTTGTTGATATTGATCTTCGCTGAGCAAATCATGCAATTTCAAAGCTGTCAAACCCGGTTCAATCACAATGTATTTTTCAAAATACAAAACGGCTTCTAAGTTTTTCAGCATCATATCCAAAAGCGTACCAATACGGCTTGGCAAAGATTTCAAAAACCAAATATGTGTGACAGGACAAGCCAGTTCAATATGGCCCATACGTTCACGACGTACTTTGGATAAAGTAACTTCAACACCACATTTTTCACAAGTTACCCCACGGTATTTCATACGTTTGTATTTACCGCACAAACATTCGTAATCTTTTGTCGGACCAAAGATTTTGGCACAGAACAAACCGTCTTTCTCCGGTTTGAATGTACGATAGTTAATTGTTTCCGGACGAGTGACCTCACCAAAAGACCAAGCACGGATACGTTCCGGAGAAGCAATGGAAATACGGATGTCGTCAAAGCTTTGCGGATTGGCGACCGGATTAAAAGCATTAATCAATTCATTCATGTGTTTTTTCCTTTTTTTATCTTAACTGGGGAAGGGAGTTGCCCTCCCCCGACTTGATCTTATTTTTCAGATTGGTTTAACTCAACATCTAAGCCTAAAGAGCGCATTTCCTTGACCAACACGTTGAAGGATTCCGGAATACCGGATTCAAAGTTGTTATCGCCACGGATAATGGTTTCATAGGCTTTGATACGACCGGACACGTCATCGGATTTAATTGTGAGCATTTCTTGCAGTGTATAAGCAGCACCGTAAGCTTCCAAAGCCCACACTTCCATTTCACCGAAACGTTGACCACCGAATTGAGCCTTACCACCAAGCGGTTGTTGTGTCACTAAGCTGTACGGCCCAATGGAACGAGCGTGAATCTTTTCGTCAACCAAGTGGTGCAATTTCAACATATACATGTACCCGATTGTCACTTGACGATCAAATGGATCCCCTGTCAAACCATCGTATAATGTAACCTGACCGGACACATTCAAACCAGCCTTTTTGAGTGCGGCATCAATATCATCTTGATGAGCCCCGTCAAATACCGGTGTTGCAATTGGCACGCCACCACGCAAGTTTTCGGCCATTTTCAACACTTCTGTATCGGACATATCGGCAATCTTTTTATTGTATTCGGATTCGCCATAAACATCTTTCAATGTGTTGCGGACATCTTCCACTTTGGCTTGTTTTGCTTTAACTTCATCCAAAACGGCATCAATTTGACGACCGAGAGCCTTACAAGCATAACCCAAGTGTGTTTCTAAAATTTGTCCCACGTTCATACGAGAAGGCACGCCGAGCGGGTTCAACACGATATCCATTGGAGTTCCGTCTTCTGTGTACGGCATATCTTCTACCGGCAACACGCGGGAGACCACACCTTTATTTCCGTGACGACCGGCCATTTTATCACCCGGTTGCAATTTACGTTTTGTGGCGATAAAGACTTTTACTTTCTTGAGTTCGCCAGCCATCATTTCGTCACCACGTTGTAATTTTTCAACACGGTTTTCAAATTTAGCTTGTAAATCTTTTTCGGATTGTTCCAAAGTTTGAACCATTTCTTCTAATTGGCTCATCACTTTGTCATCTTGAACGGACAATTTACGCAAGTTGTAATCAGCGATATCAGCCAAAATTTCTTTTGTCAACACTGTACCGGCTTTAATACCTTCAAACTTGTTAGCTTTTTGACCTTCAACCAAATCACGGACACGACGAGCAAAGCTACCTTGTAAAATCGCACGTTCATCATCACGATCTTTGGCCAATTTGGAAATTTCAGCTTGTTCAATGGAACGAGCGCGTTCGTCTTTTTCCAACCCACGGCGGGTAAAGATACGAACGTCAACAACTGTACCGGAAACCCCTGGAGGCACACGCAAAGAACTGTCACGGACATCAGCGGCTTTTTCACCAAAGATGGTACGCAACAATTTTTCTTCCGGAGTCATGATTGTTTCACCTTTCGGTGTAACTTTACCGACTAAGATATCACCAGCTTTGACTTCGGCACCTAAGTAGATAACACCGGTTTCATCCAATTGTTTCAACCCTTCTTCACCAACGTTCGGGATATCACGGGTAATTTCTTCTTGACCCAATTTGGTATCACGAGCAACGACTTCAAATTCTTCCAAGTGAATGGATGTGAACACATCATCTTTAGCAATTCGTTCGGAAATTAAGATGGAGTCTTCATAGTTATAACCATTCCATGGCATAAAGGCCACTAATACGTTGCGTCCCAAAGCGAGTTCACCCAAGTTTGTACATGGACCATCGGCAATGATTTCGCCTTTTTCAACTTTATCACCCACTTGTACAAGTGGTAATTGTGTCATACAGGTGCTTTGGTTGGAACGTTGGAATTTTTTCAGGTTATAGATATCTACACCGGATGTTGTTGTGGACAAATCGCTTGTCGCACGGATAACGATACGAGCAGAGTCAACTTGTTGAACCACACCGGCACGTTTGGCAGCAATTGCGGCACCGGAATCCTTGGCCACAGCGGCTTCCATACCTGTTCCAACGAACGGAGCTTCACTACGCAACAATGGCACAGCTTGACGTTGCATGTTAGATCCCATCAACGCACGGTTAGCGTCATCGTTTTCTAAGAACGGAATCAAACTGGCGGCCACAGACACAACTTGTTGCGGAGACACGTCAATCATATCAATTTCTTCCGGTTTTGCCAAAACAACTTCACCGGCACGACGGCATGTCACCAAATCTTCCGTCAATTTACCGTTTTCATCCACTTTAGCGTTGGCTTGAGCCACTGTATAGCGAGCTTCTTCCATAGCGGACAAATAATGCACTTCATCAGTTACTTTACCATCAATCACTTTGCGGTACGGACTTTCAATGAAACCGTATTGATTGATTTTTGCATAACTGGCCAATGAGTTAATCAAACCGATGTTTTGACCTTCCGGAGATTCAATCGGACAGATACGGCCATAGTGAGTCGGATGAACGTCACGTACTTCCATACCGGCACGATCTCTTGTCAACCCACCAGGGCCCAAAGCAGATAAACGACGTTTGTGTGTAATTTCGGACAATGGGTTGTTTTGATCCATAAATTGAGACAATTGGCTGGATGCAAAGAATTCACGCACAGCACCGCTTAATGGTTTGGCATTAATTAAATCGTACGGCATAACGGCATCAATTTCGCTGGATGTCATACGTTCTTTAATGGCTCTGTCCA
>JAFTHM010000141.1 GCA_017457425.1 Alphaproteobacteria bacterium
ATTGATATGCAATTTTTCCCGTTGCATTTGTTTTAAAATATCTTGTTTCTTATCTTTGGGAATCACGATCAATGTGCCGGTTAAAATAGCCATCGGAATTTTGGGAAATTTTTGGGACAGTTTCAAAAAGATTGGCACAACGCCTAAAGAATTTGCAATTTCGGCTGACATTTCTTCACGAATATAATCGGCCAAAACAACCATACGTAAATCTGCTTTTAGGTTATTGTATTCACTGTTTGTAATATCTACAATAGAGTCCAATTTACCCACCGAAGAAGCAACTTCTTTTTGTAAAGTCGGATTAGAAGAAATACAAACTTTTTTCCTAAAAATAATACTGGATTTATGGGCTTTTGTTTCTAAAGCTTTAATTTCTTTTTCCATCTTGTCAAAAGATGAGCGATAGGTATAAAATAATCCGTTTAAAAATGTTTCTGCCCAACCTTCATCAAACGGCGGTAAATCTTTTTCCTTCATATCAAACAGTTTTAAAAATTGTTTAGAAATCATTTTATTGGTTGCTTGCAAATACGAGGCAATACTAATGAAAAAATCAGGATTATCATAAATTTTTCCAATAAAGCCTAAAGGAATTACATGACCTTTATCCAGTTTAAAAATCGGTGTTTTCAAAATAAGAGAGCTTATTCTTGTTTCATTCATCAAATAATCCATAAATGAATGGACCTTATCTTCAAACTCTTGCACTTTTTGATTTTCATTTTGCCGTAAATTTGAAAAATAAATAAAATCCTGATGTGGACATAAATCACCGTTTTTGACAAGTTCCGGTATAGAAATTAAATCATCAATCGGACCGCATAACTGCTCATACCTTTTCCATTCGTTATAAGTGACATCATAGGGCGGTGTTGCCGTTAAAGACAATGTTTGCTTGGGGGCTAACTTTTCCATCAAAATATCAAGCGCTTTCCACCATTCATTACGTAAATGATGCGCTTCATCAAAGCAAAGTAATGCGATTTTTTGTTCCTTTAATTTCCGAACAATCTCATCCGCAAGCGAATTAACAATTTTTCCGGATGAAGTTATATCTTCTTCGTCGGGTAATTCTTTTTTATTTGAAAAAACAGACCATAAAGACTGATATGTTGTAATTGTAATTTGTTTCGGATTTTTTATGTCTAGCGAGATTATATCACGTTCCGCATTATCCATAAAAGATTCAACAATTCGTTCTTTCCATTGGTTGCGAATGGTTAAAGTTGGGGCAAAAATTAAAACAGGCTTTTTTAAACGGGCAATCACTTCAATCCCCAAGATTGTTTTACCAGCTCCGGGGGCAGCCACAACATGCAACTTTTCATCTTTCAAATGCGCATTTAAATTATCCAGCACTTTTTGCTGATAAGAACGAAATTTTCCTTTAAAACATAAATTTTTCATTTGTAATTTCCTAAAAAATTGTATATCCTCAATCTATCGTATATGAATATGGTATAACAAAAATAAACAAACATAAAGTAAAAAAGGATATAGTATGAAAAAAACACTTATTATTTTGGCTGTCGTTGTAGTCTTGGCCGGTTGGTTTGTGATTTCAACATTAAACGGCTTGATTCCTATGGATGAAACATGTAAAGCAAACTGGTCGCAGGTTTTAAACCAATATCAAAGACGTTCTGATTTAATTCCGAATTTGGTCGCAACAGTTAAAGGCTATGCCACACATGAACAAGAAACATTAACTCAGGTTATTGAAGCACGTGCCAAAGCAACACAAACCACTTTATCGCCGGAAATGCTGACTGATGAAAAAGCCATGAGTGCTTTTATGCAAAATCAAAGCGCTTTATCATCTGCACTCAGTCGTTTGATGGTTGTTGTTGAAAAATATCCGGAATTAAAAGCCAATGAAAACTTTATGGCTTTACAATCTCAGTTGGAAGGCACCGAAAACCGTATTGCTGTCGCCAGAAAAGATTATATTGATTCTGTAAAGGTGTTTAATACGCGCATTCGGACAATTCCGACAAAATGGATTGTGGCTATATTCTCGGATATGGAAAAGAAAGCAACTTTTGACATTGAAGAAAGCAAAAAAGCAGCTCCGATAGTTGATTTTTCTAAATAATGAAAAAACTTATTTTTACTTTTTTGATAACGTTCTGTTTGGCAGGTAAAGCCTTGTGCTTTCCTGCCTTGACAGGGCGTGTTGTGGATGAAGCGAATATATTATCACCGCAAACACAACGACAATTAACAACTCTTTTACAATCTGAAACAAAACACCAAGTTGTCGTTGTAACACTTGCCGATTTAGAAGGAAAAAGTATAGAAGATTATGGTTATCAATTAGGGCGTCATTGGGGTATTGGTGAAAAAGGAAACGATAATGGTGTTTTATTGATTATTGCACCGGATGAAAGACAAGTCCGTATAGAAGTCGGATATGGCCTAGAAGGTGTTTTGACAGATGCCATTTCTTCCGTCATTTTGAATAATATGACACCGGCCTTAAAAGAAAGCAATTACAATCAAGCCACTTTAATTGGTGTACAGCAAATCTTAAAAGTTATTCACAACGAAACATTTAAACCACATTCTTCGGAAGAAGTACCGACACCCCTTGCAATTATTTTAACATGTTTGGTTCTGGGGCTGTTTATTTATGTAGCAATGGCACCTCGTAATGATCGTGCCAGACGATTGAGATTAATATTAACAATTCTTTCCTTTGTCCCTGGGAAATCAGGCGGTTTCAAAGGAAAAGGCGGTCGTTTTGGTGGTGGTGGTTCCAGTCGGAAATTTTAAAAAAACTAAAAATAAATGTAATCAATCTTTACATTAACTAACATTGATGTCACTTAATGGATTTCAGGTTTTCGGGATAAAATTTTAACATCCCAAGACAGAAGCATTGAAAATAAAGTCTTTTTTAAGTTTAAAGTCCGTGTAGGGCTGAAAAACAGGTGTTTTGAAAAACACTGTAAACGGACCAATATAAGCGCTTGTAAAATAAAGACTGCGCAAATAAAAACAATCCAGCGAATTGTTTTTATGCGTAAAGCAATGAGACACAATGAATTCAAGCGGCAACGCAAAATGAATTGATGTCGGAATTGAAGCTATTTCTAGCGACTTATCTGTTTTGGCTGGAGACGACTTGCAATCCTCGAGATAAATAGACTACTTTTTCTTACAAATATATAACAAATGCGCACTATATCCTTGTTGATCAATACGCTCACAAGTTAGAAAATGCCATTTTACAAAAGCATCATAATCTTTTTTAGATAGTTGTTCCACCCATTCTCTCATAGCATATGCTATACCATCAGTGGCCACATTAGTAATATATTTTGTATTTGTTTTATCAAATAGCTTCTTAAAATCTTCAATATGAAAAGCATTAAATATTTCTTCAGGTGCATCCTTAAAACGTCCGACATTATCCATTAACTCGTCTAAACGAGAAACCGCTTGATGCCGTAAACCATAACCAGTCATTAACGAAGCACAAGGAAGATATGCAAACATACATATTGCTCCTCTTTTAGCAACACGTAAAGTTTCACTTACTGCTTTATTTTTATCTTTTTTGTTAAATAAATGATACATAGGCCCCAAATTTAAAACCATATCAAAATTTTTATCCTCAAACATGCTCAAATCCAAAGCATCGCCCACCATACAATTAAAATTCTTTAATCTTTTGCTTTTAGATTTCATTATTTCAACATTTTTAGGAGTAAGGTCAACGGCAGTAACATCATATCCCATCTTAGCTAAAGTAATAGAATAACGTCCGGTTGCTGCACCAATTTCCAATATTTTAGCACCGGGTTTTAGAAATTTTTGAATATAACGCATAGTTGTTAGATATTCCAAATTATGTCCTCTATCGCTAACTAAACGAGTATCTTCATCATATTCCATATATTTATTGATAATGATGTCTTTATGTTTATTTACAGTCATTATATATCTCCTATAATAATCGAGTTCCAATTATAAAAACATAGATTATTCATAAATTCAACTTATTTTATTACTAATTTAACCTTTCACATAGCTATGTTACAAGTCAAACCTTTGCGAATTTTTGCAGAGGTTCATTTTTATGTTCAAAAAAGGCTAAAATTTGCTAAGTTATTGAAAAATATAGAAGTGAGTTCGAAGATGTTGTAAAACTTGCCTTCAAGATAAAAATCAAGCAATCTATCTTCTTTTTGTTTTAATGCTGTTAGTAAATTTGTTGTATTAGATTTAACGCCTGCATTAAAAGTTGCCGTTTCTTTTAAATCCTTTAATAATTTGTTCTTTAATGCTTCTTGTATGCCTAGTGGTAAAGTAATTTTATTAAAAACTTCTTCTTTAAGCTGATTAAGAATAATTGTTTCATTTACGGTACTTTGATGACAGTAATTATAATTACATTTTGAATGTCCACATCTCAGATAGACATATTCTTTACCATTTTTCTTTTTTGTTTCCGGTGAAATAAGGCAACCACATTCTTTACAAT
>JAFTHM010000142.1 GCA_017457425.1 Alphaproteobacteria bacterium
AGGTCTTGGCGGGCGTCATCTTCCATTTTTTTGAGTTGCACAAATTCTGCCGCTGTTTTTTGTGAGGCTTTATAAAATTGTTCAATTAATTGAGCTAATTCACGTTTGTTTTCTTTGGCGGTACTCAAGCGATGCTCCAAAATGACGGCGTAAACAATGCCGACACTGAGTAAGGCAATAATCAAAATATCCAAAAAGATTTCAAATGTCATACGCCCTCCACGGATACTTGTCTATCAGGGGTATCAGTTTTTAGTGAAATAGAAGCTATTTTTTTGTGAGCGGTGATTAAATCAACGGCTACTTGTTCAGGAGTACCTAATGTCAGTTCTGTACCGATTTGCCAGTTTAAGACATCGGACAGTGTTGTTTGTAAATTTCCGATAACGGCTTGTGTTTCAATGGGCAGATGCGCCAGCTGTGCAGAGGACAGTAAAATCTCGGGTATTTCTTGAGGAATGAGAGAGGAGGGGATTTCAAGGCATAATTTACCGGAAACTGCGGGGGTTCTGATTAAAAAGAATATGCGGGTATGCTCTTTGGAGGGGGTGGGCATCATTGTAGATAGGGTTGTTGGTGTGATAGAAACATTTCTATCTGTAGCCAACAAACTCAATAATTGATGAAAAATAGGACGTAAGATGTTTGTTTCTATAACGGAATAGGGTTCGTCTTGTTTTTTTTCAATGGATACACCGTTAATACCCCCCAATAAAGCATCAATTAACACATAGGATAATCGCCAATCAAAGGCCAAAAATCCGCTGTCTGCCGAACCAACATCAAATGAGCAAATTAGAGGATTTTGAAGTGTTGTTTGATTGGAAGACGCAGGCGTTAAAGATAAAATTTTATCGCTTTTGGCTTTTAAAAATGTATTATAGGTTTCGGCTAATGTATCCAAGACAAATGGATTTTTTTGAGCCAAATATTCCGCCCCTTGATTAAGTAAGGTTTGAATGGCGGACGGAGCAGTCGGAATACGTACGCCGGTTGGGTTGAGTAAAGATTCAATTTCTTTAGCGGAAAAGGTCCCTAAAGAAAAAAAATCAGTTGTTCCCGATAATCCTAAATCCATTTATACTATGCCCTTTATTTAATGTTTATAGATAGTATAACGGATAAAATGTTAACAAGTGGTTATGATAACGGTACTATTTTTATTTTTTTACGCTGTTGTTTCAACTTTTTGAGCTCGTGTTTGACGTGTACGCGGTTTTGTAGTACGTTTTTGTTCTTTGTGTTTTTCTTGAATTTCCAAAACCGGTACAGATAAATCCATACTTTTAACAACTTCATCCAAATCATCGGTTGTTTGTTCGTCTTTCTTTTCTGATACTTCAGATGGTTCTGGAGTGATTGGAAAATCCGGTAATTCATCGGTTTCAATCGGCGCTTTTATTTCAGGCTTACGAGGGGCGCTTTGTTGACGCATAGATTCTTCATTGGCAATGGCTTGATTTTGTAGGCGCATATAATGATCGGCATATTGTAAATAAGTTTCGGCCAAAACGGCATCATTTTGAATTTGAGCATCTTTGGCAGCCACTTGATATTTTTCAAATAATTTTAAGGCTGTCCCATGTAATTTTCCACATGGACCGGTGCTGTCTAAAGCTGTGTTACGAAAAATCATTTGTGGTCTATGGCCACGATTATTATGACGTACATTAAAGCGATTTTTTTGATTCTGTCTCATATAACCTCAAAAATTAAGATAAATTACTCATTAAATGCCCGTTTGAAACAGGCACTTAAAACACTGTTGTATTAATCATTTGTTTTAAACAAGATTAATATTTATTTTACACATCCGCCATTACAACCGGCAGACGGCACAAAAGTACCGGTCAATGTTCCGTTGACTTGCATCGGAATTTGAACCATTTGAGCGGCCGGAGCCGTTCCGTATCCCATTTGTGGTGTTTGTTGCGGCATTTGAGCTGTATAACCCATCATCGGACATGGTTTTTGAGCCGGTTGTTGCATTGTTGGCATCATTTGCGATGTTATTCCGGACATATGCATAACCGGTGTTGGCATTGTTGGCATAACGGTTGGAGCCGGTGCATTCACAACAATTGGTTGTTTTTGTACAATTGTTGGTTGTTGTTGCACCATTACCGGTTTATTTTGAACCATTAATGGTTGATGTTGTACCATAACGGGTTGTTGCATAACAATTGGTCGTTGCACCACGATTGGTTGTTGGACCACGACCGGTCTTTGAACCGTAATTTCTTTTTGGATTGTTACCGGATATTGCATGGAAATCGGATATTGTTTTGTTACCGGGTAATTTACTTTTACCGGATTGTTTACCCGATGAATTTCGGCCGGTGTTTGAATGGCTTGAATGGGAACTTGATAGTACTGCGGATTAGCGGAAACTTGTCCCGTTTGTGTATTTTGAGCATATACACTTGTTGTATTTGTGGCATTTTGTCCATTAGTGTATCCGCCGTTTTCCCATGTTTGTGTTTCGGCTGTTTGTCCCATATTCATATCAAAAGAGGTAGTTCCCTCAGATGAATTTTGTGTTGTTGTATAGGACCAATTGGCATATTCAGAGCTGTTGAAATTTTCCTGCGTATTGGCTGTTTGATTGATTTCGCTGGTTGCAAAAATGTCGGCATCTAACGTATCTGTATCGCTGATGGTTTGAGTTTCTGCGAAACCGGTTGTTCTTTTTTGTGTTTCCGTAGTCGTTGGACGTGGTTTAGGATCTAAACCGGAGGCATATGACCAATCCATAAAAGTGTCATCTACATCCGCCATTGCCGGTACGGCTACACATAAACTTAAAATTGCAACGCAAGAAAGAACAGTTTTTTTCATTTAAAGCCCCTATTTTTTTTGTTGATATGTGTCAACATTAACGCCTTTTTTTGTAAAAAGCAACTCCTAATCTTCAATGCCGAGTAATTTTTTGTATGAATCACGCAAAAATTCGGCTTCAGCTCGGTCAGCAGGTGTCATTTTTCTAAGGCGAATAATTTGACGCATGATTTTTGTATCAAATCCTTCTCCTTTTGCTTCGGCAAAGACTTCACGTACATCGGCACCCAATTCTTTGCGTTCTTCTTCTAACCGTTCAATGCGTTCAATAAAGGCAGCTAATTTTCCACCATCCGGTCCAACTTTTGGCATTGTTTCGTCTGTCATGTTTATCCTCCGTTATTTTGTGATTTTTTTAACAGATACAGCCAAAGCCTTTTCCAAATCGGCTTCAGAACACAATCCCAATGTTACCGGATTTTGAGGGTGAATATTTTGGATGTTTTTGTGCGTTCTTTCACGAATAGCGGTGATTGTTGTTTTTGTTGTTCTTAATAATTTGACAATTTGAGCATCTGAAATTTCCGGATGATGCTTGACAATCCAAGCAATGGCACAAGGACGATCATTGCGTTTTGATTGAGAAACATATCGGACACCACGCAAGACCAATTTTTCCATTTCCGGATTAACCAATAATTCCAATGAGGCATTTTCATCGGCTTCACAGCGTTTGATTTCTTCGGCCGATAATTGATTGTTGGCAATTGGAGATAAGCCCATAATATGGCTGGCAACATCACCATCGGCGATTGCTTGGATTTCCAGCATATGCATACCGCAAAAATCGGCAATTTGTTTAAATGTGAGTGTTGTGTTTTCAACCAACCAAACGGCAGTAGCCTTAGGCATTAATGGCAAAGTCATCTTTTTTAACCTTTCATAATAAATAAAAAACAAATAATGAATGGAGGCAGTATACTGAAAAAAATATAAAATTGCAACAAAAATGTATGAAAGCCCACTTTTTGTTATTTTTGTATGTTAGATTTTTGAGCGTTATCGGCATTAAAAACAGGTTTTTGTGGCGGAATGGGAGCCATGGTTCCGACCAAATGTTTGCTGAATTCCGGATGAATGGTCGCAGCGTATTTTTGGAATTTATCCAATTCTTCGCCCTTTAATTGTTTGGCAATTAAGATGTAATCACCAAACGGATTGACGGTTTTGCCATTTTTCCAAACTTCGTAGTGTAAATGAGGTCCCGTTGCCCGACCGGTTTGACCGATATAACCGATAACATCGCCTCGTTTGACTTTTGAACCGACTTTTAGGCCGTTTTTATACCCATTCATATGGCCATATGCCGTTTGAAATCCGTTAGAATGACGAATGCGAATATATTTACCATAAGCTCCTTTTCGTCCCAGTTGTGTAATGACACCATCTCCGCCGGCAACAATAGGTGTTCCTTTTGCGATGGCTAAGTCAACGCCACTGTGAAAAATACGGGCCATTAAGACGGGGTGATTTCGCCAACCGTAGGGAGAGCTGACCCGAGGGCGTCCTTTTATCGGACGTTTTAAAAGCTCTTTTTCGGCACTTTGTCCACGAGGGTTGAAAAACAACTCATTTCCCGCACCATCTGTCCAATTATAGCGATGAAATTGTTTTTTACCGATACTTAATCCGATATACAATATTTTTTTATCGCCCAGTTCTAATCCACCGGCCGTTGTTTTTTGTTCAAAGATAATATCAAATGTATCCCCTTCACGGAATGTGGAAAAATCTACTTCGCCATCTAAGGCGTTTGTGATTTTAGCAACTAATGCCTTAGGAAGACCGGCTTTTTCTGCGGACCCGGAAAAAGTGCGTTCTATGGCGCCGGTGATACGAATATTTTGGATGTTGACCCGACCTTCTTGAGAAAAAGGGGTGTAGATTTCATCACTTTCTTTTACAACGGCAATAATTTCTCCATTTTTATTTTGCAGGGAAATTCCCTTAAAAGCCCCGTTTAGTTCCGAGAAAACCATAAACGTCATGCCCGGTTGCAAACTACGCAAATTTATGAGGAGTGAAAAACCGTCAATAATATGAGGATGAGCCTCTTTTGCTATATCCGCTCGTTTTAATAAGGTACTTAAGGCTTCGCCTTTTTCTAAGGTGTACGAGGCCATAGACAAATTACCTTTAACAACCTCTTTTTCTAAGGCTGTTAATAAATCGTCCGTATCGGCTTGTACCGGATCGTCCCCTAACTCATCATGAATGGTATCTGTATCGGTAAGTGTTTTATCCGGCATTTCAGTTGCCTCAATTACCCCTGAAATTGGGTTTACCTCTTCGGATGGTCTTAAGCAAAATAAAGAAACTGTTGTTAATCCCAATAAGGTCCAAAATGTCATTTTAGCCATTTTATCAATCGCTTGGCGATGCCCCAAAAAGCCTAACTTTTTGTAGGTACGAAAACGGCTGATTTTAACTTTGCGAACCGCACTGATAAGTTTCTTTTTCATTGGCATAATGTGATGATATTACCCGTTTTCAGAAAAAAGTCAAGTTAAAATACCAAAGCAGAAGCGGGAGTCTTTTGTTTTTTGTAATATTTTGAAATAATCCTTGATTTGATATTTCCTATAAAGATTGATAATGTTAGGCTAACAAACAAGGAGATTTTTTATGATTGCAGAAGTTAAAACGTTATCTGGTTATAAATATTGTGAAAAAACATTCCAAAATTCAATCAGTTGTGTTGGCGTCGGAGTGCATAGTGGAAAAAAAGCAAATTTGACTTTTAAACCGGCCCCAAGTGGAACGGGCATTGTATTTCATCGTGTGGATATAACAGATAAAGATAATGTCATACCGGCAACGTATTCGGCTGTGGCTGATACACGGATGTGTTCTTGTATTGCCAATGCGGATGGGGTGAGTGTTGGAACGATTGAACACTTAATGGGGGCTTTGCATGGTTTTGGCATTACAAATGCTATCATTGAAGTAGATGGTCCGGAAGTGCCGATTTTAGATGGTTCCGCCGAAGATTATATTACATTATTTGAATGTGCCGGTGTGCGTGAACAAGAGGCGCCGTTAAAAGTTGTTCGTATTTTAAAAGAAGTTTGTTTTGATGATGGTAAAGGGGCAAGCGTCTGTTTGTATCCGGCAGAAAAAGGGTTGTCTATTGACTTTATGATTGACTTTAAACAATCCAAAGCTATTGGCCGTCAAGAATATTCTATTGACGTTAACTATAAAACATTTAAAAATGATATTGCCTATGCTAGAACATTCGGTTTTGCTAAAGAGGTTGAAATGCTTCGTTCTATGGGATTGGCCAGAGGTGGTACTTTGGAAAATGCCATTGTTGTTGAAGGCGATACCATTTTAAATCCGACGGGATTGCGCAGTGAAAATGAATTTGTGGTTCATAAAGTGTTGGACGCTGTTGGGGATTTATATCAACTTGGTATGCCGGTTATCGGGCATTTTTCCGGTGTAAAATCCGGTCATATGCATACGAATGAATTATTGCGTAAATTAATGGCAGATGAAACAGCCTATGAAATCATTACGATGGATGAAGCCGAAAAATTGTCATTAAAGACTGTTCAAACAAAAGTTGCTTAATGTTTTTATTCATAACCTCCAAGAGCCGATAAAAAGGCTCTTTTTTTATAGCATTTTATTTTTTTGTATGTTAAATAAAACAAAAAAGGAGAAATGTTATGAAAAAAATACTGTTATTCGTTTTATTTTTTTGTCTTGGATTTATGGGGTATGTAGGATATAGACACTTAACACGACCGGCAATTTCAGTGGTTATGAGTACATATAATCGTGTGGCTTTTTTGCCACGAGCCATTGATTCTATTTTAAACCAAACATTTACAGATTTTGAATTTATTATTATTAATGACGGATCGCCGGATGAAACAGATAAGGTTTTGAGTTTGTTCGCCGCTAAAGATAAACGGATTCGTGTGATTACGAATGAACAAAATAAAGGATTAATTTATTCATTGAATTTAGGATTAGATGAGGCACGTGGCAAGTATATTGCCCGTATGGATGATGATGATATTGCATTACCGACACGTTTTGAAAAACAATATGCTTTTATGGAACAAAATCCGGATTTTGCCGTCGTAGGGTCTTGGATTGGACGTCCTGAAAATGGAAAAAAATGGGGTTTTCATGATGAAACAAATCCGGATAAAGTAAAAGTATTAATGTATTTGAATTCTGTGCCTATTTCTCATCCGGCCTCTTTTTTAAGACGTCATTTTTTGAATAAACATGGGATTCGCTACAGTTATGATTACAAAGCTGCCGAAGATCGTAAGTTTTGGTTGGATATCTTAGATGCCGGTGGTAAAATCGGTAATATACCGGAGATTTTGTTATTGTTTCGGTTGCACGGGACAAACCCAAAAGAATATTATGCAGATCAATGGAAAAATCTGAATAAATTTTTCCAAAATGAGATTTTGACTCGTTTCGGTACCAAGGACGATTTTGATGGGCTTAGCAAGTGCGATATTTATCGCAAAATAGCTGCACGTAATCAACAATTGAATTTTGTTTCCAGTGTTTTATTAGAGCAACATATTACGCAAGAGTGTCCGCCAATTGGAGCAGACCCTGTTCAACATAAAAATTGGAAAGATCATTTAGTCTTTACCGGCGATAGAGTTTGTCGTCATAAATTGCCGAAAGAATGTGCGAATGTTGTGAAAAAGACACCTGAAGTATTGACGATAAAATGGGACAGATGGGGAACAGAGACATTTTATAAACAAGGGGATACGTGGGTATGGGATGAGATAATCAAATGATATAAAAAAGACTTGCTTTTTTGCGTAAAAGAGGGTATAAGAGATACGTCTTTGGCACTTGTAGCTCAGCTGGATAGAGTATTGCCCTCCGAAGGCAAGGGTCGTGAGTTCGAATCTCGCCAAGTGCGCCATATAAAAATATCCACCATTTGGGTGGGTGTTTTTATATGTTGTACAAGGTGGGATGAGAACTTACGAAGTGAGTTCGTATACGTAGTAGACGCCGAAGTATGAGGCGGTCCGAGGCACGAGGACGAGGGGTTTTACCCCGAGCAACCTCGCCAAGTGCGCCCATCATCCGATTTTTGGATGATGTTTTGTATGATGAAAAATGCATTACAGTAAAAATATCCACCATTTGGGTGGGTGTTTTTATATGTTGTACATTATGTGTACGAAATATTAAAACCGCCTCAGGTGAGGCGGTATCATACGATTACACCATTATGTTATTTTTCCGATAATATTTGTAATCGCATTCTTTCCTTTTCGGCTTTTAATCGCATTTCTTCGGCAATCATTTTTTCCTTTTCAATAGCTGCTTCTTGTTTTTTACGTACCAGTTCTTCATCCGTTATGGATAATGCATATGTAAATGTTTTCTTTTCATGTGGTTGTAATTCAAATTCCCATTTAAGTGCATTAACTGTTATTTTTTGAGGGGGAATACTTGCTTCTTTTAAGAGAGCTGTATTTTTCCATTCTTTTAACCGTTGATTTATTTTTACCAAACGTGCCTCATCTGCTTCATTTTGAATATTAATTTCATACGTTTTTATGATTTCAACATCCGATACTTTGTTTTCGGATAACTGAACTTTTTCACCATACACATCAAAGGCTTTTCCTAAATTAACCTCTACCTTTTGTCCTATATTGGTAAAAGTGTGTGTTTGACCTTCGCCCACAAAAAAGGATTCCCCTTGTTTGTCATTAAAGACACGGTATACACCTTGCGATAACGGAATACCCAAATCGTTATTCACAATATTTTTGAATGATAAATACATACTCGGTGCCAACAAACCGGTTTCATCCATATCTAAATTGATAAGATATTCTTTTGTAAACACAATTTTATCTTTTTGTAAAAATAAACTTTGTACAGGAATATTTGATTTTAAATTGACCTTAAACGGCAATCTGTAAACATAGTAATCTTTTAAATCGTATCGTTCGGCCGTTTGTGCAATACGGCCGATTATATAGCTTTCTGAATCAACAATGTTTCCATTTGGGGATACGCTATAAAGCACATGGTCTCTAAATGTTCCGCTTGGATATGTGGTTGTATCTTCTTTTGGCTCTTTCCCGTTGACCGTTGTTGGAGAGGAGGCTAATTTAATGCCGGTAAAATTTTTAATTTCACAGCGTGCTAGTTCTTTTTGGATATCAGGGTCGGTTCCGTAGGTATGATTAATATTGCCTAAAACAAAATCAACATTTGTATTGTCAAAATTAATATTGGTCGTGTTTAATAAGTTGACATACCCCTTTAAAGATAATGTATTGTTCGTTTCATTCATATATAAATCATATGTGGTTGACCACGAAAAACCATCGGTTAAATAACTTAGGGTGATGTCTTGCGGTTTGTTTGTATCGGATACAACGGTAAAGTTTAATCCGGCTTGTTTTTGTAAGACATTTTCATCAGCCATCGGGTATAAAATTTGGGCATCCGTTCCTTTTTGCAAAACACCGTCTATCAGTAAAATCGGCACTTTGTTTTCAACGGCCATCAATTTTGCCTTTTTCTTAATTTGAGTTAATTCCCCCTCTTTCCAAACAGACCATAATAAGGTGATTTCTTTTCCAATGGCGGATTCTTGAGCTCTTTCGTATAAGCTGAAATCTTCAACTTTAGAATCAAAAGAACGTGTCTGCATAAAAATGTTTTTACCGGATATGGTGGCCGAAGAAAACAACATGCCGGTTGGAAATTTTCCGAATGTAATATTATGTAAGCCCTTATCTAATGTAGCAGAGCGTGTTTGACGAATGAATCCCCGACCCGTTTGGTATAACACGATGGATGTTGAAAGTGTGTCTTTAGCCGGTATTAATGTGCTACCGGTTTCTTGTACAAGAGCGCCCTTTGATGATAACGATGATGTTGTGTAGGCATACCCGATGCCTCCGGCAATGAGGAGTGTTATTATGACGGTCGTTAATAGTTTTTTCTTGTGAAAGTGAGATGGGCAGTGTGATTTTTTCATGTATCCTCCTATGATGATATTTCAATGTATCAGATAGATTAACAAAATGCAATGCATGTATAAAAAAATAATTGTTTGACAAATGTTGACAAATTGTAAATCTTATGATATACTACTGATATAGTGTTAATGGGAGGATAGTATGGAATATAACTCTTCGGAAAATCATATTTTACGGTCAGGGGTATCTGTTTTTGGAAAACATACTGATGATCCGGTTCGGTTGGATCCGTTATTTGATTTGGCCAAAACCGGTGATTATGAAGCGGCCAGACAGTTGGTTGAAAAATTATGGACAGATGATAAAACCGAAGAATTACGTCGGTTGATTTTACCGGAACGTCCGCCGATATTCTTTTCTGTCCCCAGTACCAGTCGGACAAATCAATTGCCGATTGCCTATGCTAAATTTTTGGCTGAACAAACTCAGGATTTAGGGGCAACATATCTGGTGGGGGATGAACACATTTCGTCATTACATACATCTATGATGAAAAGTTTGAAAAAATCTCATCGGTTAATGGCGCCACGGTTGTATGAAACATTTCATCAGAGCTTTTTTGATAATTTCAGGCCACATACTCAAAATGCCTCTGTTGTGTTGGTGGAAGATATTATTACAACCGGTTCTTCCGTGAATGCATTTCGCCGTTTTTTAGAACATAACGGTGTGCCGGTAGATTATGTTGTGGGTATTAGAGGAGATACGAATTTAGATCCATCACCGTCAGAGTTGACAAAATTAGAAAGAACGGCTAAAAAAGCCGGCTTAGATACAACGAACGTTGACTATATGGCTTTGGGACGTGAGTTAACATCCAGTGAGGTGATGACATTGGCGTCTCATTATATTGGAACTCAATATAAAAAAGCTGATGAGCAAACACGCTTGTTAATGCGTCGTCAGTTATATTATCTGTATGTGTTAAGAGTATGTAGGCGAGCGGAAGTATCTACCAAAATTAATAAATTAAACAGATTAATAGATCGTAGGGAGGAAAGAAGTCATGCCTAAACTCGTGAAACGGTTATTTAGACAGTTGCAAAATAAAACTATTTTTATGCGTCGCATGAAACGGATTGCTCGCACAAAAAATAAATTGCATCAAAATTTGAAACGAATCCAAGACGGATATAATATTCAAGCAGGGGTGAAAGAAATGAGAGTGATGTCAAAAATGTTGCATCGTACTCAATATGGCACAACGAAGCATCCGCATGATCCGTTAAAATTAGATGTGATGAAACATGAATGTAAACATTTTTTACGCTCTGATGAACGAAGCAGAAATTAATTATTGTTCGGTCTTTTTATTTATCACGAAAACGGGTTAAATTTACAATTTTATTAACACCGGCTGTATTTTTTATAACAGACAATACTCGTTCTAGTTCGGCTTGATTCTTGGCGATTCCCATTATATACATTGTTCCGTTTTCCATGATCAGCTTATAATTACTGGAGCTGATATGACGGGTAAATGTTAATTGGGTACGAATGGCACCGGAGATGGCAGCATCTGTATTGACAATATCCAAAGAGGGTGGTTCAGCAATTCGGATATAGTTATAAACACCTTTAACATCCGATGTACGCCACGTTTTTTCTAAAATTTGTTGTATTAATTCTATATTTGGTAAGGCGCCGGTCAGTAAAACTTGACCTTCAAATACATCCGGTGAAATATCCAGCCCCAGTTTCGGATCAATTTCAATGAAATCTTCTCGTAAAGACATAGCGATTTGAAAATCTTTTAAATCGTCTTGAAAGGTGCGATCATCTATTATGACGGTTGTAATTTTACGGGCGCCTGTAAAAAGCGTGCTGGCAAATTGACAGCCACTTAAGATAAGACACACAATAATCAACAATAGGTGTTTCACATAATTCTCCACGCATCTTTAATATGTACCGGCCATCGCCAAGGACGACAAATAACGGCATCGTATCGTATCCGCCATTTTTGATAAATCGGATACCGTTTTAAGTAAGCGGCGCTGGCTCGGGCCACTCTCATTTGATTTTCTATGGTAATAGCATCAACGCCTTTAGTATAAGTGGAACGTTTTTTTACCTCAACAAAAACCAATGTTTTGCCTCGTCGTACAATTAAATCTATCTCACCGGCACCGGTGCCACGGCCAGTGATGACATTCATGCCGACAGGTAAATATCCCTTTAACATCAGGGCAATTAACGCCCATTTTTCACATAAATGTCCGATTTTGTGATGACTAGCCATTTAATTCTATTACCCGTTTATAGATTTGTTTTTTGGGAATACCCGTTGTTTGGGATATTATTTCCGCTGTATCCCGTGTGGAAGATGTTTTGAGTGTATTGGCAATCATTTCATCAATTTGTTCATCCGTTAAAGTATTTTTAGTTTTGTCTGCACGGTCAATAACCAAAACCAGCTCACCTTTTGGAGCCCCATTTTCGTCATAATAATGAATAAGATTTTGCACGGTATCAATACGTGTTTCTTCAAATTTTTTAGTAATTTCCCGTACAACTGCCATTTGACGGTTACCACAAACGGTTAAAATATCTTGTAATGTATCGGTTAATCTGTTGGGCGTGTCGTAAAATATTAAGGTTGCTTGTAAATTTTTAATCGCCTCAAGTGTTTGTTTTCTGCCCGAAGATTTTGGTGGTAAGAATCCGCCAAAATAAAAACTGTCGGATGGCAAGCCGGATAATTGCAGAGCCGATAAAACGGCATTTGCCCCCGGAATTGTTGTAATCGGTAGATTTTCTTCACGGCATGCTCTAACCAACCGAAAACCAGGGTCGGACACAAGTGGCGTGCCGGCATCGGACACCAAGGCAATGTTCACTCCTTTTTTTAATTTTTCAATAAGCTGAATTTTTGCTTTTTCAGCATTGTGTTCATGGTAAGGGGTTAAGGGGCCATGTTTGATGCCTAACAAATTTAATAAAGTACCGGTTGTGCGTGTGTCTTCACAGGCAATTAAATCAGCATTTGCTAACGTTTCTTTGGCTCTTTCAGATATATCGCCTAAGTTCCCGATAGGGGTTGATACCAAGTATAACATTTTTTTAACCTTTCCGATTAAATAAAACTTGAAAAATGATTATAAAACATATAACATGAAACCATCTGTAAAATCAATAAAAAAGGGTGAAAAAATGTGGGGAAAGATAACGGCTGTATGTGGATTGGCTTTGCTTGGGGCTTGTTCTGTTCAAAAAACCGATCCGTTTATGCAACCGATGTTTGGCGAAATTCCGTCGGCATATGAGTCTGCGGATGTTCAAGGGGCATCCACCAAAATAGCTGTTTTATTGCCCTTAAGCGGTAAGTCTGAGGCTTTAGGGGCCGATATGCAAAAGGCAGCAATGATGGCGGCATTTGATAAACGTCAATCGGGGGCCGGTGTCTTTTTTTATGATACAACCGGTACACCGGAGGGGGCTGAAAATGCCTTGACCGAGGCTGAAAAAATTTATCCGTCCATGATTGTGGGCCCTGTTTTTTCTGCCGAGGTGGCAGCCGTTCGGGATGAGGGAGCAAGGGGACCGGTTTTATCTTTTACATCGGATAGTGAAGCATTGGATGATGATGTATACACGTTGGCGTTAATGATACCCAATCAAGTGGAACGAATTGCTGAATATGCCTGTAGAGCAGGGCAACGAAAACTTGCTGTTATCGGGCCGGAAAATAAAGTCGGTGAGATGGTTATGAATACATTATCCGATACAATAGAACGATGCCCCGGTATGGAAATTCAAAGTGTTTCTTTATACAACCCCAAAACCATTAATTTTGATCCGGTTATTGGTAAAATAGCGCCTCAGCCGATTGATTCCAGACGTAAAGATTTAACGGATGAAGAAAAAGAATTGTTGGCTAAGCCGATTGCCAAAAAAGTGGATTTTGACGCTTTGTTGGTATTTGAAGACGGTGTTAAATTGCAACAGGTTATGAGTATGTTATCATACTATGATATTACACCGACGGATATGCCGATTTATGGGTTGTCTTCATGGGACGGGGCTAAGATGTCCGAACTGATTGGCGGGTATTATCCGGCAATGCCGGCCAGATTGTCGTCAGATTTCAGTCGGCGTTTTTATCAAACGTTTGGGACAAAACCATCGGCATTGGCTGCGTATGCTTATGATGCGGTATCACTTGGAATTATGCTGGGAAATACCGGTTCTATTTACACGGCCGGTTTGTTAAATGATAGAGGATTTGATGGGGTCAATGGACGTTTTCGGTTAAATGAAGATGGAACAAACAGCCGGTTATTGGATATGCGTCAAATTATGACGAAAAACAGATCCGTGGTTGTTGAACCGGCACCTCAGATAATGCCGGATCGTTCAGATGACAGCATGTGGGTTATGCCTGAGACTGTAGCAGTTGAAATGGACGGTATTCCCGTTCAAAATGAAGGAGCCATTTCTGAATTTGTCCGATAAAATGGTATGTGAGCAATAATTTTAATAAAGGAAAAAAACATGAAACATAATGAATACGGTCGCTCAATGGTAGAGATGTTAGGCGTATTGGTTGTTATGGGCGTTTTAGCAATAACGGCTGTTTGGGGATTTCGGTATGCGATGGATAAACAAAAAGCTAATCAGCTGTACAATGATGCAAAGTTGGCTTATATGTCAGTTGGGGCAAATGGACCGTATGATTGGACACAAACAGAATTTAATTCGGCTACTGGACTGACTTTATTTGTACGTCAAGATAAGGCTGGTGGAATTTTTGTTTTAGCCGAAACGGTTCCAAATGGTGTGTGCAACAGGATATCTGATATGGCCGAAGATGGTCAAGAAGTGGTTTTATATACCCCAATGAATGAATCGGTAGACTGTGGGGCTGAAAAACAAGATATTGTGTTTGCCTTTGGTGGGGGAGAACCGCCTTTGATTCCATGCGAAGATGCTGGTGAATGTCCTGATTGGTATAACAGCTATTGTAGTAGTGAAGAAGAGGTTTGTTTGGTCTGTGAATTAGGTCAACGCAAAAATAATACAGCTGACGGGTGTGTGGATTTATGTTCTGATAGAACGGACGGATATACACAAACGTGCACTTCCGAAGAGGCCGGAGCCAATTGGTGTTGTCCGTTTGATACTGTGTGTAGTAATACGGTTGGCAAATGTATTGATGCCGAGAATGTGTGTATATATGATATGAAAAAAACGAGCAATACAACTATGTATTATACATCAACATGCAGTTATACGATGGCACAAACTGAGGCAACGCAAATGTATTATACGGCGACATGCGGATATGATTTTGCTCAATCAACGGATTCAAATGGTAATATTACAACCTCTTTTTCCAAAATTGGCAATTCCTGTCCTGAAAATCATTATTGTCGCTTGACTTGGATGAAACAAAAATGGGAATCGGGTGAAACGGCTCCGACAGGTTTTGCCGATGATTATACAGGTGAAATGTGGGGTGTCTGTGTGCCGATGTCATCAACTACGGCGAATGCTCAACCGGTGTATCCGTCCTCTAAAAATTTGCTGACACGTAAAAAAATGCCGTGTCCGGAAAATTATTATTGCCGTTTGATGTGGACAAAGGAAAAATGGGAATCGGGTGAAACGGCTCCGACTGGTTTTGCTAATGATTATGTTGGTGATATGTTTGGTGTTTGTGTGCCGATGTCGGCAACAACGGCAAACGCTCAACCGGTGTACCCATCTTCGGACAATTTGATGAGTCGCCAAGGAGAAAGTTGTCCCGAAGGACAATATTGTAACCTAAGATGGACAACAACCGAAAATAATTGTGCAAATGCATCTATTCCAAATGATTATGTCGGCTTAATGTACGGCGGATGTGTAGATATGAATAAAGTCAACACAGCCGTTTGCCCCGGCAGTACCCCCGGAATTATGATGCCGGAAGAAGAATAAATTAAATGCCCTCATTGAGGGCATTTTCTTTTATCTTGAAAACTACCGGCTAGGCCGACGGATTACTTTTTGTTAAGGCAATACCATTATGATTAATTCATTTAACATTAAGGTGCCATTTAAGGTTGGTGTAATGGTTGAATCATCATCGGATAGGGTTATCCATCCTAACTGACGGGCCTTTTGAATGCCTTTAGGGGATAGTCCCTTTATTGGAAAAGGGGTATGCGTTAATCGCAAGCCCATAAGTACTTGTTCTTCAAATTTTTCGTCCGGTGTTAATTGTTCGGACATAATACCTTGTTTTAACCACTTATCAACGGAATGTTCGGATTCGGTGGCAATTAATCCCAATCGTCCGTGAGCAGCCGGTCCAATGCCGATGTAATCGCCACCTGTCCAATAGGTTAAATTGTGCCTGCTTTCTTCTCCTTGGCGAGCATAGTTGGATACTTCATAACTGGGAATACCGGCTTCATTCATGATGTTATCGGTTAAGCGGTATAACTGCTCTGCTGTTTTTTCATCTGCCGGTGAGATGTTTTTTTGCCCGAATACGGTATTTTCCTCAATGGTCAGTTGATATAAAGAATAATGAGACAGACCTAAAGATAACGCCGTTTGTAATTCTGTTTCCCATGCCTTGATGGTTTGATTGGGGCGAGCATAAATTAAATCCATATTAATACGGGGAAAAATATGTCGTGCCTCGTCAATGCGTTTTAAGGCCGTTTGTACCGAATGTCTGCGCCCCAAAAATTGTAAATCCGTATCGTTTAGGGCTTGAACGCCGATGGATAATCGATTAATGCCCAAATTTTTAAAGGCGGTCATTTTTTCTTTGGTAATTGCATCCGGATTGGCTTCTAACGTGATTTCAATATCATCTGACAGCGTAAAAATAGTCGTGATACTGTGCATTATTTTTTCCATAAAGGCCGGCGACATTAAAGACGGCGTTCCGCCACCGAAAAAAATACTGGTTAACCGGCGATTTGTGGTTAAATTGGCCATTTGTTTTAAATCTCTGAGATAACCGGCAAGCAAGATATCTTCATTCGGAGCTTGACATGGATGGCTGAAAAAATCACAGTAGGGGCATTTTGATAAACAGTAAGGCCAATGTAAGTATAAGCCGAATAAGGGTTTTTGACGTGATTGCATTTGACCTCTTGACAATTTATAAAAAAAAGGGTAGAGTTTTAATCCTGAAGATAATTATTGATTAATCTAACAAGAAAGATAAAACAATGCAAATAATAATTACAGGTCAACAAATTAATTTAGGCGACAACTTGCGTTCTTATGCCGAAAAAGCTTTGGATGCAGCTGTTTCAAAATATTTTGCCGATGCAATCAGCGCTGATGTGCGTGTGATTAAAGAAGGCGAAGAAATCAGAACAGATATTACAGTTCACCCGATTGCCGGTGCTTTGGTAAAAACGACGGCATTTTCTGCCGACGCTTATGCTTCATTTGATGGCGCTGTTGCAAAATTGTCCAGACAGCTCAGCCGTTATAAAAATCGTTTGACGGATCATCGTGCCGAACCGGTAGAAATGGTTGATATGGCCGTTATTGATGCCAAAGAAGACGAAGAAGAAGTCGGTGATGCTCCGGTGATTATTGCCGAAATGCAAACTGAATTACCGATTTGTACGGTCAGCGGTGCCGTGATGCGCATGGATTTAGCTGGTCTTCCGGCATTGATGTTTAAAAACTCCGCTCATGGTGGTCTTAACATGGTTTATCGCCGTCCGGATGGCAATATCGGTTGGATTGATCCCAAAAATAAATAAGGATTATCCATGAAAATTATTGATATTTTATCAAAGGGTTCTGTTGTTCCAAACGGTGCTTATGGCAGTAAACGTCAATTATTGGAAGAATTGGCCAAGGTTGCCTCTCGTCAAACCGGATTGGATGAACGAATTGTCTTTGATGCATTGTTGGAACGTGAACGGTTAGGAACAACAGGTGTTGGTAAAGGGGTTGCCTTGCCACATACCAGATTGGCCGGATTAGATAACATTTTCTGTGCCTTTGTTAAATCTGAACCGGTTTCCTTTGATGCAGTGGACGGAAAACCCGTTGATTTAATCTTCTTATTGTTGGCTCCGGAAGAATCAGGGGCTGATCATCTTAAAGCGTTGGCAAAATTATCACGTATTTTACGTGATGAAACGGCCGCCGAAGGATTGCGTCAGGCAAAATCCACAGATGATATTTATGCCTTGATTGAAAAGTATGATGCGGAAGATTAAGTGAGAAAAGATTAAAGAGAAAGAGCTTCTGATATTTTGGAAGCTCTTTTCGTTTTTTTGTTGACATTTTATTAAAAATGTAGTATTATTCCACACATGAATAATAAAAAACTACATCTCTTGTTATGCTTGTTAGGAAATAATAACCATCTCCTAAGAGGGTAGCTTTTATACATTTTTTTAAAGCCAAACACCCTTTTAGGAGGGTGTTTTTTTATTATCTAGTGAAAGGAAAAATATGACACACCAACCATTTTTTTATGATGTAACATTAAGAGACGGTAATCAAGCTCTTAAAAAACCATGGAATCAATCCGAAAAAGAAACAATTTTCAACCAATTAATTGCTTTGGGGGTTCAAGGGATTGAAATCGGTTTTCCGGCTTCCAGTGATATGGATTTTGATTCTTGCCAAAAATTGGCTGCTATGGCTCCTGAAAACGTGGTGGTAAGTGTGTTGGCTCGTGCCGTGGAAAATGATATTGTAAAAGCGGCCGAAGCAGTGCGTCATGCTCATCAGCCTCGCATTCATACATTTATTGCTATGAATCCGTTGGGACTTGAACACGTTCTTAAAAAAGACATTCATGAAGTGACGGATATTGCGGTAAAAGCCGTTAAAAAAGCAAAGGAATTATTGCCCAATGGTCAAGTGGAATTTTCCGTAGAACACTTTGGGGATTGTCGTGACAATTTGCCGGATGTGATTAACGCCATTGAAAAAGTGGTTGAAGCCGGTGCCGATGTGGTGAATTTGCCCAATACGGTGGAACGTTTCCGTCCTTTGGAATTTGTGCAAATGGTGGAACAAGTCCACAAACGTATTGGCGATAAAGCCGTTATTTCGGTTCATTGTCATAATGATTTGGGAATGGCAACAGCAACAACTGTAGAAAGTTTTTTCCATGGGGCAACCCAATTGGAAACCACCTTAAACGGACTTGGAGAACGTGCCGGTAATACGGATATGTATCAAGTGGCAGTAGCGCTGTATAATTCAAATGTGAAAGTACCATTAAATATGCGCTTGTTTGATAAAACGGCTCAGATGGTATCCGAAATGTCGCATGTCCCTATTTGGGAAAAAACACCGATTATCGGGGGTGATGTCTTGGCTCATCGCAGCGGGATTCACCAAGACGGTTCCAATAAAACCAAGGGACTTAAGAAAGGGCAATATATTGCCTTTGATCCGGCCCTAGTTGGGCGTGATGATGGAGAATATTTAGGCTTTACCAGTCAGTCAGGTAAATCTGCTTTAAGAGAAATTTATGAAAATGCCGGCTATCCGATTACGTTAAAGGAAACCGAAATGTTAATGCCGTTTGCCAAAAAAATGGCTGAGCAAAAAGGCGAGCTGAGTATAGAAGATTGTGATAAGCTGTACCGTGAGCATTTGTGTGCGGTGGCAGGGCCTTACCAATATGGGGCTTTTGATCGTATTCAACAAGGACGTTATGTGTTAACCTATACGGAAAATGGTCAGAAAAAAGAAACAGTCGGTTATGGCTATGGACCGGTAGAGGCGTGTATCCACGGATTGTGTTCTTTGGGCGTTGCGATTTCCATTGTGGATTATCAACAAAAAATGTTGCGTGGGGAAGATAAAGAAGCCTCTGAAGCTATTGCGACCATTAAATTGGCACAAGGCGAAAAACAAGTGATTTGCCATGCGATAGACCGGTCAACGACACAGGTTAGTATTAAGGCTATTTTTAACGGACTTAATCAGCTACAAAATATGTAAACAAACGGCCATCGGTTCTCCGGTGGCTTTTTTTGTAAGAGTGGTATATTTTTGCATTGTGTTATTAGGATAGGAAATTTGTAAATAGTACTAGAGGGGATGAAAAAAAACGCCCAATTAATTGGGCGTTTCATTTTTTATTTATGTTTTTTATCCGATGAGGATTTATCTTTCTTCTTCAGCTTACGATTAGCGAATTTTTCATAAGCCGTTTGAACCAGCACATACATCAGCGGAATAATAAACAACCCACCGATTGTACCAATAATCATACCCCAGAAAACCGGTACACCTAAGGCACGACGGCTTTGAGCGGCGGCACCGGTAGCAATAGCCAATGGCAATACCCCAAGGATAAAGGAGAATGCTGTCATTAACACCGCACGGAACCGTTCTTTTAACCCTTTAATGGCTGAGGCCACAATAGTGGCGCCTTTGGCCCGTTCTTCTTTGGCAAATTCCACGATTAAAATGGCGTTTTTACTGGCCAAACCAATGAGCAAAATGAGTCCAAGTTGCGCATAAATACTTAAGGGCATACCGGCAAAGAATAATCCGATCATAGCGCCATTAATGGCAACGATTAAGGATAATAATACCGGAATCGGAACAACGAAGCTTTCGTATTGAGCTACCAAGAATAAATAAGCAAACACAATAGCCAAAATAATTAAGTATCCGATTTGACCACTGGCATTTTTTTCTTGGAAACTTAACGTTGACCATTCAATGCCGTATCCTTTCGGTAATTTTTCTACCAATTTTTCAACAGCACTCATGGCCTCACCCGTACTGACTGTCGGTTTTTGAACGGCCATAACGGAAGCCGCCGGATATTGGTTGTATCGTTCCACGACTCGTGGTGCTAACACTTTTTTCAGTTCCACCAAAGAGCGCATCGGAACCATTTTTCCTTCGGCATTCGGAACATAGAGTTCGTTAATGCTGTCAATATCATTACGGTATTGCCAATCGGATTGAACCATCACTTTATTAACTTGCGTTCCAAGGTTAATATCGTTCACGTAAGCCGACCCTAAATAACTTTCCATTGTACGGAAAATGTTGGTCATAGGAACCTTCATACTTTCGGCCTTCGTCCGATCAATATCTAAGAAGATATTTGGTGTTTTGGCGTTAAACGTCGTAAAGGCATAGGCCAATTCCGGTGTTTGGAATAAGTTGCCGATAAAGCCTTGTAAAACGGCGTCTAATTTCGCATAATCCGTACTGTCATGAGATTGCAAACGGATATCCAATCCGCTGGCATTTCCCAGTCCTGGAATGGCCGGCATTTCAAATAATTGGAAGTTAGCCTCAGGAAAAACAGACAACTTCCCGCGTAAACGGTTTAAGATGGCCGTTGAATAATCGGCATCGCTTTTACGTTCATTCCATGGTTTTAACACAATAAAGGACATGGCCACGTTTTCACCACGACCACCCATAAAGCTGAACCCGATGACGTCCGAAATATTTTCAACGCCCGGTTCCGTTTTGATGATTTCATTAGCTTTGGCAACTAATTCTTGAGTGCGTTTTTTGGAGGCTCCTTCCGGTAATTGCAAACTCATAACCATAACGCCTTGGTCTTCTTCCGGAATAAAGGAGGTTTGAGCCGTTTTAAAGAGCGCACCGCCTAAAATACCCAGTAAGGCAAAAATAACCAAAATTACCGGTATTTTTTTGGCAATCACCGAAACGGATACGGCATAGTTATGCATAACCTTTGTTAAAGATTTGTTGACGCTGTGCCAAAATCCTTTTTTATGGTGTTTGATTTTCTTAATCAATAGGGAACACAAAGCCGGTGATAATGTTAAAGCATTTAACAGTGAGAACAAAATAGCCACACCGATGGTTACCGAGAATTGTTGATAGATTTGCCCTGTAATACCGTCTAAAAAGCCCACAGGAACAAAAATAGCCAATAACACTAAGGATGTTGCAACCAAAGCTCCTGTAATTTCTGACATGGCTTTATAGGTGGCATCTCGTGCGTTCATGTGTTCGTGTTGCATCAGGTGAATCACACGTTCCACAACCACAATGGCATCGTCCACCACTAACCCGATGGCCAGCAAGAGCGCAAACAACGTAAACATATTGATGGAGTACCCTAACGCCAACATCACGGCAAAGGTTCCCAAAATGGATACTGGAATGGTTAAGGACGGAATCAATGTGGCATAAAAATCTTGTAAAAAGAAATAACACACAAAAATCACTAACAACAATGTGAAAATCAATGTCAAAACCACTTCTTCCACAGACGCATCAATATACTTTGTGGAATCGTAGGCAATGGTATAGGTTAAATCTTCGGGGAAATATTTTTGCATTTCTACCAATGATTTTTTCACATTTTCCATGGTTTCTAAGGCATTAGCTCCGGAAGATAAAGAGATAGACATTGAAACAGATGATTTTCCGTTAAATAAGCCGGAAATGGAATAATTTTCTTGGCCGATTTCTATGCGGGCAATATCTTTTAACCGAACTAGTCCGCCTTGTTCCGCCGTTCTGACAATAATGTTTTCAAATTCTTCGGTTTTATTCATACGGCCCGTGGTTTGCAAGGTGTAAACCATTGGTGTGTTTGCTTCTGTCGGAGCCGCCCCAACTTTACCCAATGTCGGTTGATAGTTTTGGCTGGCAATAGCATTGTAAACCGTATTGACATCAATGTTTAAGGCCGCCATTTTATCGGCATTCATCCACACACGCATGCTGAGCTTTGACCCAAAGACTTGAACGTTTCCGACCCCGTTAATACGTGTTAAAGGACGTTGTACATTGTTATACATATAGTCGCTGAGTTCTTGTTCGGAATGTGTGTTGTTTGGAGAGGAAAAAACCAAAAAGCCTAATACATTAGAAGATTCTCGTTTTACGGCAAGACCTTGACGAGTTACCTCTTGAGGCAATTTTGGCGTTGCTTGTTGAATGCGGTTTTGCACTTTTACTTG
>JAFTHM010000143.1 GCA_017457425.1 Alphaproteobacteria bacterium
AATGAAGATTTGTGGTTGCGTTCTGAAGAAGAAGACGAACGTGATTATGAAGCTCAATTCGGTCCGGATCCTAAAACGGCCCGAGGAACCGGAGGGGGTAGTTGGATCGATAAACGAGGAACACCATCCGAACAAATTGCCGCCGGTGGAATACAAGGTAATGCAGCTACAGATGCCTATTATAATCCGGAAGATGCCTATTATGGGGAAGGTGCCGGAGGATCCTATACGGTTGATCAAACAGCCTATGAAGAACAATTGGCAAATGAAGGGGTGTTGTATGGGGAAGAGGATTTGGTCATAGATCAAAATGATTATGCCGAACCAGTCCAAAGTTCGGAAAATATGGCTCCGGTTGCTTCTCAAAATAACGCTCAGGCTGGATCTGATTTAGCGAATCGTGTGTCAAAACCGGTTTTACCAAAAGCTTCAAAAAGTTCTGGTAAAATGTTCTAAAGGAGAAAAGGCGTAATGGCAGAATCTACTGTTGAAACATATCGGGTTTTAGAATCTGCCTTACGGCCGTTATCTTTTTGGTATACGCAAGATAATGTGGAAGAGGTCGCCGTAGATTCCCCTGGGGGTATTTGGTTGCGATTGCGTGGTAAATACGCATATCCATGGCATTATCGTGAAGATCCTAAGCTGACACGTGAATATTTAAATAATATCATGTATATTATTGCCAACAGCAATGATTTTATGTTTAATCCGGCGGCTGGAACGCCAACCGTTTATGCAACGTTGCCAGGGGGACATCGTTTTTCGGGTATTGCTGGCAAAAATATTCAATACGATACCACGGATGAAATTTTGGGAGGCGTGGCTCTTGCCATTCGTGTGTACAGTGAAAATTTATCTATTAATATGAGCGATTTTGGTCTTGAAAAAGGCGGTCGTTTAAAACGGTTGAATAAATTACAAAACGTTGAAGATCCGGATGACCCGTATGAACGGTTATTGTTGTCTATTAAACGTGGTGATCACATTTTGGTCAGTGGGGCAACGGCAACCGGTAAAACAACATTTTTAAATAACTTAATTACCTTATTGGACGAACATGAACGGATTTTAACGATTGAAGATACCAGAGAGTTGATTGTTCCACATAAAAACAGGGTACATATTGTGTTGCCACGTACGCAGTTAACCAATACATTTGATTATCGTCAAGTGATTGACTTGGCTGTTCGTTTTACACCTGATGCTATTATCGGTGGAGAAATTTCTACCTCAAATGCTGGGGCTTTGTGGGAATTAATGGGATCTGGTCATAAAAACTGTTTTGCCACTATTCACGCAGAAAATCCGGAAGCGGCTTATAAGGCATTCTTGGGGCGTATTTTGCACTCGTATCCGACAACGGACCGAGAAAAAACCCTAAAGGAAATGCGGGATAAGCTCAGAGTGGTACAGATTAATCGTAACGGCAATATTCGGGCTATTACGGAAATTACTTAAAAAAATACCCACCAATTGGTGGGATTTCTATTGGGATACGAGAGTTTCTATTTTTTCTGCAATTATATAAGCGGGATTGAAGGGCGTATTCGGTTTTTCTGTCGTTTTTGGGTGTCCTAAAGGTGTGGCATAACCCAAATCGTATAATCCTTGATGAAAGCGTTTATGTTTTTCGCTCATCATTTCATCTGGGGCAAAAATATAAACATCTGCAGAGGAGGCACAACATTCCGAGCACATAGAAATAGAATCACCGGTTACCACAATTGTATCGGCATGGGCCAATAATCCAAAGTATGGATTATCACCACTATCCCCAAATTGATACAGATAGGATTTTTCAGGTAAGCGAGAACGAATCACCTCTATCACGTCAGCGGGTGTCCGTCTGGACGTTGTTGCCAACACAGAGGCCGGATTTAAAGCCTTTACCCCATCCATTAATTGATGGGCCATATCGGTTGTAAAGGGTTTGTCCTTTGTGGCTCCGCCGACAATTAAGCTGAGGGTAGGGGCTGGAAAATGGCCAAATTGCTCAGACCATTTGTCATATTCTGCTTGTAGTTTTTTTGGGGTAATGCGATGAGGCGCCCCAGATACCCGTAAGACATTTTTGGCACACCCCGAATAAGAATCATGCTTGGGAATAACCATTAAATCTGCTTCGTTGAAACCGGCCCAGCCTACATTCATCAGCTGAACGATTTTGGTGTGTCCTTGTGATTGATGCTTAATCCATCTGGCAACGGGAAAAGAACGACGGCCGGCACTGAGTACAACATCTGGCCATGGAGCGGTTAAATCGGTTTTAGACTCAGCCGTTAAGCCGATTAAAGACGCACCACGCAAAAAATTAGGTAAACGCACCCATTTGTCATACCGAATGTCTTTGCGTATGTACGGCGTGTTTAAAGCCTCGGCAATACCGAGTAATTGATTGACGTTACCGGCTCGGTCGTCGGCTAAAACCCAAACAGTTGTCATTTTGCCATCCCCATTTGATAAAGCGTTGTCATTATTTTTTCATACCCTTTATTATGGGATGCCTTGGGTACAACCGTTATTTTATCATCTGAAGCGATAAATTCTTGCGTTAATTCTGGCGGAACCACTTCATCTTTCGCCCCGACAAAATGGTGCTGAGGAATTTTATCAAAATCCGATTTTTTATCGGCTAAATTTAATGATTGAGTTAATGGTTCATCACCATGATAATCGCTCCATGCTTTGTGATCTAAGACACCGGCAAGGGTAATGATATAGGATATTTTTTCGGGATTTCTGACAGCAATTTGACCCGCAATTTGAGCGCCACCCGAATACCCGATTAAAACGGCCTTGCTGGCACGGGCTTTTTTCATTAAATTGAACACCGCCTTTTCCATAGAGCCAATTACCTCTTCGGAAAAACGCCCGCTTGTCCACACACTTTCTTGACAAGCCCCCGCCTGTAAATATTGACAAGGACGCCCTAAATACACCACGTTCGGATTCGGATCATTGGCGGCAATTTCTCGTAAAAATGTGCTTTTAGGAGTAGGATTATCGGTCGGATAACCGCGTCCGTCAAAGGCATTGCCATCACCCTCAATATAAATGCGAACAGGTTGCCCAACGGCATCAACTTTAAACCAACTGGCCACCACAAAAGGCGGTACGGTTTGTGTTTGAAAGCGGTAATCGGTTAACACATTTTTTGCCGAACACCCACACAAGCATGCCATTAAAAGAGTTATCAGTATTTTTTTCATATATTCAACCTAGCATAATTAAGGATAGTTGACAAGGCAATTTTTAATGCCCACCTGATTCATATAGGGATGAAAGGAGGGGGATTGTCATGCCGGGATGTGGATGCGGAACAAAAAAGAAATAAGCGTTTTTAAGTGTATTTCATAAAGGTACCCCCTTGGCCGAGTTATCGCTAAGGGGGTGTTTAAAATATTTTTGAAACGGGTTTGTGTCTATTTTGTTAATAAAACTTTCGCCGACACGTATGTATGCCGGCGAAAGAATAAAGTCCGTTTTAAAAGCCGGACAAACAAACCCTACCGACACACAGCAAAGTCGTAGCTGTAGTCGTTGCGACTGTTGTTGCGGACGTTACCATCGTCCAGATACACGCGGAATGGGCTACAGGAATCATCATCGTCAGACGTCCATACCTCGTAATCTGTCCCCAAATGGCTTTGCAAAGCCTTGCCAAGGGCCGTCAATTCATGGCTATTGTAATCGCCTTTGCCGGCCCAACCTGTTACAAGGTCTGAGACACCAATTAATCCATCGCGTCCCAACGCCTTACACCCTGCATCTGCGTCCCACCAACTGATAAAACCATTGGAGATATAATGGTTCTTTCCCGCCAAATTAACACGTGAGAACGTTGTATTTGCAACAATACACATTCCCTCTTCTCCTGACCGGAAGGCCTCCTCACAGCTGTTATTCGGGCTGGCACAATATTCTTTGTCGCCTTTACACGGATTTGACTCATTACAACCGCTGGGGTTACACTTTCCACCACCGCATTTACCGGCAACGTTAGCATCTGTTAAGGTGCATGTTTTATTATGATTATCACGTTTTTCTACACACCCATAAGTGGCATCACAATAGGCACAATTACTTCCCGTCCAACCGGTATTACAATCCGCATCCGTTTCGCACGTTCCACCCATAATATTAGCCGTTACTTCCGGCTTACTGCCATTAAAGCACAATCCCATATCACAATAACGACCATCTCCGCAATCCGAATCCGTTTTACAACCGTCCGATTCAACAGCGCCGGTGTCAAAATAAAATTCCATGGTGTTGTTGTCCGATTCGTCGCACGGGTCTTCTTTTGTGTCTGAATCATAATCTTCATTACCAACATAAACGGCAACTGTTTGTTTTAATCCATCGCCAACCATTTTACAAATAGAAGATGGTATGCCCGTAATTTGAATGCCGTATTGAGTTTCGTTTTTGGGTTTTGGCACGACCGTAAAATCATATCCGGCTGTTGTCTTTGTTCCCCAATCGGTTAAAGTCGGAACACCTCGTTTTTGAGATGTTTGTGTTATCATATCCACACCCATTAACATAATATCATTAATGGTTTGATTGGCACGGTATTTATCCATACCGTAGGAATACCCTGCAATTCCGCCGATAGACAACACGCCGATAATCGCCAATGTTCCCAGCATTTCGGTCATAGAACGACCGGATTCAAAATTAATTTGTTTCATAAATAAGGTTCCTTTCATACATAAAAAAAGCGCCTCAGGCGAGGCGACTGGAAGTTGAACCCTATCCATACGTATAGTGCGGTATATTCACCGCTATGGCTTATTTTACCGCCCTCCAGTCAATGCCGGAAAGGCTGTAATTTTGTCCGCATTGGGACACGTATGGACGAGGGGTTCAATCCTCACATCAAGTTCGCCTGATGCAAGCATGACTATACCAAACAAATGCGATGAAATCAACACAATAGTGTATTATAATCAAAAAAAGCCTCTCACTTGAGAGGCCAAAGATAACATTTTATTTTACATTTTCGGAAATTTTTTCATTAATTCTTGGATTTCCGGACTGTTCATATCGGGCATAGAAGACCCAAACGGATTTTTACCCATACCCGCAAAGGGATTAGAACCACCAAGACCTCCCATACTACCAAGTGAACCTAAATCCGGCATATTACCACCCATCATACCCTTCATTTGCTTCATCATTTTAAACATACCCATCGGCCCCATCTTTTTGAATTGCTTCATTACGGTGGCCATTTGATCGTATTGTTTTAACAACCGATTAACCTCCATAACGGATACACCGGCACCATTTGCAATACGTTGTTTGCGGGCGGCTTTTAATACATCGGGGTGTTTGCGCTCATACGGTGTCATAGATAAAATAATCGCCTCTTGATGCTTAATCATTTTGTTATCTACATTAGCTGCATCAATTTTATCACGGAATTTACTGAGCCCCGGAATCATTTTCATAATTCCTTTAACATCACCCATGTTATTAATTTGACGAATTTGGGAAAGTAAATCGTTCAGATCAAATTTACCCTCCATCATGCGCATAGCACTTTTTTGAGCCTCTTCCTGATTGATTTTTTCCATGGCAGTTTCAACCAAGCCCACAACATCGCCCATACCCAAAATACGGTCGGCAATGCGTTTTGCGTCAAAAACTTCTAAGGCATCCGCCTTTTCCCCGACACCCAAAAATTTAATGGGTTGTCCGGTAATTTCACGCATAGATAAGGCCGCCCCCCCACGGGAATCACCATCAATACGTGTTAAAACAACACCGGTAATGCCGACTTTTTCGGTAAATTCTTTGGCGACATGAACGGCATCTTGTCCCATCATCGCATCAACGGTCAGCAACGTTTCTTTCGGATTCGCAATATCACGGATTTGTTGCACCTCACGCATCATATCTGCGTCAATATGTAAACGACCGGCGGTATCTAAAATCAACACGTCATATAGGCCGGCTTTTGCTTCCTTTAGGGCACGCTTTGTAATTTCTATCGGTTGTTGTCCTTTGATGATTTCCAAAACATCTAAATTATTTTTTTGCCCGAGCTCTGCTAATTGTTCCATAGCGGCCGGACGATACACGTCCAAACTGGCAAGTAAGACTTTTTTGCCGTTTTTGGTTAAACGAACAGCCAATTTTCCGGCCGATGTTGTTTTACCGGCCCCTTGCAACCCGACCATCAAAATAACATCTGAGGCACCGGCGTGTGAGGCTAAATTTAAAGTTCCGCCGTCACCCAACAAAGCAATGAGTTCATCAGATACAATCTTTGTAACCATTTGAGCCGGAGAAACGGACTTAACAATTTGTTCCCCGACGGCTTTTTCTTTGACCTTAGCAATGAAATCTTTTACAACGGGTAAGGCCACATCAGCCTCTAACAATGCGATTTTAATTTCCCGCATTGTTTCGTCAACAGCCGTTTCCGTCAAAATGCCACGGCGTGTGAGTTTATCAAAAATACCGGTTAATCTGTCACCTAAAGCCTGAAACATAAAAATCTCCTTTTGTTATGGGAGATACCATACATTAAAAATCCGAAAAAGTCAATTAATGCGTTTTTTTATCGGCTCTTTCATTAATGGTAATGGCATTTGGAGCCCGAGATGAAATAACCTTTGATACTAATGCCGGATTTTCTTTTAAAAGATTAAAAGTTTCCAGCATTTTTTCGGTCGTCATTTGAGAACAAACTGACATCTTTTTGATTTTATATCCGAAAGAAATGCCCTCTTTAAAGCCGGTACAAATGACTTCTTCTAATGATCGTTTATCTTTACATGTAATACGTTTCATGCTGTCGTAAATATGGTCGGTGGCTTTGTGGAGTAGATACAATTGTTCTTTGGCTTCAAATTCATCCGTTCTAATTAAATCAGCATTGTCGGTTAACCATCCGGAAGCCAAACACATACCGACTAAAATAGATTCTTCAAAAGCACCGACTTTTGACGGCATGTGGCGAGGCGCTTTATTCAACAATAATTCTTCCGTACGTATTAAATTTTCCTCGGCCGAAAAACTGCTTGGATGTGATAAAACCTCGTTTAAGATGGATAAAGCAAATGAATCAAATTCAAAGGTCATGAGTAATTCTCGTGATAAAAATTGGAAATATTTTATCATATTTTTGCTAAAAAATCAAGTAAAAATAAGGAGCTATAAAAAAGATAAAAAAAGTGTTGCACTTTAAAAAAAAGGGGCGTATACTAAAAGAACAAAACAAGAACAAAAGGGGTAAACAATGGAAAAAGATAAAGCATTAGAGGCCGCCTTGGCTCAGATTGAACGGGCATTTGGTAAAGGGTCTATCATGCGTTTAGGGCAAACCAATAACGCTGTGGAAATTCCGGCTATTTCAACCGGATCTTTGGGGTTGGATTTGGCCTTAGGTATTGGCGGGTTGCCAAAAGGGCGTATTGTTGAAGTATATGGTCCCGAAAGCTCCGGTAAAACAACTTTGGCGTTGCATGTGGTTGCTGAATCTCAAAAGAAGGGTGGAACGTGTGCTTATATTGATGCCGAACATGCCATGGATCCATCTTATGCGGCCAAATTAGGGGTTAATATTGATAATTTGTTGGTGTCTCAACCCGATACAGGGGAACAAGCCTTGGAAATTGCCGATACATTGGTGCGTTCCGGCACAATTGATGTATTGGTCGTTGACTCTGTGGCCGCTTTGGTGCCAAAAGCCGAAATTGAAGGCGAAATGGGCGATTCTCACATGGGGTTGCAAGCCAGATTAATGTCGCAGGCTTTGCGTAAATTGACCGCTTCGGTTGCCAAAGCAAATACGTTGGTTATCTTTATTAACCAAATTCGTATGAAAATCGGTGTCATGTTCGGCAATCCGGAAACAACAACCGGTGGTAATGCGTTGAAGTTCTATGCCTCTGTGCGTTTAGATATTCGCCGTATCGGTGCCGTGAAAGACCGTGAAGATGTGGTCGGCAGTCAAACCCGTGTAAAAGTGGTTAAAAATAAGGTATCACCACCATTTAAAACGGTTGATTTTGATATCATCTATGGCGAGGGCATTTCCAAAATGGGCGAATTGCTTGATTTGGGTGTGAAAGCCGGTGTGGTTGAAAAGGCTGGCGCTTGGTTCTCATACAAAGGCGAACGCATTGGACAAGGACGTGAAAATGCCAAAGCATGGTTAAAGGCAAATCCGGCCAAAGCCGAAGAACTTGAAAAAGTCATTCGTGCCGATGGTAAAGAAATTTCTCAATCGCTGATGACGGGACCATCTGATGCGGATGTAGAATAATAATACGGGCGATAAAACCGTTCTCCAAGTCGCCCGTTTCCTGAATAAAAATGTGCACGAAACTCCTCTTTAATCAGGGGAGTTTTTTTGCATAAAAAAATACCTTGTTTTTTTTTAAAAGATTTTGTACACTAATCATCAAGGCAGGTGTTCTGCCCTGAGGTGTGAAGACCTCTTTAAAGCGCGTCCGAAGACGGACGAAAAATATACGCTTTCCAGCGTTGGCTGGAGGGCGGCAAAATAGGCAGAAATGCAGAATATGCCACACTATTCGCTTTAATAGTCTTCAACTTCCAGCCACTTTTTTTCATAAAAAGGTGGTCTTTGTTTAACTTTAAACTTGAAAGGAAGTCAGATGACCATGAAAAATTTTGAAAATAACAATATCTTATTACCACTGGATACTGGTGAGGGGCGCCAGTATGACAGAAGAGAAAAATTGTCATCCTCCGATACCTCCACACTCTCATCCTTGGGCTTGACCCAAGGATCCATAATGCAACAATGCCGAATGGATTCCCGCCTTTGCGGGAATGACAGGGGAGAGTGTGGTCGGTCCATGGTGGAAATGCTCGGCACTTTAGCCATTGTCGGCGTATTATCCATCGGTGGTATTGCCGGATATTCCTATGGCATGGATAAATATCGTGCGAATCAAACGGTCAATGATGTGATGCTGAGAGCGGTAGATGTTATGACGCAACTCAGTCAAGGAAAAGACCCCGATTTAGAACCGGAATGGGGGACTAAAGGGACGGTGTATGATATGATAGAAATCCAAGATACCACCAACAACACGTGGGGTATTGTCGTAGACGGCGTACCGTCCCGAGTATGTCAAATGGTGGGCGATGCGTTAAAAAATCAAGCCACTGTTTACGTTGGTAATGCGGAACGAAACGATACAACAGCCTCAGACCCTTGCGAATCGTCCGACAGCAACACGATGGAGTTTTATTTTAATACCAGTGCCGTTGAAACGGATGGTTGTAAAACAGATGCCGATTGTGGTGAGAATAACTATTGCGATATGGGATTATGTTTTAATGGTGTGCGTCCGGAAGTGACGGCTCGTGTTATGGATACAACTTGTGAAACAGATGCTGATTGTAATAAAGGATGGGATGGTTCATGTGCTTATTGTGCTTCAGGACATTGTATAGAGGCTTCATACAACAATAATAAAGCGTGTATTTTGAAAGAAAATGAAATTATTGGTAAATGTAATGCAGGAGAATGTTTGCCAATCGGTTGTACATACGATACAAATAAATGTGATGATAAAGAATATTGTGCCAGTCCTAATACAAATACGGATAACAGTGCTAATTGTAAAGCGTTTTATGAAGGTGAAACAGGTGTTTGTGTTGCGGTTAATAAGACATTTTATCGTCAAGACATAGGTGGGGTAGCATATTATATTTCATATCATAATATATCATATTGGGATGCGGTTGCTGGGTGTCAGGCATTAGGAGGTAAAAAACTTTTAAGTATAGATGATTGGATGGAAGGAGGATATGCTGGAGGTAATTCCTCTCTTTCAGAACTTGGTATTAATCTACGGAGAATTATAGGAAGTGGAAAGGTTTGGACAGAACAAGAATACCATTCTTGTTATACATTCTTTGTAGATCTTGCTTCCGAATATTATGATAATTATGGACTTCGTTTTACGGCAGATTACTGCGTTGCTGTCTGTAAATAAAAAAGAGAGGGGGATAACACAATAACCTTTTGGAATTATTAAGTAGTTCTTGGGTTTTACGTAAAATATTTTACTCTTTCCCATGAATCCAGTTGCGGTTTTCGTGTTGGGCGATTCGCTCAAATCCTGAGGCAAGCCTAGAGGCGATTCGCTCGGCGAATCCTCTGGGTGGGTGTTTAACAGCTAACTTAACGGTGCGTGGTGCCATAATGTTTAAAATGATGTTTTGTACAGCTGGGGGTGTTTGGTAAAGGATTTTTGAAACGCTTTTGTCGTTTAAATATAGGTTGAATAATAATTCAATATCCTTTTTGTCGCTGGCATGTAGCAACCCATATTTATGATATGTCTTTTTGATATTAAGACGACATTTTTTCCAAGCTCTTGCCCATTTTTCCAACGGTTTGGATGATTTTGTCAGCTCTGTTTGAATCAGCGCCTGCTCTAACAAAGATGAGCTAAGGGCCTGTAATCGCGAATCGTATGCATAAAAAATCTTTAAAATCGCCGTATATTGTTCATCTGAAAAGCGAGACATACAAAACCTCCTAAACTTTAGTTAATCATATATTTTAAAATAGGACAAGTATTTAATAAAAAATTGTTGAAAAATATTAATAAAATCAATTAGTTGTTTTGTGATTTAAAAGATGAAATGAATTTTTATAAAAAAGTTCTTGACTTTTGATTTTAAAAGGTATATATTTATTGCGATTTTTCGTTTTAAAAGGGAATTACAATTTAAAAGATTAAAATTTTGTAATAATTACAATGAACTAAATAAAAAAACAACATCATTATAACATAAAGGATAAAATAAATGAAGAATGTTTTTAATAAAACATTGGTGGGGCTTTTTGCATTGTCTGCGATTTTTGAGGTTCAAAACTCATTACCGCCGACACCGGAATATGAAATGGCAAACACATTGCCGCCGACACCGGAAATGCCGGTTAGAATTGCAAATTCTTTGCCTCCAACACCGGAGGGCTGGTATTTAATTGATGAGGTATTTAAAGCTCAAAATTCTTTACCTCCAACACCGGAAATGCCGGCTCAAATTGCCAATTCTTTACCGCCGTGTATTGAAGCTCCGGCAAAAAGAATGGCAAATACATTGCCGCCAACTTGGGATGCTCCGGTTAAGGTTTTGGCAAATACGTTGCCGCCGGTTGCTGAATATGGTAAAATGCAAGGCCGTTGCTAATTTTTAGTATACCTAAAAACACTCCTTCATTGTGGAAGGGGTGTTTTTTTTATTGGCTTGAGATATATTGTCTCTTATCGTAAAAAAAACGTCCCACCAATTGGCAGGACGCAAATAACAAAACAAATTCTTACAAGAATTTGCCCATAGCGACGGCTGTGTCTAACATACGGTTGGAGAAGCCCCATTCGTTGTCGTACCAGCTCATTACACGCAATTGTGTACCACCCATTACTTTTGTGCCGTTTCCGTCAAAAGTGGAAGAGTGTGGGTTGTGTGTGAAGTCAATGGATACCAATGGCAATTCATTATAGCCCAAGATACCTTTGAGTTCGCCTTCTGCATATTTTTTCATAGCGGCATTGACTTCTTCTTTAGTGACTTCACGTTCCATAATGAAGTTGGCGTCTACCAAAGAAACATCCGGAGTCGGTACGCGGATAGAAACACCGTCCAATTTACCGGCCAATTGCGGTAAGACCAAACCAACGGCTTTGGCAGCACCTGTGGATGTCGGAATCATGCTCATCGCAGCGGCACGAGAACGATACAAATCTTTATGAACTTGGTCTAAGATTTTTTGATCGTTTGTATAGGAGTGAATCGTTGTCATGAAACCTTGTTTAATGCCGAATTCTTTATCCAATACATAAGCCACCGGAGCCAAGCAGTTTGTTGTACAAGAAGCGTTGGATACGATAATATCGTCAGCTGTCAATGTGCTGTCATTGACACCATATACGATTGTTTTATCGGCGCCTTGAGACGGAGCAGATACCAATACACGTTTGGCACCGGCTTCAATATGAACCATGGCTTTTTCTTTAGCTGTAAAGATACCTGTGCATTCAAACACGATATCAATGTTCATTTCTTTCCAAGGTAATTGTGTCGGATCACGTTGAGCGATTACTTTTGTTTTGTAATCACCGGCAATGATGTAATCGTCTTCGGCACGTACATCAAAACTTGTGGCACGGTGAATGGAATCGTATTTTAATAAATAAGCATTGGCTTTGGCATCACCCAAATCGTTAATGGCAACGATATCAATATCTTTGCGACCGGATTCTAAGAAGGCACGATACACTAAACGACCGATACGACCGAAACCGTTAATAGCAACTCTGACTGTCATAAATTTTCTCCTTTTGTTGACAATTTGGCCCGCCCCATGCGGACACTTTTAAATCCTTTCCATTTAGGCACATTTTTCCCCAAATTGCAAGCATCTTTTTTGATGGGACGATAATAATTATCTGCATAGAGCATAAGGAACCGTGTTTGTATGAGGAACCTTTTTAGTATGTGGGTTTTCGGACGAAGAAACCCCCGGAAAACTAAAGCGTATGCCGTAAAAATCAGGATAGGTGTCCGGTTTATCTGAAATCCATACAGAGAAATATTTTCCATCGGTTAATTGTTCTTGTATCGCATATGCCAAATCCGTTTGTTGTTTATACAAGATGAGCTGACCGACATCAGCATCATGCCCGACCGCCAGTTCTTCACGGCTTACAAGATTTTTATTTCCCAATGCTTTACATGCCGATATAGCATCCCACCAACTCATCGTTTCATTGGATAAATAATATGTAATGCCGTCTATAGTGGCTTTTTTAAAATTCAAATCCTTACATCCGCTTGGATGAGGGGTATAACTATCCTCATTCGTATCGGCACAATATTGCTTTTGTGTGCAATTACAAACATCCGAATCGGGTTCACAAGCCCCTGAAACACACCAACCATATTGTGTATCCGATACGGCGCACCGTGTTTCATAATCTCGAACCGTAACACAACTTTGGGTATCGGTATCGCATTTTTGACAAGCGGGGCAAATCACATTGCCACATTTTTCATTGATTGTTTCTTCTAAATAAAACGCCATCGTATTATTGTCGCCACATAAATTTTCATCTGTCGGTGCAACTCGGCGTTCCGTTCCGATTTCAATAGAATAAGTGGTAATTAAACCATCAAATACCATTTTGCATACTTGTTTTGGAACATCGGATACCTCTAAAGCATACTCCAATGTTTCATAATCATAAGCAACATCCATCGGATAAAAAGCGCCCTTTGTCCCCCATTCATTGGAAATATTCGGGTACGAATCGGAGTGATTATTCAACTGAGTCATCAAATCCATCATGCGCAGGTTAATATCTTGTATCGTTTCATTCGCTCGGTATTTATCCATTCCATAAGAATATCCAGCAATGCCGCCAATACTTAAGACCCCGATAATGGCCAGTGTTCCCAGCATTTCAACCATAGACCGACCGGATTGGGAGGAGGGTAATATAAACTGTTTTTTCATGGCTCTTGACTTCCTTTCAATTTATAGATTAAACAAAAACCACTTAAAAAGTGGTTGGAAGTTGCAAACTACTTACCGTAAATAGTATGATATATTCGCCCTTAGGCTATTTTATCATCTTCCAACCAATGTTGGAAGTGTTTTACATCCTGATTTTTCAGGATAACGGTAAAGAGGTTTGCACACCTCGGGGCAAAATGTTTGCCTTGATTTTTTTTATATCATCAAAAATAAAATGGTGCAATAAAAAAACGCTCTTGAACGGGCGTTTTTCATATTATCTTGTCGGATTGGCAGAAATACTTTCATCAATAACTTTTGAGAACGGTTCCAATCCAGGGGTTGTTTTTATGACGTCTAATAACCCTTGCGACATATCGGACAACCAAGGGAATTTCCAAGAAATCAGCAAGCTGAGTACCTTAATCGTGATAACGATAACAATAGCAAAACCAAGTGTTAATCCCACCCCTCGGGATACCCCGATTAACATATTTGTCCAAATGATTCGCCATGGACTGCTCATATAGGTAATATAATCGCCCAGTCTGGCTTTTTGTAAAGCTGCAGCCACTTTTTCGGCTTGTGTTAAACGTTGTTCCGGCGTTAATGGTTCTTGATTTTTTTTCTTTTTAAATTTAATACGGGGCATTTTTACAGGCATGAATGAATTTCCTTATAAACAGATAAAGTTTGGTCTTGCATGGTTTGAACCGAAAAGTTTTCATGAACGGAACGAATAGCATTTTGGCCGATTGTTTTGCGTTCATCTAAAGGCATATCCAAAATCTCATCTAATTTTTTGGCCAGTGCATCGGTATCACAAGGTGGTACCAAAAATCCGGTTTCACCATCCTTAACCGTTTCGGCAGCCCCACCATGATTAAAGGCGACAACGATTTTACCCATAGCTTGCGCCTCAGGCATAGCGCGTCCAAATGGCTCCGGTTTTAACGAGGCAGATACGGCAATATCACTTAAAGCCAAAACAGTGGGCATTTCTTTGCCGGTTAACGCAAAAGTTAAAACAGTTGTTTCCTTTGGTAAAGCCTTAATTTTTTCATTCAGTTCGTTGTAATAATCCATGCGTCCTTGATGATGACCGATAAATAGGACCGTTATCTCTTTATGTGTCATTTTGGTCAGGGCCTCTATCATAGATAATTGACCTTTCCAATGGGTCAAGCGACCTTGTAACATAATAATGGGTTTGTCTGTCGGAATATGATATTGCATCATCAAATCGGCAATTTGGTCTTGTGAAATCAAGGCCGGATTAAACTTCGTCGTATCAGCCCCACGGTACACCAATCTGATTTTGCTTTCATCCATTTGATAATCACGCAAAACTTGATTTTTAACGTGATTAGAAATGGCAATCATACGTACGCCTTGTGTCATGACGATGTTATAGTATTTTTTAATAGCCGGTTTAATTCCGTACACACCATGAAACGTTGTCATAAATGGAATTTTTGTCATCTTTGATGCCCATTTGACCGCCCATGCCGGCGCCCGAGAACGCACATGCATTAAGGTAAAGCCTTTTTCTTTGGCTATTTTCGCAATTTTGCGGGCATTTATATACATCCGGAATGGGTTTTTGCTGTGAACGGGTAGGGTGATATGCTCGACGCCCAATCGTTCTAATTCCGGAACCATTCGCCCGCCATTTGAAATAACGTAATTTTCAATACCTTCTTTTTGTAAGGCCGCAGCTATTTCAATTGTACCTCGCTCAACACCGCCAATTTCTAAAGCCGGTAAAATTTGTGCAATCACCATTTTTGACATCGGACGTATTTCCCGTTATTGTTGGAAAACCTCACGGTTTTGGGTGGATGGTTTGCGTTGACGATATTCACGATCTTCCATGCATCTTTCGTATGTTGAATATGACATGGACCAATCCCCTTTTAACGAATTGACATAGACCGGTTGAGCCCCCGGGAATGGTGTAAACTCTGCCCAAATACCATGGGAGGCATCATTATCAAAACGTAATTTATGTTCCGGTGGTGTTCCCCATCCCCAAGGTGGTGTAATTGTATACCCAGGGAAATAGTATGGCCACCAATCGGCTGCTCGTAAGCATTGATTATGATCTCTGGCAAACCAAACAGCACCGGTATCCGGACGTTCCCAATAATAAATTTTTTGTCCGCCACCACAAGCTGTTAACGTTGCCAAGCACACACCGATTAAAAGAGTTGTAAATTTTTGTTTCATTGAGCTCATCTCCTTAAAAATCCAAATTGGCATATGTACTCGATGGCATTATACCAGTTAATTTATCATGAAGTAAAGAATTAAATGCAGGTCTGGACTTAATTTTTGCATACCATAGTTTGGCATCTGTGTAATTATCCCATGAAATTTCACCCAAATAATCCAAAACGGATAAATGAGCGGATACCGTTAAATCGGCCATAGACAAATTACGTCCCCCTAAATAACTGCGTCTGGCCGCCAACCAATCTACATATCCCAAATATCGTTTTAAATTTTCACGTCCCACTCGAATCATGTTAGAATTAGGAGCTGTTCCGGTCTTTAATGCTTTAAAAACACGTTCGCCAACCAATGGTTTAAAGACGTCCATATAAAAATCACCGTCAAAAATATTGGTAATGCGTCTGACTTCAGCACGTCCCCTGGGCGTTTCACCCAACAAATTGGGAGAGGGCTTAATTTCATTTAAATATTCACAAATAGCGACATGGTCCGTTAATGCATGTCCATCCGGTTCAATCAGTACCGGAACGGTTCCTAGCGGACTGAGTTGTAAAAATTCCGGCCGACGAGCCCATGGCGTTTCAAAGATCATGGCATAGGGCAATCCTTTTTCATACAACACCAAGCGAACTTTACGGCTGAATGGGCACAGAGAATAATGATAAAGTGTACGTCTATCTGTCATTTTATTCCCCCCGTTTTGCCATTTTAATAATATGTCCGGCCATGACTTCCGATGGCGTCATATCTCCACCGAATCCCAACACATTCATATGATGTTTAACATCTTTTGCATCAGATGACAATAATCCTTCTATGACTTCGGCAATTTTTTCGGGTGTACAATTTTCTTGTAAGAGTTCGGGAATAATTTCGCGTCCCGACAAAATATTAATCAAGTTCACATATTTTATTTTTAATAATAATTTAGCTAACCAACCGGTCAGTTTATTAACTTTATAGGCAATTAAATGAGGCACATCCGCCATGGCCAGTTCTAACGATACTGTACCGGAGGCCGCAATGGCTACATCACTGGCCGCAAAAGCATCATATCTATCTCGTTCCCCTTCAACCACGACATAGGGAATAGACCACTCTTTTAAATCGGCTTTAATTTCTTTGGCGACAGTTTTAACTGTTGGAACAATAACACAAATATCCGGATGACGCTGAGCAATTTTTTCTACAGCTTCCTTAAAAACAGGGAGTAAATATCCGATTTCATTGCGGCGGCTGCCCGGCAACATACATACCAATAGTGTTTTTTGAGGAATAAGGTGGTTTTTTCGGAATGATTGCCCATTTCCGTTAGCGGCGCCACCTTCTACCACCGGATGCCCAACAAATGTTGTCGCCATGCCATAGGGGGTAAAGTAGGCAGGTTCTGTGGGCAATAAACAAAATAAATGGTCAATAAATTGTGCCACCTTTTTGGCGCGCCCTTTTTTCCAAGCCCATACCTGCGGAGCGACATAATGAACATGAGGAATATCGCATTTGGCTTTTTTTAATTTTTTATGAATACGAGCGCAAAAACTATAACTGTCAATGGTAACGATAATATCGGGACTCTTTTCTTTAATATCGGCAATAACATTGTTCATGTGGCGTAAAATTTTGGGTAATCCCGGCAACACCTCAAAGATACCCATAACGGCCAAATCCTTGATGTCAAACAGCGAATTTAACCCTTCAGCCTGCATGGTTTCTCCACCGACCCCCATAAAGTCAACTTGACCGTTTGTTTGTTTTTTAAGGGCACGCATCAAACGAGAGCCTAATAAATCTCCCGAAGGTTCGCCTGTAATTAAATAAACTTTTAACGGTGCCATTTATACCCCCACAACAAATATACCTAATTTATTTGCCAATTCAATTGTTTTATCGTATTCGGCAATTAACACACTGCCGGATTCAACGGCAATACCATAAAAACCGGCATCATGTATCGCTTGAACGGTTTTGGGGCCAATTGTCGGTAAATCCACACGACGTTCTTGATTTGGTTTGGATACTTTTACTAAAACACCGCCCTTGCCCTCTCTTTTTAAAGAAGCGGTTCGGCTGATTAATTGAGCAGTACCTTCAATACCTTCTACAGATAAAACCAATCCTTGTTGGACAATCACGGCTTGACCGACATCGGCCTGCCCCAACAATTTGGCAACCTCAAATCCTCTGGTAATATCGGTTTCATCGGCTTTGGTAGGTTCATATTTCCCTAAAACACCACTTGGGGCCAATAAAGAGGGCATGATATCGTCAATGCCGACAACCTTAAATCCGTCTTTTTCAATTTCACCGATAACGGCTCGCAGTAATCCATCATCTCCCAAAGCTTTTAATCCGATTTTTGCAAAGAATTTCAATCCACGCAAATCCGGACATAGCTCTTTGAGTGATGGGCGACGGACACCGCCAATTAACACGATTTGGGTAGCCCCTTGTTTTTTCATTTCGGCAAAACCGGTCCCAACAGCCCCAAGGCGTACCCATTTAACCGGAATATCAGCTGGCATCAAATCCGGATTCGCATGACCTTTTAAAGCCACAACACAAAAGGGGCGTCCTGTTTTTTGGCATTCATGAATTAAGGCTCTCGGCAAAGAACCGCTACCCGCAACAATACCCAACTTTTGCATTTTGGCTGTCATTTTTTACTCCGGCTGTAAAATGTTATTTTTAGATGGATTTTGAACAAATTTGATGACTTCAGCTACTAAAGGATTTGCCATCATAACCATATCACCAGCCACTTTTTGAATACGCTCACTGAATGTGCCGTCTTCTTTGTTAAATAAAATTTTATAGGCTTGTTGTAATCCCAAAATGGTTGGTTTATCAAAACCGGCACGTTGTAATCCGATTAAGTTTAATCCACCAAGACCAGCTCTGGCACCACCCATTTGAATCCCAAACGGAATAACGTCACGCGTCACGCCACTCATACCACCAATCATAGCGCCAGTCCCAATGCGGGTAAATTGTAAGACGGCAGAAAGTCCACCGATAATGGCTTTATCACCAACATGAACATGGCCGGCCAAAGTGGCGTTATTACTCATCACGATATCATTCCCAACAACACAGTCATGAGCAATATGAGAGGCCACTAAAAACCAGTTTCTTGAGCCAATTGTCGTGATTTTATTGTCAACATCTGACCCCACATGAGCTGTTACGTGTTCACGGAAAACGTTATCATCCCCGATGATTAATTGAGCATCCGGCGCATCAGAACGTTTATGTTGTGCTAAACACCCGAGAGCGGCAAATGGATAAACGGTATTGCGTTCACCCATTGTGGTATACCCGTCAACCGTTACATGAGAAATCAAACGTGTTCCGGCACCGATTTTAACATTCGGACCAATCACACAGTAAGGACCGATTTCCACATCTTCACCGATTTCGGCATGACTGTCAACAATGGCACTTGGATGAATTTTAATCATAGGGGACCTCCTTTTTCTTAGGCTTTTTTAAACACCATAGCACTGAATGTGGCTTGAGATACAACTTTACCGTCTACCTTGGCAATACCACGGAATTTAAACACGTTGCGAACGGCTTGTTCTTTGGTCACATAGAATTCCAATGTATCACCTGGTAAAACAGGTTTGCGGAATTTCACATCATCAACCGTCATAAAGTACACACTGTTGCCGGTGCGTTCTTCTTCGGGAAATGCCGTCAATACGATGATACCGGCTGTTTGAGCCATCGCTTCAATTTGAAGTACCCCCGGCATAACTGGATTTTCTGGGAAATGCCCTTGGAAAAACGGTTCGTTCATCGTAACATTTTTAATGCCGACACCACTGACCCCTGGGACACATTCTTTTAATTTATCCACCAACAAAAACGGATAACGATGTGGTAATAATTTTAAAATATCATTAATGGTCAAATCCGGTATGGTTTGAACTTCCGGTTGATTTTCTTGTTTTACTTCTTCTGTCATTTTCTTATCCTTTCTTCTTCATTAATTTGAGGGCCAGTTTTTCTTTCCATGTTAATGTTTTGGAATCGCCCGATTTTTTCTTAGCTAAATTTTGAACAGCGAGTGTTTGACGCATATAATCAATACGAGAAACAGCCGGAGAACCCATCATAATCGCACCGGCCGGTACATCAGACATTAAACCGGATTGAGCGGCAATTTGTGCCCCTGTACCGATTTTTAAGTGGCCGGCAAAACCAACTTGACCACCGGCAACCACAAAATCACCAAATTCACAAGAACCGGCAATACCGACTTGCGATACAATTACATCACATTTGCCGAGTTTGACATTATGAGCGACTTGAACCAAGTTATCAATGCGTGTACCGTCAGCAATAACCGTATCGCCCATAGCGCCTCTATCTACCGTTGTGGAAGAACCGATTTCTACATCATTTCCAATAATGACACGTCCCAGTTGTGGAACCTTTGTCGGGCCAAATGCCGGAGACATGGCAAACCCAAAGCCATCTTGACCAATATGAGCCCCCGGATAAATATAAACTTTATTGCCGGCAATACAATGCGATACCGTTGCTGTCGCACCCACAATACAGTTATCACCCATTTGGACCCCGTCTTCAATAACGGCGTTGGCTTTGATATGGCAATTTTTACCCAAAACAACATTGGCACCGATAACGGCACCGGCCTCTACACGGCACCCTTCACCTAACTCAGCTGTTGGGTCAACATGGGCTTTGTCTGAAATACCGGCTTCAAATTGATACGGATAAAATCCTTGAGCAATTAAACCATAGGAACGATGAGCATCTTTGGCAACTAATGCAACACATCCTTCAGGCACAAATTGTAAGAATTTTTCTGGTACAATAACGGCACCGGCCTTTGTTTGTTTTAATTGTTCACGCACTTTTGGAATAAACGCCCAAGACACATCCTCGGCGGTGGCATTTTGTAAATCGGCTACATCTTTAAAAGTACGAGAGGTATCCACACCATCGGGCAATTTGACATCACCGATTTGGGCAATTTGTTCCAAAGTTAAAATTTCTACTTTTTTAAAAAAACGATTATCTGCCATAGTTTTTTCCTATTCATCGTTGGGGGTTAAAGTTTCAGGATCTGGATAATTGATTTTGACGGCCATTTTATTCAGCTCCTCAACCAATTCATCCGTCATATCCACTGTATGTGATGCATAAAGCACATGTTCATCTAACACAAGATCATATCCCGCATTTTCAGCAATTTCATGTAATATTTGAGAGGCTAACGTATCAATTTGCTCTGTGGCCGACTCGGTCGCCATCATGATTTTAGCTGCCTCTTTTTGGTATTTTTTTTGTAAGGCTAAAGATTTTTTTTGCAAATTGT
>JAFTHM010000144.1 GCA_017457425.1 Alphaproteobacteria bacterium
AGTTATTTTGGAAATGTTAATACTGATAGATATTCTAAATCAAAAATTCTTGGTCTTATCGTATTTCTTTGTTTTTTCATCTTCGGACTATTTAGTTTCGCATCCATTGCATTTACAGAAGTCAGATTTTTTATTTTCATAGTATTTTATTTATACTATTTATTATGAAGTTGCAACAAGTTTTTGATTTTTGATATGCTATAAAAAAAATCCTCTGCCGAAAAAAGACAGAGGATTGCATTAAATCTTAAAACGATTACAAGCTGGGTTTATAGACTTTTACCTTTGCTTTCTCACGTTCGGCTTGCAAGACGTTTTGCATATTACGTTCGGCATATACTTGTTTTAAAGCATCTTGCACTTCTTCAAATGCCGGTGGTTCAGCCAAGCGTTTGTCTTCCACCAATACGATATGCCATCCGTATGGTGTTTTAATCGGGCCTGACAACTGACCTTTTTGCATTGCAAAAACGGCTTTACCAAATTCCGGTATCATCATATTTTCTGTGAAATACCCTAAATCCCCGCCATTGGCGTGTTTGTCTTTAGATTTTTCATTTGCCAATGTTGCAAAATTAGCGCCGGATTTTAATTGAATGAGAATGCCTTGAGCCTCTTTTTTGGAATCCACTAAAATATGACGAGCACGAATTTCTTCTTGACGTTCATAATTTTTCATTTCTTCCATATATAATGCCTTTAAAGCCTCTGGCGTCATACCCTTTTCCAATTGTTTTGTCAAATAAGCTTGAGATAAAATTTGTTCTCTGGCCATCTTTAAAGCCTTTTTAACCTCTTTATCCTTACTGGTTCCGCTGAGTTCAGCACCACTGACCAATACACGCGTGTTAATCATATTATCCAACACTTGCGGGTAGACCAACTCAAACGGCACATCCGCCAACTGAGGAATATCTTTTACAAAGGCACGCACATCTTTCAACTTAATGAGTTGACCATTAATTTCGGCGACAACCGTTTCTTCAGAATAAACCGGTTTTGCCGGTGTTTTTGAGGCAGGTTTTGTAAACCCGAACAATACAGCGCCAACTTCGTACCAAATTACGGTTGTTACAACCAACATAACACCCGTTAACAGTATTCTTGAAACAGACATTTTTTTCTTTGGTGTTTCTACGGCCACAGAAGTAGCTTTAGAAACAGTTTCTTTTTTTGTTTTTTTAACCATATTAGACTCCTTTTTTAAACTCTAAACACACTATAAAACGTCTTTAATAAAAAATCAATCCGTTTTTTTAGATATTTTTCATTTGCTCTTGTCGCAATCTTCTAGATAACTCCCCGATAAACCCTTTGCCTAACGTCGGATGCAAGGCCATCATTTGATACAACCCATTACCACCGATGCGCAAAACGGTTGTTTTTTCATGGGCAATATATTCAAATGGTAAAATTGCCGGACTAAAGACCGTCGTTTCTCCGAAAAACTGGCGAGCCGTCAATTCGTGCAAAACCGTTTCTTTATCCATAACCCGAACAGAGCCGGATAAAATAATATATAAATATCGGTTAGCATTTTTATTATCCATAATGACATCACCGGCTTTGTATGTTTTTTCTTCACACGAAGCAATTAAATCCGCCAACGCCATCTCTGAGGCATCGGCAAAAATCGGAATATTCTTTAATACCAAAACTTTTTCAAATGTCATTGCCATAATCTGCTCCTAACTTTCCAAAATTTGTTCCAATGATTGACCGGCTAAACGACTGGTCGGCACCCGCAATAAAACATCATGTAAAAGGCGTTCATCCTTTTCCAAACGAACCAAAGCCCAAATGGCCGCCTCTAACACAACCGGATTTTTATCATCCAACGCCGCCATAACGGCTGGTTTTCCTTCCTCAGCCCCTAAACGACGCAAACAATATAATCCCGTTGCCTTTATCCAAGGAGGTAATTCAAACGGAGGCGTCAATAATACTTGTCCGATTTTTTTAGCCAAAATCTTTTCGGAAATAACTCTTTCTTCCTGCACCCATTTATTTTCCAAATTCAACAAAGCAATCGGCCGAATTTGTTTATACAACCGATACGGTAAAAAATCTTGAATAACACCAAGGGCGGTTTCGTATTGTTCCGTTTTATCACCCAACAATATGGTAATCGCCTTACTAAACAATGGATGGGGTTTTAACAGTTGCAACTGTAACAAAATCAATTCACGGGTATTATGTACATCTTCTGTCAAAGCGCGTCTTAAAAACAATAGTGATTCTTCGGATTCATAACTGGGAGCTTGCGTATAATCACGCATAAAATCCAATTCAAAATGAATGCGTTTTAAATCTTTATGTAAAGCCTTAGTCAACCAGCCTTTTTTATTTTTATGTATCCATACAATACCGGAATTAATGAGCGCATACATCACATTTTTACGTAATTTTTGATTATCGGCAGATATAGCCCTGAGTAAAATTTGTTTTCCCTCTCCACTGGACAATCGGTCCAAAAATGATACCAATATTTTTTGTCGTGTCATTGGCACATTAGAACTGTGCAACATTTTTTCAAGAGGAGGAAACGCCTTTTTCCCATACATTTGTAAAGCGAGTAAAGCCGTTTCTTGCAAATCAACATCATCTAACGCTTCAAACACGGCCCCTAATAATTGCGGATGTTGCATAGCGCCTGCCGTTAATAAAGCTTGTCGTACAATTTTCTCATCCGGATGTTTCATCAGCGGTTCCACCAATCGTACTAACCCAGCCAAGGGAACTCGTTCAATAATTTGTAAAGCTTCAAGTTGGTCAAAACTTTTTTTAGAAAATGCCAATCGTTGCAACGTATCCATTGCCAACAGAGCATTATCTGAGCCGGCCTTTAACAATCCGACCAACACACCGCCTCGTAAATTTCTGTCCGATAAATAACGCATATATTTTTGTATTTTAGGCCCTTTTTTCTGATAATCCGATTGCATTAACATACTGAGAGCATACCGGCGAACAGCGGGGGATTTATCTTTTTGCATCATATGTTCAATGGTTTTGTAAAAAGCCCCCATTTGATACCGTTCTATCCGATTTAAGGCAAATAAACGCACCGTTTCATTCGGATGTTTTAATAATTTAACCAGATTTTTTTCAAAAGCCGGATGTTTGGAAATACCCAAAATACGCATGCTGTAAATCACTTCATCCGCATTATCGGACGTTAATAATTTGAGCAAATAACCCAAAACATTTTTTTGAGATAAAATCAACGGACCGCCACGCCATTGACGACGTTTAAAAGATTCCAACAAAATACCGGAATAATATTGAATTAAAATTACAGTCAAAACAGCAATAAATAAGCCCAATATTTGTAAAGAGAGGCCTATGTACATATCTTGTCCACAATAATATAAAAATACACCCGCAAACATCAACCCCAGTGGTTCAACATATACCAACCTGAGCCATTTTATCCGTTTTGTTTGCCCAATAGCTAAAGGCCGTGGCAACATACTTAAAAACACCGTTAAGTAAAAATAACTGCTGACCATAAACAACACAACGGCCGTCATCATTAAGGCAAATGACTGAATTAAAAAGGCTGTTCCCCCCAACAAAAATGAACCGGCAAAAACCATTACACCGGGGACAATCATATGTAAAAAACGACTGCGATATAACACCAAAACCATACCAAGCCCGATACTCCCAAACAACGCCCAAACACCGGCTAAATCCGTCAGTATCATTCCTCGTTGTAAAAGGTTTTGATAAAAAGCATAGTATAAAACCCCTTTTGCCAACATATAAACAAATGAATACCCCAATATACAATAAATCAATTTCATAGCTGTTGCATCTTGAGCACCCCCTGTTTTTTGCACAAATGTTTCACTAGCCACAGGGGATAAGTAAGTGAGCGTTTTCAAACAAATGACAAATAGTGTCAATAAAATTAAAGCACCCGCCATTACACTTTGAGTTTGCCAATGACCAAAATAAACGATATTACCAGCCGTTGCAAAACCAACCAATTCAGCACACAAAACGGCTATAAATTTACGAGAATCCGGTTTTATCGGTATAAATCGGGCGGCAACAGACCAAAAAGCACCGCTGAGTATACCAAAAATACCAACATTAAACCAAAACGCACAATTAACGCTGACAAAATCAGGATATTGCAACCAGCTTGTCAATCCTGTCAATAGCAAAATCATCACCAAACAAACCGGTACGCATCCATATCCGTGACGGCGATCAAATACCAAATAATAATAGCCTGACAACATTAAGGCAAAAGCCGAAAACACATAGCTGAACGGCAAATGAACAACGCCTAAAGTCATTAAATAATTGCTGACAATCCCTATATCCAAAAAGGATATCGTCATAGATTTTAAAAAGGCCGTCAGCATGATAAACACCAACAAACCCAATTGTTTTATTGGCATATTCACTGTTGTTATAACTAATGATTTAAGCGAGGACATCTAAGCATCTCCTAACAACGAATCGGCATATTGTTCGGCTGTAAAATCATGCAAATCTTCGGCCCGTTCCCCAACCCCAATCGCATGAACCGGCAACCCAAATTCTTTGGCCAAAGCCAACAAAACGCCTCCCTTAGCCGTGCCATCCAGTTTCGTTAAAATAAGACCGGTTAATGAGGCACACTCTCTAAAGGCTTTAACTTGAGCAATCCCATTTTGCCCCACGGTGGCATCTAATACTAAAACGGCAGAATGCGGTGCTGTTTCATCGGCTTTTCTCATCACACGCACAATTTTACCAAGTTCGTTCATTAAATCAGTTTTATTGTGTAAACGACCGGCCGTATCTACCAACAAAATATCATCACCTTGCTCTTTAGCTCCTTTCATGGCATCAAACACAAGACCGGCGGCATCTGCCCCTGTTTTAGCTGCATATACCGTACATCCGATTCGTTTTCCCCACTCTTGTAATTGCTCGGTGGCACCGGCTCTGAATGTATCAGCTGCGGCGAAAGACACTTGATACCCTAAGGATTTATAATACTGCCCCAATTTTCCAATTGTCGTTGTTTTACCGGCGCCATTAACCCCTGTCATCAAAATAACGTATGGCTTTTTAGTTTTGTCAATTTCAATCGGTTTTGCAATCGCAGACAACCGAGTTATCAATTCTTCACGCACATAGGATTTTAATTCATCCATATTTTGCGGGCGTTTTTTCTTAAGACCTTCAATAATTTCATCGGTTGTTGTAAATCCGGCATCGGCCCGCAATAAAGCCTCTTCCAATTCCTCTAACGATTCAAAATCCACTTTTGTTAATTTAAAAACAGCGGCCGTTTTTTTCATTCCCTTTTTTAAATTATCCAACCAACCCATTTTCGTCCCTTCCCTTAATCTTTACATCAATAATTTGACCAACTGCCTGTGGTGTTGAAAAGTGTACCTTTAAATAATTTTGACTGGTTCCCTCTGTCGCATTTTCAACTAAAACAGATACTGTTTTCCCGATTTGACTCTCTAACAATTGACTCATTTTTTGCTGACCCAATTCACGCAAACGCCTTGCCCTGTCTTTGCGAATTTCTTTGGGCAGTTGAGGCATTTTTGCCGCCGGTGTCCCTTCTCGTTCCGAATACGGAAAAACGTGTAAATGTGTTATGCCGGCCTCGGCCACCAAATCCAACGTATTTTGAAATTGAACTTCTGTTTCGGTCGGAAATCCGGTAATAAAATCGGCGCCTAAAACAATATCCGGACGTTTTTCTCTGATTTTTTTAGCAAACTCAATCACATCTTGACGGCGATGACGGCGTCCCATACGTTTTAAAATTAAATTATCCCCCGATTGAACGGACAAGTGTAAATGAGGCATTAACCGATTATCAGAAGCCATTAACTCAATAAACTCATCATCTAATCTAGCCGGATCTAATGAGCCGAAACGCAATCGTTTTAATCCGGCAACTTCAACCAATAATCGCCGAACCAAATCGCACAAACCAAAAGGG
>JAFTHM010000145.1 GCA_017457425.1 Alphaproteobacteria bacterium
GTCAATCCGTTGATGGTGGTGCTTTTTATGCTCAAAAAGAAATGCTAACAGAATTATTGACCCGCCAAAATGAACAAATGAATGCCAATATTAATGCCATTTTATCTCAAACTCAGGAAATGTCCGCTCGTCAAATGGAGGCTGTGGAAAAATTAATTCAAAAACAAGCCTCACCAGACCCTTATGCCGTTATTGAAGAAGAGGGGACTGTGAATTTGCAACCGGATAAAATGACGTCCAGACCGTCTTATGCCTCTCGTTATCGGGTGGAAAACACGCCGTCATTACATCAAACGGAGGTGGAGTTAGAGCCTGTTGGAGAAGGTAAAGAAAATATATCTGTTAATGAAACAGGGAGTACCCCTAAACGTTATTCTTCCGTATCGTTAAATGAGTATTATGCCGAACCAACTGAAACGCCGACGGAAATAACAACACCGGATTGGAAAGGATAAAAAATGGCAAATGAACGCCTGATTAAAGTATTGGAAGAATATACGGGGGATGCGGAGGCTCTTGAAGCTTTTGTTTCCGTTGCGGTTGAAGAATTGGGTGCTGATTGGGTCAGTACCATTTATGATATTATGGCGGATGCGCCGGCCGATATTCAGGAAAAATTGGCGCATGCCTTTAATTATAATGCAGCCACAACGGCTTGGAATGAGTTGCAGGCTTATTTATTGCAAGAAACGCCATTAGATTATCAAGAAACCATGGAACGGGTGCCGGTTTTGGAACACTGGCTGGGCTTTTTCGGGGCTGTTGGTACTGAGGCAGTCGCACAATTAAAGGAAAAATTGCGGTCGCAAGGGGAGGCCACCCATCAAGATACGGCTCCTTTAACGGACCCATTTGCGACACCGACTTCTGTTTCTGAAACGCCTGCGTCATCTACTGCGGTTTTTGAGGACACTTCATCATCGGACGTAATATCCTCTCAAACAACAGCTGAATTACCTGAGGAAATTGAAAATATTTTTGCGGATACTCCTGGTGAACCACAGAGTATGCAACAAGTATCGCAATACTTAGATAGCAGACACCGAGAGCCGGATGTAGTCCCCTCTGTTGAACCGATACTTGAGGAAGCACCGATTGTTTCGGTCGCTCAGGAAACACCTCCGCTAGTCGATACCTATCGCACAGACGTTTTTGATCCGATAGCCGTTGAGGGACCTGCCCAAAATGAAACACCTCTTCAAGCCGAAAGTGAAGAGTCTTGGCGGGTACGTAAGATGTTCCGTCAAATAGATTTTATTGCCAATATTGAATCGTGGATTTCATTTTTATGTTTGGATTTAGGATACACGGATTTTTACACGTACCGTTATTATGGTTTTTTGGTGGACGTACTGGATAAAACCATTGAAGAGTTAAAGGAATTATTATCTCAAACTGATTTATACGATATAATGAATCGGCAAAAAGCCGGTGGCGTTCAGTTTTTGCAAAATAAATTAGTGGCCTATCAAAAACAAGCCGGTGAAGCCCATGAAATGTTATCTGATTATATTCCGTTGGTGCGTGAAGATTTATCGGTTGATGATTTGAAAAAACGTCTGGGCGGTATGGATTTAAGCGAAGAAAAAGAATATTTGGGGCCGGCTCCTGACGGTTTTGAAATGATTGATGATCCATATGAAAATATGAACGAAGATGATTTGAAAAAAGAATATGAAAAGATTGAAGCTGAGGGTAATTTAGCTGCTGATAATCAAGAGGCAGGTCTTTCGGTACCGCCCCCTCAGATGTCTCAGGAAAAACCGACAGCGGATGTAAAAAATACTTCACAAACGCCACAAAATGGTGTACAACGTAAGATGTCCTTTACATTTGGCACAAAATCGGCTGTTCGTCCGACGACTTCGGATGGAACTGCATCTTAGGAAACAAAGGGGAAAGTATATGAAAAAACACATTTTTTATAGTTTATTGTTTTTAGGCTTTTTATCAATTGGACCGACCGATGTTCTCGGACAATCTTTGTTTCGGGGACGTATTCAACCGCAAGCGACGGCAACGGCTCCCTCTGTTCAAAATTTGAATTTGGAAAGTCCGTTCCGCTGTGATGTGAAGGATTTTGGGGATATTGAGGTGATGACAACTTTATCGTTATCTCCGTCTGATTTTACATTGCGTCAAGTGGATATGGGTGATGCTTTACCCCGATTTGAAGTAAATGGTTTTTCGTTTGGCAAAATGCCGATAGATAAGGCGTTAAAACAATTGGTGGACGAGGCTGATATTTCGGTTGTTTCTACGGATCGTGTTTATCCAGAACTTAATGCCGACGATTTATATGGTGAGTTGGAACCGGTTATTGCCGAGTTAACTCGGGTCGGTGATGTTTTTTATCGCTATGATGATACGGCAAAACGGTTGACGGTTTCTAAACGAGGTCAATTTGAATTGCAATTGCCCAATAATCGGACAGTTGTGTTTGCTGTTTTGGATGCGTTGCGTGGGGCCGGTATTAAAACGGCAGTACCGAATTGGAAAGATTTTTCCATTATGTTGACGCTCAGCCGATCTGAAGAAAAAACAGTCAATTCATTGATGGCTAATATTTTAAAAGACGGCAAATTGTTGGTTGCCGATACGCATGTTTATACTTTGTCTCCGATGACTTCTGCTAATTGGCAAGACGTTGTGAATCGTTTTGGCGCCGGTCGGGTTTATACGGCAACAAATGGTATGGCCGGGAAAATGTTGACGATGGGCCATAAAAAGAAAACGGATGATTTGTTGGCCAAATTACATCCGAATTATCGGGCGACATTACTCAGTGAAGGGATTGCCGTTGTTCCACATGGATGGAAAATGCGTTTTGATGTCGGTCGTTGTGCGGTTAATCCGACGGCTGTTTCCTCAGTATCTATTTCATTGAATGCCGGTATTAAAACGCCTGAAGAAATAGAAACCACCATTTCGTTGAATACAGCCGGAGGTGAAATTTCCACCTTTAAAGGATGGACTGGCGTTGATGAACAATTGGCCTTAATCGGCATTCCAGCATCGGTTATTGGGCTCAGTTCAAATAATGAATTGTTGATTACATTGAAATTAAGATTTATTCGTTTGTTAGAGGGAAAATAAAATGGAAAATCAATTTAAAGCACCACCTGTTCCACCAAAGGCACCGACACCGGTATTTATGCCAAAAGAACATCCTCAAGAGATGCCGACAAAAGGGTTGTATGATGATAACTTTGCAGCCGAGTTGAACTTGCCGGCTAAGCTTTTGACGACAAAATATATGACGATGATTTTGGGCGGAACCTTATTGATTGGTATGATATTCGGAACGGCGCTATTTGGCGGTTCGGATGCTGCTCCTGTTCAAACACAACAACCGGGGACTGTTAACGGCGTTGTTCCCAATTCGGATATAACGACGGCTATGCCTAGATGTGGAATAGCTGAAAAGGGGCAAGCTTGCTTATTATACATACAAAACAATTCTCGGTATGATAAAACGGCCGGAGATTTTTTTGACGAAGTCGTACGATTGATGGGCGTGTCAAAGTATTCTGTTTCTATGGTGAATACACGATACGCAAAACAACGTATTAAACCGGGATATATTGCCCAAATTAAAGTGCCGGATGTCAGATAGGATGTGTATCATGTGTGTATAGCTGTATTTTTACCCATGGTTTCTTCATTTTAAATACGTTGTTGAAATTATACGTTTAAACCAAGGTTGAGCAGTACATTCTCTTTACCCTTAAGAGCTTTTCTCTTGAGGGTATTTTTTTTGATAATTAAGATAACTCGTATTAATCCCAGATATCTAATTTTTTTCAAATAATTTTAATCCGGCGATACCCAAGATAATAATAAGTATGCATATTATTTGCATAATGGTTAGTTTTTCATTAAAAAGCAAAACGCCTAAAATAGCGGTTCCGATTATGCCAAATCCAACCCACATAATGTAGGCCGTTCCTAAGGGTAAATGTTTTAGGGCTAATGCTAAAAAGACGGCACTTAAAATATAGGTGATTACCGTTATAATTGAGGGGATAATAATTGTAAAACCATTTGAATACTTCATGGCAATTGCCCAAATGATTTCAAATATTCCAGCCAAAAGTAATAATAACCATTTCATGTTTTTTCTCCTGAGACTCAGCATATCATATAATTTTCATAAAAAAAAGACCCCAAACGGGATCTTTTTTATAGGCTGACGGGTAGAATACTAATAACGATAATAATAATCGTTTTCCATTTTTTCATATAACGCTTTAACAGTTTTGCTATGAACGGCAACTTTTTTAGCAGCGCAGCCAA
>JAFTHM010000146.1 GCA_017457425.1 Alphaproteobacteria bacterium
TAGGCTTTTCGTTAACCCACAAAAAAATCTCTTGACTTCTGGGAAAAAATCGGGTATAGTACGAACATATTTCAAAAAGCTGATGTTATTTTTCAGTCTCTATGGAGATACCCCGTTCGGCGATGGTTCGCTCACCGGGGCGATAACTGTATGATTTTTGATGATACTTTAGAATATGTAAAAACTAAATAAAGAAAGGGACAATATGTCAGTAAAAATTCGTTTAGCAAGAGGTGGTTCCAAAAAACGCCCTGTTCATAAAATCGTTGTCGCAGACAGCCGTAGCCCTCGTGACGGTCGTTTCATTGAAGCTTTAGGTCATTACAATCCGTTATTACCGAAAGATCATGCTGATGCTTTGGTTATCAAAGAAGAAGCCGCTAAAAAATGGATGGCTCAAGGCGCTCAAATGACAGAACGTGTTCAAAAATTGTTTGCCTTAAAAGGTTTGGCTGAAAAACCGGCTATTCGTGAACAAACCAAAAAATGCGCTCCAAAAGCAAAAGCTCAAGAACGTATGAGAGAATTGGCTGAAAAAGCTGCTGCCGCTGCCGAAGCTGCTGCTGCCGCCGCAGAAACACCAGCTGAATAAGGAATAAATAAATGTCCAATAAAATCCTCGTCGGTCAAATTGTCAATGTGCATGGCATTAAAGGGGCGGTCAAGATTAAACCGTTCTTGAATAACCCTGCGCAAATCGGCAAATTAAATCCGTTCGTGGATGATAACGGGACGATTTATGAGTTGTATGGCGCTCGTGTTCATGGTGAAACAATCATTGCCGGTGTTAAAAATGTAAACAATCGCAATACGGCGGAAACCTTGCGGGGAAAACGTTTGTATGCCGATAAAAATAAATTACCAACGGCAAATACCGATGAATATTACTATCATGATTTGGTGGGATTAGATGTCTTGCAAAATGATGATAAAATCGGGTCGGTAACGGCTGTGAACAACTATGGTGCGTCGGATATTTTGGAAATAACTTTATTAAACGGCAAAGTAATGGATTTTGCATTTACATCCGATAATTTTCCGGTTGTGGATATGCAAAATAAAACAATTTGTTTGAATGCTCCTCACGACATTAACGGAGATACAGATGAAGATTAACATTTTGACACTTTATCCCGAAATGTTCCCTGGATGCCTTGGGTATTCCTTGGCCGGACGGGCACTCGCTGAAAACAAATGGTCTATGAATGTCGTCAACATTCGTGATTTTGCAACCGATAAATACAAATCCGTTGATGATACACCCTTTGGCGGTGGTGCCGGTATGGTGATGAAACCGGAAGTATTGGATAAAGCCATTGCTTCGGTCCATGAAGATGAACCCATTTTCTATTTATCACCTCGTGGTCAGGTTTTTTCTCAAAGTATGGCCCACACATTTGCCAATATGGAAAAAGCGACCTTTATTTGTGGCCGTTTTGAAGGAATTGATGAACGTGTTATTGAAAAATATAACATTCAAGAAATCAGCATCGGCGATTTTGTTTTAAGTGGTGGAGAACCCGCTTTGTTAACAATGTTAGATGCCGTCATTCGTTTAATTCCATCCGTTATGGGAAATGCCGATTCTTTGTCGGAGGAAAGCTTTTCCAATGGGTTGTTAGAATATCCGCAATACACGAAACCTGCCGTCTGGCAAGGTAAAGAAGTACCCGACATACTGCTCAGCGGACATCACGCCAACATCGCCAAATGGCGTCGGCACATGTCTGAAGAAATAACAAAACAAAGA
>JAFTHM010000147.1 GCA_017457425.1 Alphaproteobacteria bacterium
CTAAACCGATAAATTGACCGTTTGCAAAGAGTATATGCCCGTTTCCGTTTAAATTATCAATCATATCCATAACAGACGAGCCGGTTGTATTAAATGTTCCCTTTAATCCCATAGTGCCGTCGCCGTATGAAAATTTATTGATAATCATAAAGTCTGGTCTAACGGTTAAGTCAGCTAGCTCAACATCGGCTTTGAGCGTGGGCGTGTTGATATAAGATAATTGACCGGATGTATTGAATTTCGCATTTGAATTTCCACGTTGAATACCGGAGAATTGAGATAATGTCAAAACTTTATCTTTTAATGTAAAGCCTAATTTCGCATCCATTAAATCCAATACCTTATAAGACAACCGACCAATGCTTAATTGAACGGCACTATCCCAATTATCCCATTTTGAAAAATCAAATGTTTTTTTGGAAAAAGTTCCATCTGTATTTGTCAGTGTCATTTGAGGAATTAATCGTTCTCCTTCTAATGCCGGAGAGGTGGCGTTGATAACTAATTTTTTTGTTCCGTTATCGGTATAGGTTAAGGAACCGGCAATTTTTTGGATACCAACAGATACATCAGTCCCCGTCAAGGATAAATCTTTTGACGTGCCGTTTAAAGTGCCTTGAGCCCGTAAAGCACCATTCAATTTATCAACGGGTTTAGGGTCAATATTTATTAAGCTTAAAAATTTGTGAAAATTCGGGTGTGTTATATTGATATTAAAATCTTTAAAGTTTGTATTATTTTCTACAAATGCCATACTGCCGTTTAATTTTACGGAAGCATCATTTAATGTCAACATAACGTTGCTTTTCCACATGTTGTCATCATTGGTAACAGAACCAGCAATTTTCGTTTCTGAAGCATTTTTAAACAAGGGTAAATCACTGGTTAAACCGGCTCGTTCTAAAAATAGGGGTAATTGACCGGCCGAAAAACTGAATGACAACGAATCAATCGTCGCCGTGTTCGTTCCCAATCCCGATATAGCCCCATTGGTTTTTAAAGAGGCGGTTGCAACACCGTTAAATTCGGCTTGGTTGATTGTTAAGGTGCCATTTTGAAGTGTACCGTTTAACATTCCTTTTGTAATAGGTAATTTATGCCATGTTAAGGCATTAAATGTTGTGTTAAATGTGGCGTTCCATGCCTTTAAAACGCTGGCATTCTCTGCCGTTTTTCTAAATAAATTCGGTAAATCGGACAAGTTTGTTTTGTCTTTTGGTTCTGTCCAACCGGTATAGGTATCCAAATTTAAGTTGTTAACATCTAAATTGACAGTCAAATTTTTGGCATTATTTAAGGCAACATCCACAGAACCGGTTGCATTGACTGCATCAACCGTTAATTTATTGAATTGAACAGACAACGTTTCTGGGGTCCACGTAATTTGAGCATCTGTTTCAATATTTTTGATGATTTTTTCAATAGACGGTGTTGTTGCTTGTCCGTCTTGTGCCGGAGTCGTTTGTGTTTGAATGTTTAACAGCTTAAATAAGGCCTCGGCATTTGTAGTTGTTCCCGAAACATGAGACACTAAATAAGGTTTTTTGTCTTTTTGGCCGCCATTTATCCGGAATGTAATTGGAGAGGTCTCTAAGAGAGTTGTTTTACCGCCGGTTAATGATAATTGGTGATTTGCAAATAATACGTCAGCAGAGGTATTTTTGAGTGTGCCGGTCGGCAAAACCAATTCAGAAATGTTTAATGTTGATTGTACGTTTGGCAAAACGGTTTCTGTATTTGTTAAATCTGTCCACCCAAATTTGTCAAAGTAAGGTTTAAAGGCTGCATAATCCAATTTATTAATGGCAATTTGCCCTGTATATGATTCAGGCGAAACAGCGGTTTTGGGAGCATAAGTCAAAGTTGTTGTAACGGCAAACGGATTTTCGTCAGTTCCAAAACGGACGATAAGATTATTTAATTTATCTTCTAATGGTGTAATATTTATAGCAAAACTGCCAACGACAGATTGTTTCAGAATATCATTTAAGATGGGGAAACCGAATGCCTCCATTAACGGTTGGGGTTGTGCTATGGCAAAAGAGGCATCACCCCATACCACTTTTTTAGGATCCGACGGTGAAAATTCACCATTAAAATCTAACTGTAATCCGCTGTTTTTTTCGGTAATTTGAGCTGTGATTTTTGAAGCCATATCATTGCGAATGACCTCGCTGTTGATTTTTCCGGCAAAGGTTGTGCCAAATATTTTGGCGGTGCCGTCAAATTGATATGGTCCCTTTAAGGAAGATACGGCAATATCTCCGTTTAAAGCCTCAAAAGTTGCCTTTTGTCCTGTAATTTTATTGTCATAAACAACGGTTCCGTTTTGAATGTGTAATTTTTCTATTTTCATGGTGCTTGAGGTATTTTGAGTACCGAGAAACAGAGCGTCGTTGATGTCGCTGTCCGGAGCCGAAAATAGCGGAAGATCCCAGTTCGCTTGGTTGTTTTCCAGTCGTTCTAAATGTAGCACCGGCTTAATTAATTCCACATTTTTAACCACCAAGGGTGTTTCAAATAGGGAAGCCCATTCAATTTGTACTTGTAAGCTGTCAGCTGTCAACATATTTTGTTTTTCGCTGCCTTTGTGATTAGATATGGTGATGCCATTCATAACTAATGTCGGCATTGGCCACCATTTTAGTGAAGGAGTGCTGGCTACAGTCATTTCTTTACCGGTCAAATCAGCAACAGCCGAAATAATTTGTTGTTGATAACTTTGAGCATTGAGTGAACGTACTAACAAGTATGCAAATGTACCAACTAATAAGACAGCAATGAATAAAACGGTTAAAATGAATTTTTTCATATGGGTCAACTCCTTGTTTTTTTATACTTATAGCACAAAGGTTTTTTCTTTTAAAGAGGGTTTTTGAAAAAATTTTGATAAAATCAGATGTTTCTTTTCCACATGTAGGGGAAAAAGACCATAATGACCGTAATGAATTCTAAACGCCCCAACAGCATAGCGAAAGAGAGTATCCATTTTGTAGCATCTGGCAATAAAGCGAATGTTTTATCGGGACCAATCATATGTCCCAGAGCCGGACCAACATTGGAAAGAGATGTTAAAGTACCCGATAAGGCGGTTAGTAAGTCCAATCCGAATAACGATAAAATTAATGTCAAAACGCCAGCGGAAAAAAAGTATAATCCGATAAAGACCATAATACCGATCAGCATATCGTCATTGATGGGCTTTTCGCCATATCTAGGGATAAAAACACCATGCGGTTGCATTAATGATTTCATGCGTGTTTTGATGGTTTTTATAAAGACTGAATATCTGAACATTTTGATACCACCTGAGGTAGAACCGGTACAAGCACCTGTCATTAACAGCATTAAGAAAAATACCATGGCAAAATTGCCCCATAGCATATAGTTTTCAGTGACATAACCCGTTGTTGTCATGACGGAAATAATGCTGAACAAGGTGGAACGTAATATATCTAAAAAGGCTAACGGTTCAAACGATGCATGATGCCAACGGTATGTGGATACTAATAAAACGGACCAAAAGACAACCCAAAAATAGGTTTTGATTTGTTCGTCATTTTTAATGGTAGTCCATTTACGTTTAACGACTAACAATCCGATAATTAATGGTAAACCGGATACTGCCATAAAAAAGGTAATAATCCATTCTACTGCTGAATTATGAAAATAGCCAACTGAGGTATCTTTTGTTGAAAAACCACCCGTAGAAATAGTTGTCATTGCGTGATTAATGGCATCAAAAACACTCATGCCGGCCATCCACAAACAAATGGCACATATGACCGATAACAATAGGAAAAAGTAGATGATGCCTTTAAGTGTTTGAGCCATTTTAGGAGCAGATTTATCTGACTTTTCTGAAGATTCAGTTGTGAAAAAATGCATGCCTCCGATATGTAAAGATGGTAAAACCATCAAAGCAACCACAATAATGCCCAAGCCACCAAACCATTGAGTGAGTGAACGCCACAGTAAAATACCGTGATCCATTGTGTCTAAGTTGGTAAAAATGGTCGCTCCGGTTGTTGTCAGACCAGACATGGATTCAAAAAAAGCATCCGTAAAGGACATATCATATATTGAAAAATAAAAAGGCAACGAGGAAAATAAAGCAAAAACCAACCAAATCAATGTCGTTGTTAAAAACATTTCTTTGGCTCTGAGCGGTTCAGGTTCTGTTTTAAACAACCAACGTCCCAATAACCCGCATAATACGGTAAACGAACCGGCTAAGAAAAAAGGGGTAGCCGTTTCTTCGCCGTGATTAATATAGTCGGCAATACCGGGGATAATCATGCCTACGCCACAGATAATCAGCATAAGACTGGTAATAGAAAAAATCAATTTAAAACGCATTTTTGGCCTCTTTTTTAAGATAATTTACAATTTATTGTGGAAAATTACAATAAAAAAGTGTATAACAAAAAGAACAAAACAAGAATGAAAAATAAAAAAGGATGAAAAAATGCCGTATTTTGATGCTCATTTGCATTTAGTGCCGGACGATGTGATTTTGCGGGCGGTGGCTAAAAATGTGCGGACTTTTTTTGTGAATGCGACCAGCCCGAAAGATTGGGGGGGTGTTTTGGCTCAATCTAATCGGTTGTTGGGTGTTTATCCTTGTCTTGGAATTCATCCGTGGTTTATTGATGATGCAACACCTTTATGGGAAAATGACTTAAAGAAACTGTTAAAAGACAATCCGCTTGCTATGGTGGGGGAAATCGGTTTAGATGGAACCAGACCTGATATGGAAAAACAAATGGATATATTCTTTTGCCAGTTAAAAATTGCCGATGAACTGGGGCGGGCCGTTCATATTCATTGTGTCAAAGCGTGGCCTCAGATGTTGGAAATTTTAGGACAATTTAAAGGTGTAAAAATTTTAATGCACCGTTTTTCCGGTGATGAAGTGTTGGTGCAAAAGTTGCGGTTTTTGAATGCATACTTTTCGGTGTTAAATGCCCATGTGTTATCCGTTATTCCCGATAACAGAGTGTTGGTGGAAACGGATGCGCCGGATGGATTGAAAACGCCGGAAAATATTCCCGATTTAGTGGATAGATTACGCCTGCAACCGGATTATCTTTGGCAAAATTTGGAGTTGTTTTTAGATGGAAGATAGATTATCAAGAACACGTTTGTTGTTGGGTGATGAGGCGATGGAAAAACTCGCCCGTTCTACCGTTATGGTGGTCGGGTGCGGTGCCGTTGGTGGATTTGCGATTGAGGCGTTGGCGCGTAGCGGTGTCGGCAAACTTATTTTAGTGGATTTTGATGTGGTTAAGGAAAGCAATATCAACCGTCAGATTTTTGCGCTTCATTCCACGCTCTATCAAGAAAAAGCCGTTGTCGCCCGTAATCGGATTCGGGATATTTCACCCGATATTAAGGTGGAAATTTTACCGGTTTTGGTGAATGCTGATACGATTGATGAGGTGTTAGATAGACGTGTTGATTTTGTGATTGATGCGATTGATACACTTAATCCAAAAACGATTTTGATTGAACAATTAATGACACGAGGCATTCCGTTTATTTCCAGTATGGGGGCGGCGCTTAAAACCGATGCGACAAAAATTGCGATTGTGTCGATGAAAAAAACCATACATTGTCCGCTGGCTTTTTTTGTACGCAAACGGTTGCGCAAACGGGGGGTGGAGTTGACTTTCCCCGTGGTATATTCGTGTGAAGACGTATCGCAAAAATTGCATTTAGAAATGCCGGATACGCCCGAAAATGAAACAGGGCGGGTGCGTCATAATATGGGGTCTTTACCGACCATAACGGGTATTTTTGGATTGTTGTGTGCAAATTATGCGATTGAGTATTTAAGGGAACATAAGTAATGAGTGATATTTTTGATTTTGATGAGGCCGATGTTGCTTCAGCTGAACCGGTAAAAGCAAAACACGAACCGGAATTTTTAAAGGTGCTTAATCCTGAACAATACCAAGCTGTTACCACAACCGAAGGGCCGGTGTTGGTGTTATCGGGTGCCGGAACGGGAAAAACACGAGTGCTGACGACTCGTATTGCCTATATTTTAGCGATGGGATTGGCTCGTCCTTGGGAAATTTTAGCTGTTACATTTACAAATAAAGCCGCTAAAGAAATGAAAGAACGTCTTGAAAAAATGGTGGGACCGGATGCTCGGTCTGTATGGCTTGGGACATTTCACCGCATTGGTGTTCGTATTTTAAGTAAATATCCGGAATGTGTTGGTTTAAAACCGAACTTTGTCGTGCTGGGGACAGATGATCAAGAACGCCTTATCAAACAAATTATGCAAGGCGCCGGTGTTGATATTAAACGCTATACACCCGCCACAATGCTGGATATTATTCAGCGGTGGAAGGACAGAGGGTTGGCGCCGTCGGCTGTAACCGGTGCTCAAAACAATGGCTTTTGCGAAGGGCGTGCGCTTGGGTTTTATCATGTGTATCAACAACGTCTGAGGGAATTAAATGCCGTTGATTTCGGGGATTTGTTGTTGTTGCCGTTAGAGTTGTTTAAAATTCGGCCCGATATTTTGGCCGGATATCAAAATCAATTCCGTTATATTTTGGTGGACGAGTATCAAGATACAAATATCGCCCAATATATGTTTCTGAGATTGCTGAGCAAAGCTTATGGCAACTTGTGTTGTGTTGGGGATGATGACCAATCCATTTATTCGTGGCGTGGAGCTGAGGTTGAAAATATTTTAGGATTTGATAAGACATTTACGGATGCTCTCACTATTCGTTTGGAACGCAACTATCGGTCTACCGAACATATTTTAGGGGCGGCCAGTGCGTTAATTTCTAATAATACAGGACGGCTCGGCAAAACGTTAAAGGTGGCTGATGAAACAGCCGGTGGTGGTGAACTTGTCAAAGTGTCCGGTTATTGGAATGGTTCTGACGAGGCCGAAAAAATCATTCAGGAAATTGAAACCCAACAAGCCCGTGGCACGCCGTTGTCCGATATGGCGATTTTGGTTCGGGCTTCGTTCCAAACACGTGAATTTGAAGAGGTGTTGCTGAGGTATGGCATCCCTTATAAAGTGATTGGCGGATTTAAGTTCTATGAACGTGAAGAAATTCGTGATGCGGTGGCTTATTTACGATTGATTTTAAACCAAACGGATGATTTGGCATTCTTGCGTGTGGTAAATAAACCCCGCCGTGGAATTGGTGATAAAGTGATAGAGGCGTTAACCACGGCCGCCAAAACGCATTCGGTCAGTTTATTTGAAGCCATTGCTTGGGCGGAATTAAAGCCGGCTGTGCGTAAAACACTAGATTGGTTTGTCAATTTGATTAAAGAGGGTAAAGAATTATCCAAAAGTATGAATCCGGCACAGGTTGCTAATAAAATTTTAGAAGATTCCGGCTATATGACGATGTGGCGGATGGATAAATCCATTGAATCTGACGGGCGTATTGAAAATATTAAAGAATTATACAACGTATTGGGTGATTTTGCCAGCTTGAATGAATTTTTGGATTATGCCGCTTTGGTAACGGATACGGATGATAAAACCGATGGCGAGCAGTTGGTCGTGATGACGTTGCATGCGTCCAAAGGGTTGGAATTTAATAATGTCTTTTTGCCGGGGTGGGAAGAAGGATTATTTCCGCATCAAAAAGCATTGGATGAAGCCGGTGATGAGGGATTAGAGGAAGAACGTCGTTTGGCCTATGTCGGGCTTACTCGGGCGAAAAAATGCGCCTATATTTCTTATGCTTCCAGCCGAAAAATGTATGGACAATGGCAAAATCCGTTGCCCAGTCGGTTTGTGGATGAATTGCCGGCCGATCATATTATGGATTGCACCGAAAATGCGATGGGCAGACGAGGGGCGTACGACCGTATTGACCGCTATGTGGCCGATTTGGAACGTAAGGGAAAAACATTTGTCTCATTTGATAATTGGACACCCAATTATACGCCGCCCAAAAAGACAAAACGCCTTGGGAAAAGGGTGTTCCATGACTCTTTCGGATATGGGACGGTTATTCGGGAAGAGGGCGACCGCTTAGAGGTGCACTTTGATGATGTGGGCCCGAAAAAAGTTTTAGCCAGATTTTTAGAGGCCGTTTAAGAGTCAAACACAAAAGACTTGAGAATTTGCAAAAAATGTGATAGACTTCCTTTCGCATTTCAAGAAAGGGCTTTAAATGATTTTTTCAAAAACAGAACGACGCCTGAGTTATCGGTATTTGCGTTCTCGTAAGCAAACGGGATTTGTCTCGGTGATTGCCGGTTTTTCCTTTTTGGGGATTATGTTGGGCGTGGCAACCTTAATCATTGTGATGAGCGTGATGAATGGGTTTAAAGAGGAACTCTTGGGTCGTGTGTTAGGTATCAATGGTCAAATGGGTGTGTATCCGGCTTGGGGGGATACGCTGGCTGATTTTGAAAAGAAAAAAACAGATGTGTTGGCTGTTGCCGGTGTGTCGGCCGTTATTCCGGTGGTGGATGGTCAGGTTATGGCATCATCCGAAAACAGTTCTTCCGGTGTTATGGTTCGGGGGATGCGTGCCGATGATTTTAAAAATCGTGATATTTTAATGGATAAATATCGGGGGGCTGATTTGGCCGAATTTGACGGGAATACGGTTATTTTGGGGTATCGGTTGGCCTCTAAAATGGCCGTTAGAACCGGAGATACAATTACGCTCGTTTCGCCTAAGGGAAATATTACCGCCTTTGGTACAATTCCGAAAATGAAATCATATCGGGTGCTGGGGGTATTTAATACCGGTATGTTTGAGTATGACGGTAATTTTGTTTTTATGCCCTTGTCTGAGGCTCAAAAGTTTTTTATGACAAAGGATCGTGTTTCTCATTTGGAAATTTTTACCCATAAAAACGCCGATATTGAAACCGTTTTAAAGGGTGTTTTTGATGTGGCGGGTGAAGATGCTCAAGTGTATGATTGGCGTTATACGAATCAAGCCTTTTTCAATGCGATTGAAGTGGAACGTAACGTCATGTTTTTGATTTTGACGTTGATTATTGTCGTGGCGGCCTTTAACATGATTTCCGGTTTGATTATGTTGGTAAAAGATAAAGGCAAAGATATCGCCATTTTGCGCACGATGGGTATGACCAAAGGGGCCGTTCAGCGTGTGTTTTTAATGGCTGGCCTGATTATTGGATTCGCCGGCACTTTTGCAGGGTTAATTTTGGGTTTGCTGTTTTCCTATAATATTGACGCTATCAAGGAATGGTTAGAGGGATTATCGGGCAGGGAATTGTTTTCGGCCGAAATTTATTTCTTGTCCCATTTGCCGGCCAAAGTAGATTTAACCGAAGTTGTGGTTGTGGTCGTGATGTCTTTGGTGTTAAGTTTGCTGGCCACTTTGTACCCATCTTGGAAAGCCAGTCGCACAGATCCGGTGGAGGCGTTAAGATATGAATAAAGCGGTTTTGGAACTGAAAAATATTCAGCGTCATTTTGGTAAGGGTGAAACAATTACTGAGGTATTAAAAGGGATTGATTTAAAAATTAATGCCGGCGAAATTGTGGCATTGATTGGGCCGTCCGGTTCGGGTAAATCAACGCTTCTTCAAATTGCAGGACTGTTGGATACACCCAGTGGCGGAACGATTTTTGTTGCTGGTGAAAATGCCTCAAAAGCCAGTGATAAAAAACGTACCTCTTTGCGTCAAAATTATATGGGATTTGTGTATCAAGCTCATTTACTGTTGCCGGATTTTAGTGCTTTGGAAAACGTAATGATGCCGATGTTGTTGGCGGGTGTTAAGGAAAATGAGGCTAAAGAGCGTGCTACAAAATTATTGGATATGGTGGGACTTTCTCATCGGTTGACACATCGGTCGGGGCAACTGAGCGGTGGCGAACAACAACGGGTGGCAATTGCCAGATCTTTGGCGAATAATCCTAAATTGTTGTTGGCCGATGAACCGACGGGGAACTTAGACCCCAAAACGGCCGAAACGGTATTTCAGATGTTATTGGATGTCGTGCGACAAACGGGCTTGTCGGCCTTAATTGCGACACACAATCCGGAATTAGCCGCCCGAATGGATAGACGAATTACAGTAGAAGACGGAATTTTGAAAGAGTTAGATTAATATGATGACCCCCGAATTTATTCACTTGCGTGTGCATACGGCTTATTCTTTGTTGGAAGGTGCCATTAAGGTTGAAAAACTGGCTAAATGGGCTGTGGATAACAATATGCCGGCGATTGGTATGGCAGACAGTGGAAATATTTACGGGGCGATGGCGTTGGCAAAAGAGGCCGCCGGTAAAGGGGTACAACCGATTTTGGGATGTCAGTTGTTGATTAAATCTCCAGAACGTGAAAAAAATGCGTTTAAGGTGGAAAAGCCGACGTATGACAAGGTTGTTGTTCTGGTTCAATCCGAACAAGGATACCAAAATTTGTTATTGCATTTTACGCCGTATTACATGGGTGAAGATAAACAAACACAACCACATTTGACCTTAGAGGAATTAACACAAAATACCGAAGGACTCATTTTGTTGACTGGTGGGTCTGAAGGGATTTTGGGGCGTCCGATTTTAAACGGTCATCCGGAATTTGCCGAAGAAATTTTGAAAAAATTAGAGGAGGCTTTCCCTGGGCGAATCTATATGGAAATTCAACGCCATGGGACCGAAAAAGAAAATAAAACCGAAAGCACCTTTTTGGATTTAGCCTACAAACACAACATTCCGTTGGTGGCCACGAATGAAGCGTATTTTATGGATCCCGATATGTATGAGGCACATGACGCCATGTTGTGTATTGCCGAAAAAACGTATGTGTCGGTGGATGATAGACGTAAAGAAACGCCGGAACATTATTTGAAAACGGCTGAACAAATGAAAGAGTTGTTTGCCGATTTGCCCGAGGCAATACAAAATACCGTTCAGATTGCTAAGCGATGCTTTTTTATGGCCAAAAAGAAAAAACCGGCCTTCCCGAATTACGATTGTAAGGGAAAAACCGAAGATGAAGCGTTGCAGGATATGGCCTATAAAGGCTTTGAAATGCGGATGCAAGGGCGCTCTGATGAAGAACGTCAAAAGTATAAAGAACGCCTTGATTATGAGTTGGGTATCATTAAACAAATGGGGTTCCCGGGCTACTTTTTAATCGTGGCTGACTTTATTCAATGGTCAAAGGCTAATGGTGTGCCCGTGGGCCCCGGTCGTGGGTCCGGTGCCGGTTCTGTGGTGGCTTGGTGTTTAACGATTACCAACATTGATCCGCTTCGGTTTAATTTGTTGTTTGAACGGTTCTTAAATCCGGAACGTGTGAACATGCCCGACTTTGACGTTGACTTTTGTCAGGAAAATCGGGGTAAAACGATTGAGTATGTGCAAAATAACTATGGCTTTGACCATGTGGCTCAAATTATTACATTCGGTAAGTTGCAAGCCAAAGCCGTTATCCGAGATGTCGGTCGCGTCCTTCAAATTCCATATCCGGTTGTGGATAGGTTGTCTAAATTAGTGCCGAATGAACTTGGGATTACACTGAAAGAGGCAATTGAAAAAGAACCCGAATTTGAAAATCAAGCCCGTTCGGAAGAAAGCATTAAGCATTTATTGGAAATTGCCCTGAAATTAGAGGGGCTCAACCGAAATTCTTCTACGCACGCTGCCGGTGTAGTGATTGGGAATAAACCGCTTGACCAAATCGTGCCGATTTATAAAGATCCGTCATCTGATATGCCGGTAACTCAATATAATATGAAATTCGTGGAAGATGCCAGCTTAATTAAGTTTGACTTTTTGGGGCTGAAAACACTGACCACGATTAAAAAGACGGCCGATTTAATTCGTTTGCGTGGGATAGAAATTGATGAAAATGATTTACCGCTTGATGACGAAGAAACATTTAAGTTGCTAAAATCGGCCAATACTTCGGGCGTGTTCCAATTGGAAAGTGCGGGTATGCGTAAAATCTTGCACGATATGCAACCCGATAAAATTGAAGATATTGTGGCTTTGGTGTCTTTGTATCGTCCGGGGCCGATGGACAGTATTCCCAGCTATATTGCCCGTAAAAAAGGAACGGAAGAACCCGATTACCTGCACCCGATGTTAGAGGGGATTTTAAAAGAAACCTATGGTATTATGATTTACCAAGAACAGGTGATGCAAATTTCTCAGGTGATGGCCGGTTATACGTTGGGCGGGGCCGACTTGCTCAGACGGGCTATGGGTAAAAAAATTAAAGAGGAAATGGTTCGCCAACGGGGTATCTTTATTGAGGGGGCGACGGCCAAAGGGGTTGACCAAAAGGTTGCCGAGAATGTGTTTGATAAGATGGCCAAATTTGCCGAATACGGATTTAATAAATCGCACGCCGCGGCCTATGCCTATATTGCGTATCAAACGGCTTATTTAAAAGCGCACTATCCTGTGGAATTTATGGCCGCTACAATGACACTTGATAAAATCAATACGGATAAGTTGGCATTCTTTAAAAATGACTTAGACCAAATGAAAATTAAGGTCTTGCCACCGGATATCAATAAATCGGGTGTGGATTTTACGGTGGAAAACGGCTGCGTGCGGTATGCTTTGTCTGCCGTTAAAAATGTGGGTGAGGCCGGTATGCAAGCGGTCGTGGCCGAACGTGATAAAAACGGGCCGTTTAAATCTATTGAAGATTTTGCCAAACGCATGGATTCGTCTGTACTCAATAAACGGTATATTGAAAATTTAGCCAAAGCCGGAGCGTTTGAGTGTTTGGATAAAAATCGGGCAAAAGTGTATAGTAATGTTGAAAAAATCATCGCTTTTTCCGCCCAAGAAACACAAGCACGCAACAGTTCGCAAATCAGTTTGTTCGGTGATACGGTCCAAGCCACCAAATTCAAAATGGACGAAG
>JAFTHM010000148.1 GCA_017457425.1 Alphaproteobacteria bacterium
GATTTTTTTTTGCTAAAGTAGATAAAAACAAAGGGTCAAATATGAATTTAATTTTGTTCCGATATATTTTAAAACACTTTGTGTTGATTTTTTTTGCCACGTTATTTGCGTTGGCAACCGTCATTTTATTATTTGATATGATTGAATTGCTCAGAGAATCTTCCAAACGTGAAGCGGTGGCTTTTTTGGATTTAGGCGTGATGGCATTACTGAAATCTCCACAAATGATACATATTATTTTACCATTTGTGGTGTTGATTTCTGGGATTATTTTCTTTTTGAAATTCAGTCATTCTTCGGAATTGATTGTTATGCGAGCCGTTGGAATGTCCGTATGGAATTTTATTGCTCCGGTGGTGTTAATGACATTTTTAATCGGTGTGTTTGATATTACGGTGTTTAATCCCTTTTCGGCATTAACGGCCAAAAAATACGAACGGTTGGAAGAACATCTCGGTATGACGAACTCTAATCCTTTTTCTTGGTCGGAAAATGGGTTATGGCTCAGAGAAACGCATGAAGATAAAACCATCGTTGTGCGGGCCGGTCGTGTACGTCAAGAAAACAATACGGTGGCTTTGGACCAAGTATCGCTGATGGAATTAACGCCGGAAAATCAATTCTTGCGTCAGTATGAGGCTCCGACCGCTTTGTTGCAAAAGGGGAGTTTAATTTTGAAAAATCCATTTGTTATTGATCCGGTGGCCGAAACAGGTGAACAAGCCAAAGATACTGCGTTTAAAACAGATTTTACATTAGAGGGGATTTTGGAAAAATTTGATGAACCTCAAACAATGTCATTTTGGCGTTTCCCAAGATTTATTAAGTTGTTGAAGGAAGCCGGCTTTTCGCCTGCCGTTCACCAAATGTATTGGCATGAATTAATTGCTTATCCGATTACGATGGTGGCAATGGTATTTATTGCAGCAGTTTTTGCGTTGCCAACGACGACACGTCAAGGAAAAGTGCTGATTCGTTTGATTTTAGCAATTTTAAGCGGATTTTTGTTGTATTTATTAACACGTTTTACCAATGTATCGGGCATATCGCAAAGTATGCCGATGATGTTGGCGGCGTGGGGACCGGCCCTTATCGTGATACCATTATGCATAACGGCGTTGTTGTATACCGAAGATGGATAGCGGGCTTTATATATGAAAAAAAATACCTCTCATTTTTGAGAGGTATTTTTGATTAGTTGGAACAGTTCCATTCGTTACCATAAAGCCATTCACATGATTTGAATTCACAAAATGGACCGGCATAATAATAAACAGTCCAATTACCATCAAAATATGGGGCGTCACAATGGGGATTTTCTGCTTTTAATTCTGCTATTTTTTCTTCTATAACAGATAGATAACCCGGATTTGCTTCTGGAATTGTCGTTGTCGTTTCTGGTGGTGGCGGAGGTGTTGTCGTAGTTGTTTCTTTTTCTTGAGAATTGTCAGAATTATCAGAATTGTCAGAATTATCAGAATTGTCAGAATTATCAGAATTGTCAGAATTATCAGAATTATCAGAATTATTAGGACATTCATCACCTTCCTTTGGTAGACAACACAAAACACGAATTTCGTAATCATAGCATAATCCGAATGGTTCTCCATCGAAAGACTGATCGGCATTTTTGCATACAAATCCGACGTCTTTATTGCACTGTGCGTCTTGCCCTAATGTTTCCCAAGATAAAAAAGGTTCTGTTGCCATACGGCATTCAATTTCTTGTACATGCTCTTTTGAACATATCCCTTCATACGTTTCTATATCACCACCATTCTCGAAATCATCAGTAGGATGGTCATTATTTATCCAATCGGACCAATTGCAACAGAGCTCTTTTTCTGTTGTTGTTGTTTCTGTATTATCGGATATCTTGCTATTTTGATTAAAGAAAAATCCTATTGTGTTATTTTCATCTTTATTGCAATCTGAGGCATCTCCATTTGTTGCTTCATTAATTTCAATATCAATTGTTTTGTTGTTTTGAATGGCTTCATACACCATTTCACACACACGTTTGGGGACACTGGAAACAGAAATATAGGCATCACCTTCAATTAAAGATGGATCACCGATATCATAGCCGGCTTTTGATTTCTTCGACCATTCGGATAAAGATAACGTTTGTCCCATTGCCACTTGACGGATTAAATCAATGCCTCTGAGGTTGATATCATTTATTGTTTCATTTGCCCGATATTTATCCATACTGTAAGAATACCCGGCAATCCCGCCAATTGATAACACCCCGATAATGGCAAGAGTTCCCAACATTTCGGTCATAGAGCGACCATATTCTCCTCTTTTGTCATACTCTGGTTTAACCGAAGTATCTAGTCGGCATTGAGAGCCGTATGCCTCGGCATTCATTTTGCATTCATTATTTTTTGTCATAGTAATGTACTTCCTTTTCGGTTTATAGTTAAACGAAAACCACCTTTTAATAAAAAAAGTGGTTGGAAGTTGAGAACTATCTATCAGTATAGTGCGACATATTCATTAAAGGGGGAAACCC
>JAFTHM010000149.1 GCA_017457425.1 Alphaproteobacteria bacterium
AATTTTGGTAAAACAAGGTGATAAAGTTAAGCAAGGTCATTTAATCGGTAAAATAGGAACAACCGGTCGTTCTACAGGGCCTCATTTACATTTCACATTAACATGGTTTGGTGTGCGAGTAGACCCTGAATATGTGCTGAAAACATATGCGTGTCAGGATTAAAAGTAAATATTTTAAAAATAAAGCTTGATTTTAAAGTGGTTATATCGTATATTAACCATATTGATGCTATATAAAGTCCACAGATTAATTGTCTGAGGCCTTATTTTTTTAATACTGAAAAAAGGAGAATGTTATGTCAGATGCAGTACCAATGACAGTGCAAGGCTATGAAGCTTTAAATACTGAATTAAAAAGATTAAAATATACGGAACGTCCTCGTATTGTGGCCGCTATTGAAGAAGCCAGAGGTCATGGGGATTTATCCGAAAATGCCGAATATCATTCCGCTCGTGAACAACAAAGCTTTAATGAAGGGCGTATTCAAGAATTAGAAAGCGCCTTATCGCACGCTCAAGTGATTGATCCAAAATCCTTGTCGGGTGAAAAAGTGTTATTTGGAGCCACTGTTTCGTTATCCGATGATGATACGGGTGATGAAAAAAAATACCAAATTGTCGGTCAATATGAAGCAGATTTGGAAAATGGTAAAATTTCTTTAATGTCTCCGATTGCAAAAGCCTTGATTGGAAAACAAATTGGTGATATAGTGGATGTCAGAACACCGAAAGGGGAAAAATCTTACGAGATTTTAGACGTTCAATTTATCTAAAACCAAGGAGGGCTATATGCACACACGCGTTTTAATTATCGGTTCAGGTCCTGCCGGATATACGGCTGGTATTTATACGGCTCGGGCAGGTTTGGAAACGGTTTTAATGACGGGGCATATGGCTGGTGGTCAATTAATGTTGACGCACGAAGTGGAAAATTATCCAGGGTTTACGCGTATTTCCGGTATTGATTTAATGGCTAGCTTTCAAAAACAAGCCGAATCGGTTGGGGTGCAGTTAAAATACGAAATGGTGAAATCGGTTGATTTTTCAAAACGCCCCTTTAAAATTAAAACGGAAATGAACAGAACATGGACAGCCGATGCGGTTATTATTGCCACAGGGTCATCCGCAAAATGGTTAGAGGCCAAGGGCGAAGAAAAATATCGTGGTCATGGTGTGTCCATTTGTGCGACATGCGATGGGTTTTTCTATCGTGGTAAATCCGTAGCTGTTATTGGTGGTGGCAGTTCTGCCGTGTATGAGGCGCTCTATTTAGCGCAAATTGCCGATAAAGTAACTTTAATCCACCGTCGTGATGAGTTAAGAGCCGAAAAGCATTTGCAAAATCAATTGCTTGTACATCCTAAAATTTCTATTCGGTGGGAATCTGAAGTGGTTGAGTTTTTAGGTGAACAACAACTCAATGCATTGAAAATTAAAAATGCAAAAACGGGAGATACCAGTATTTTACCAATAGATGGGGCGTTTATCGCAATTGGTAATCGTCCGAATACTGAAATTTTTAAGGGGCAGTTGGATTTGTCTAAAGACGGTTATATTAAAACCCACAAAAGCACGTGTGCTACCTCAGTTGAAGGGGTATTTGCTTGTGGTGATGTGCAAGAAGATACCTATCGTCAAGCCATTATTGCCGCCGGAAACGGTTGTGTTGCCGCCTTGAGTGCCGAAAAGTTTTTATTAGAAAAGAAATAATAAGGCTAACCTAGATATTATTTGGGAATTTTTTTAAGTAATTTTTTATTTTAAATTATCTTGCCATCCTTTAGCGGAACGGCTGACCAAATCGTTGATTGGGGCTTCAAAGGGATGACGAATTCGTCCCAATCGGACAGGTGTATGGCCGGATGCGCCCTCAAACCAAGCACGATTTTCTAAATAATAGCGGGCTAAATCTGCAAAAATGCGTGCTTCCATATATTTACCCATATTGGAAATCCATATTTGAGGAGTAGACATAAAGCGTGATAAAATACTGTCAAAATCGGCTGAGTGACGAGGTAAAATAAATCCGTTTCCACTTAAAATTGTTTCAAAAGCTGCTTTGCTGACCGGATTATTCCAACCACCGCCGAATAAAATAAAGTTTGTTGGTATTTGGATGGTTGTTGGAACAAATTTTAAAGTATAGGCCGCCACATACGCCGCAAAATATTGAACGGTATGCAATTTGTTTTCAAAATCTGTTGGGTCTTTGAGTTCATCTAAAAAACGATACCATCTGGGATCTGATGCTTTTGGAGGAGGCATCGTCAAGTAATTTTCACCACTGCCCGTTGTGGCACTGTAATCAAACAGTTTGTTGAGTAAAATCGGGTCTAATTGACCGGTTAATCCATATTTTCCATTATCATCGAACGGTTCATTTTTGTGCATTTGGACCATTTTATCACTCAATTCGTTAAAGGGGCCCGCATCCCATCCCATAACTTGATTGTTGGTGACGATGGCTAAATTAGAGGTATTACCCGCATTAAAGAAAATGGCAGATTGAATATTGAGTGATTTTGCTAAATTTAAGTTGTGTGTTGGTGCTAAGGGAGCGCCATTTCCACCAGCCATTACGTCATCAGAGCGGAAATCATAAATCACAGGTAGTCCCGTTAAATCAGCCAGCATTTGACCAGACCCCATTTGAGTATTATAGGGCTTAATACCGGATTTTTGAGCGACACTTGGACCACAATAATCTATGGTTTGACCATGAAAGCCGATGGCGGTAATGTCTGATTTTTTTATATTGCTGTTTTGAATAAGAGTCTTGACTGTTTCGGCTACCAGTTGAATATAAGCCTCATGTGTTTGCAAAAACAACGGTGTTTCACAAAATGTTTTCATATCCATACCGGCGGACAAATATGCTTTTAATGTTAAAAAATTGGCTCTCAGTTGTGGGGCATAGGGATGAGAATAGGCGCAAATATCCGTTATGTTATCATGGTCAAAGCGGGTGAGGACCGTATCAACCGCATCTAAAGAATTGCCCGTCATAATGCCGATATATAACATGAGTTTTTCCTTTATAGTGTACTCAGTGTATGGACTTTTTATCAAAAAAGCAAGTAAAAATCTATTTTTGAATGATGGGTGAATTTTCTTGACAAAAAGGTCTTGGTATGATATTTACATAAGTAGTGTTATTGATATAGGAGAAATACAATGAATCAACAACAAGATGAATTTTTAGAAGAAGAAAAAACTTTTCAAGCTAAACGAGCCGGATGTTTACTGATTTTAGGTTTTATGGTTTTAGAGGCTGTCGCTGTGGCGGTTGGAACGGCATATTATTTAAAAAATAAAGAAAATGATAAACCGACAGAGCCGGCTAAAATATCGTCCCACAATACGATATCAAAGCAAGAACGTTCAGAACATACCAGATAAATTTTTTAAAACGAACGTAAAACTAAATTGACGGCACATAAACGATCGCCGTCTTTTTTTGTATCAAAACCAATGGGTTGATTTTCTTGCAAACGGAACAATTTGGATTCATGGATGGATTCTACATGTACAAACACATCAGCTCCCCCATCATTGGGAGTAATAAAACCGAATCCTTTACGAGGATCATACCATTTGACTTTTCCTAATTTCATTTGAATCCTTTATTTTTTTCTTCAGTGTAATCAGTATACCGAAAAAGGAGTCAAAAATCAAGAAAAATCGGAGAGAGATAAAATAATTAATGGACGTTAAACGGTGTTAAATCATTTTGCAAGGCAACAGCGATGGCTACTTCACGAGAATTAGCGTGCCCTATTTTTTCACCATTCGTGTCATAAATAGCCCATACTGTTTTATCCGTTTGTGGTTCCTGCCGAATATAAGCTTCATCGCTCATTTGAATGGGTGTATCGCAAAAAGTATCGGAAATAATGCGTTGTTCTTTTATCATTTGGGACCGCCTTTTGCTTCAATAACATGTGTATTTTTGGGTTGATGCGTGATTTTTAAAACCACTTTTTTGGCCTTTTTAATCGGTTTGCGAACAGTAATAACCAATAAGCCATAGGTTAAAGCCACGTTTTCAACCACCATTCCATCGGCTAAAATAAAAGTTTTTATAAAAGAACGGGCTGCGATACCTTTATGGGTATACCGTTTTTGTTCGTTATGATCTTGACGGCCACGGATAACTAATTCTGTATCTTCTAAGGATACTTCTAAGTCTTGTTCAGTATATCCGGCAACAGCCAAAGAAATTTCCAATGTGTTGTCATCTACCAATTCAATATTATATGGTGGAAAAGAATCGCCAGTACGGGCAACTTTACACAACATATCTTCTAATTCATCAAAACCCAAAAACAGATGAGAATTAAATGGTGTATTATTCATAATCCCCCTCTTTTAAACATTTTGTTAGTGTTTGAGCATCTTTTCCGAGTTGATTATCCGTTTGTAATAAATAATCAATTTGTTTAACGGCATGCATAATGGTTGTATGGTCTCGCCCAAAATGCAGGGCAATATCCGGTAAGGATAATGTTGTCAATTGCTTAGCCAAATACATAGCCAATTGTCTGGGTCTGGCAATACGGCGTTCTCGGCGGGTTGATTTTAAATCCGATACGGTTAATCCGTAAAATTCGGAAACAACTTTTTGAATATCTGTGATGTGGACAGCACGTTCCCGAATCCGCAGAACGTCTTTTAATAAACTTTTGACCATTTCTATATTGATGGTGGAACCGATTAATTGAGAATGGGCAACAATTCGGTTTAAT
>JAFTHM010000150.1 GCA_017457425.1 Alphaproteobacteria bacterium
GACCTCTTCACTTGTGTCCCGTTCTTCGGATAGGGCGGCAGCCAACGTATCAATCCCCACAGGACCGCCGGCATATTTTTCGGCAATACATCTTAAATACCGTCTGTCCATTAAATCAAGGCCTTGTTTGTCTACCTCTAACCGTGTGAGTGCCATATCGGCAATGTCTTTTGTAACGGGATTAGAACCGGCAAAATCTCGCACTCGGCGCAACAACCGTCCGGCGATACGAGGTGTCCCACGGGAACGTTTAGCAATTTCATGAGCGCCTTCATCCGTCATATTCAGGTGTAATAATCGGGCGCCTCGTTTAATGATTTTTTCAAGGTCTTCAACACCATAAAATTCTAATCGCATCGGAATGCCGAATCGGTCTCGTAAAGGATTCGTCAGTAATCCCGACCGAGTTGTTGCCCCCACCAACGTAAACGGTTGCAAATCAATTCTGACCGACCTAGCACCAGGGCCTTCACCAATCACAATATCCAATTGGAAATCTTCCATAGCGGAATACAGGACTTCTTCTACTGTAGGATTTAAACGGTGAATTTCGTCAATGAACAACACATCCTTGGGTTCTAGATTAGTTAAAATGGCGGCCAAATCGCCGGCTTTGGAAATCATCGGGCCCGAAGTCGGACGAAAACCCACGCCAAGTTCCTTTGCCACAATTTGTGCCAATGTCGTTTTACCCAGTCCCGGAGGGCCGTACAACAATGTGTGGTCTAACGCATCGTCCCGTTTTTTACTGGCTTCAATGAACACTCGCAAATTTTCACAGAGCAATTTTTGTCCGACAAAATCGTCTAACGATTGCGGGCGAAGACCTGTGTAGAGTTCTTCATCACCGGCAATTTTTTGAGGGGTAATTAATCTTTCTTCAGCCATTAAAATGCTCCTTTACCGATTTCTTTTAACGACAGGCGGATGAGTTCGGGCGTTTTGATTTCCGGATTTTGACGCATAATGGACGCTACTGTCATACCGGCCTCCGATTTACCATAGCCTAAATTGACCAAAGCGGAAATGGCTTCGTCCATCGCCCCGTTTGTAGCACTATTTCCACCGGTATTTTGTAAAACAACCATTGTTTCATTGGTGCCAAGCGTTCCCGTTTTACCCTTTAATTCCGCTACGATACGGCTGGCCAGTTTTGGCCCAACACCGTTTGCCCGAGTAATGGCTTTGGCATCACCGGTCATAATGGCCATTTGTAAATCACTGGCTGATAAAGCCGATAAAATAGCCAGCGCCACTTTTGCCCCCACGCCTTGAACGGTTGTGATGAGCTCAAAGGCTTGTTTTTCCATGCTATCGGCGAATCCGAATAAATGGATGTGATCTTCACGTACTTGCGTTTCAATTAATAATTTGGCGGCTTGTCCCACACCCGATAATTTTGCCACGGTTTTGGATGAACAAAACACACGATATCCCACGCCGCCGACATCTAAAATAATGTAGCCGTCAAAAATACCATCTACCAATCCCGATAAAGATCCTATCATATTTTTTACCTTTTAAATCAAATGGTTTTAAAATTTGTTTTTGTTTTGTTCTTATGCTAGCCCAAAACGGCAAAAATTGCAATCGTTTTTTAATGAAAAAAAACTCCCTCACCTGAAAAAGTGAGGGAGTCGTATAACAATGACCTAAGTCCTTAGAAACCTTGTTCTGTTTTTGCGGATTTGGCCGAATTAATTAATCCGATAAATTCACCACGATAACCATTGTCATCATCGCCTCTGGCAGATTTTGCCAGTTCTTTGACGGCATCATAGGACCAATCACCACGGAACTTACTGTCTTTTAAGTTTTGACCAAAGCCGGCAACGGCGATTGAAAAACGTACATCGTCGGATGTTTCTGACAATGCGATTTCATCAATTACCGGCTGTTCAATCAGTTTTGATTCTTTTTCTTCCGGTAATTTGTATCTGACACGCACAAAAGCCGTTTCATCGGATACGTTCGTATTATCGGTCGTTTTTGTGCCATAACGTAAATCTTCCGTTAACCGATTGGCGCTGCCGGTTGGAGTCAATTCATAAATGGCAGTTACGGAATGGCCAGAACCGATTTCACCGGCATCTACTTGATCATTGTTAAAATCTTCACGATTGAGTAAGCGTGTTTCATATCCGATTAAGCGGTACTCAGCCACTTTTGCCGGATTGAATTCTACTTGGATTTTAACATCGTTAGCAATTGGGAATAATGTTTTATTGATATCTGTAAGCAAAACACGACGAGCTTCCTTTACAGAATCTAAATAGTAGGCAATACCATTGCCGGCTTGAGCAATACTTTGCATTAAAGAGTCATTGTAATTACCTCTGCCGACTGATAAAATGGACAAATAAATACCATCTTCACGGCGTTTGGCAACAAAGTCTTTTAAGCTCATATCATCTGTTGCACCAACGTTAAAGTCTCCATCTGTTCCCATTAAAATGCGGTTGATGGCATTTTTATCAAAGTTATCTTTCGCCAGTTCATAGGCAGTTTTCATACCACCGGCACCCCAAGTGCCACCTCTGGCATTTAATGAGTTAATAGCAGCCCGAATTGTGGTTTTTTTATTGCCTTTTGTCGGTTCTAAGGCGACACGGGAATCTCCGGCATAAGTAACAATAGAAATTGTATCTTGTTCGGTTAATTCATCAACCAACATTAAGAAACCTTTTTGTAATAATCCTAATCTGTCTTCTCCATACATAGAGCCGGATGTATCAATTAATAAAACCAAATTAAGCGGTTTTTTGTTTTCTTCCACAATATCATATCCTTTTATGCCGATATGCAACAACTTATTGCCCTTTTTCCAAGGTGCTTCGGTGAGTGTTGTATGAATGGCAAAAGGTTGTTCTTTTGTTTTCGGTAAAGCATAATCGTATGGAAAATAGTTAATTAATTCTTCAATACGAACGGCATCTTTAGGCGGCATATACCCATCTTCTAAATAAGAACGCACATTTGTGTATGAGGCCGTATCCACATCAATACTGAACGTAGAAACCGGTTCGGATTTTGTAATTTTGACCGAATTTTCTTCCGTATGTTCATAATTGTCTGTTGGTGTTGGATATGACGGGACAGCATAGCCTCTGATTGAATAATCAGGGCTAATTGTGCCAATCAATATGCCACTACCGCCATCATACAATGTATCACCGAACGCACCAACGTTATCAGCATTTGCAGATTCAGAACGTGTGATGTAGTCAACCACGAAACCGCTCAAGATTAGCAAAGTGAGGGTGATGAATACTAAAAATAAAGACAACCACCGGCACGCCTTAAACAAGACCGCGATAAGCATCATAATCATTAATCCACTACCTAAAATAAAAACAAAGGAGCGAACATTCAAAAATGTTGTGAGATCACAATCCTTTCCAACAAGGAGAAGAGTCCCGATTCCGGCAATAAAAAATAACCAAGCCAGTATTGAAAATATTTTTCGGCTGAGTTGGCGTTTGGGACCGATAACAGGAATAGCTTTTTCCTGAATTGGTTGAGTTGTTTTTGTTTTCTTCATAATATACTCCTATAAAAATTATCGCGTTAATACGATAATAGTCTTATGGCATAAACTAATAACAATTGCAAGTGAAAAAAAGGGGGGGGGAGGGGGTATAAAAAGAACATAAAATCAATGTATTGTTTTTAAATTTTATTATGAAATATTTGAAAAATTGTGTGTAAGGTTGGATAAAATATAAAATCTTCTTCCCTTTTTATAAAAAATGGTGTATGTTAAGGAAAAATTAACCCTTGGGCGAATAAAAAGGCCCCCTAATATCGGATATGACACATGGAAAATACAGAAAATTTACGCATTCCTCCTCAAAATATTGAAGCCGAACAAGCACTTCTTGGGGCGATTTTGTCCAATAATAAAGCGTTGGAAAAGGTATCGGAATTTTTAAAGCCGGAACATTTTGCGACCTTGGCGCACAGCAAAATTTATGAAGCGGCCAGACGGTATATTGAACAAGGCCGAATCGCCGATCCGATTACGTTGAAAGCGGTTTTTGATAATGATGAAAGCCTTAAGGATGTTGGTGGGTCTTCTTATTTAATGAAATTGGCGGCGGCATCCGGTACGATTATTAACGTTGCCGATTATGGTCGTCAAATTTTGGATCGTCATATTCGCCGTCAAATGATTGCTCTTGGGAATGATATCGTTAATGATGCCTATACAATTAATTTGGATGAAGAGGCGATTAGTCAAGTTGAAAACGCCGAAAAGAAATTATACCGTATTGCGACCGAAGGCGAATTGCAAGGGGGGCCCAAACAATTAAATATTGCTTTGGGCGAATCGCTGAAAACCATTGAAAAAGCAATGCAAGCGACAGATGGTATTTCCGGTGTATCAACGGGGTTGACGGCGATGGATAAATTATTTGGTGGTCTGCACAATTCCGATTTGTTGGTGTTGGCCGGTCGTCCGGCAATGGGTAAAACGGCTTTGGCTATGACGATGGCTTTTAATGCCGCTGTTCGGTTTGAAGAAGAAAATAAAAAGCCGGGGGCCGAAAAAAAATCGGTGGCTTTTTTCTCATTGGAAATGTCTGCCGAACAATTGGCGACTCGTATTTTGTCGTCTAAGGCCAGTGTTTCGGGGCAAAAAATGCGCACCGGGGAATTAACCGGCGAACAATTTGATGAATTGGCGGCGGCCGTTTCGTTGCTCAGCAAAGTACCATTGTATGTGGATGATACGCCGGGGGTAACCGTTAATGCGATTTTAAATCGTGCCCGTCGTTTGAAACGGGATAAGGATAAAGGGTTAGGCTTGATTGTAATTGACTATGTGCAATTGATTACCGGCAGTGGTCGCAGTGAAAACCGTGTGCAAGAATTATCCGAAATGACACGTCATTTAAAAATGATGGCTAAGGAATTGGATGTGCCGGTTTTGATATTGTCGCAATTGTCTCGTTCGGTGGAACAACGGGATAACAAACGCCCGATGTTGTCCGATTTGCGTGAATCTGGGTCTATTGAACAAGATGCCGATATCGTTATGTTCGTGTTCCGTGAAATTTATTATTTGCAAAACGAAACACCAACCAAACGCATCAATGAAACGGATGATAAATTTGCACTTCGGGTGGCCGAATGGGAACAAAAGAAAATTGATTTAGCCAACCAAGCTGAAGCCATTATCGCCAAAAACCGTCATGGTCCGGTAGATAATATTAAGTTATACTTTAATGGTGAATTTGGTCGTTTCAGTGATTTGGAACGTAATGAATACCCAGGATTGAATTAGGTTAGATGTAAGCAAAAATGCCGGCGGCATAAGTTTTTATTGCTTTTGCTCCCTCGGGTTAAGTCTAGTGATGACAAAAAAAGAAAACGGTTGATATAACAGAAAGTTGAAACAAAAACATCCTCCACCATTGGTGGAGGACATTTTTCATACTGTAAATATTTAAATATTTACAAAATGGCTATTAGCTAGCAAAGTTAATTGTAGCGGTTTTGTCATCACAAGTTACTTTAGAGCCACCAATGTTGACCATTGCGGAACAAACATCGGCATCACCTGTAACTACTGTAACTTTACCAGTTGTTTTAGCTGTAATACTTGAACCAGCAACACCAGCAATTGAATTTGTGCCACCCATTAAAGTATCATATGTTGTGTCAGTTGTGATACCATTGCCTCCGTTATAGGATTGAGCCAAAATATTAGCCATAGAAGCGGCATTCAACAATTCATTGGCTTTGTAACGGTTCATAGCCATTGTATAACCAGCGATACCACCGATGGACAATACACCGATAATAGCCAATACACCTAACATTTCGACCATTGAACGGCCGGATTCTTGATTTAATTTTGTCATATTTAATTCCTTTCTTGTTATAACAACGTTACCTACCCTAAGGTAAGACGAAGATCAAACCGATTGACGGATGGCTTTAGGTTCTTTAAGAACCAAAATTCTTAACCACCATTTTGTCAGTAATGATTAAGACGCACCCGACAAACAAAGTTTTTCAACTCCGTAAAAATACCTTAAAGCGGTACTTTCGTTTTTGACGTTAGCAAACTTTTTGACGCTTGACAAGGATTATTTTACATTTTTTTGAAAAAAATGCACTTATTTATTAACAGCCGGTTAATGAATGCTGTTTTGTATGATTTTTTGTTGTTTAGAATCCCTATTGTCATACTCCGCCCCCTTCGGAGTATCCATTCGGCATTGTTTCCTTTTTTGTTACAATTGCCGTTGAATAAATCGGTATAAAGTTGTTTCGCTGATACCCAATGAAATACAGATTTGTCGTTTTGGTACGCCCATTTTTAACAGGTTGTGTATGCGTTCTTGATGGCTTTTCCATTTTTCCAAAGATTTTAAGCTGTGTCCATTGGGGCGTCCTAATCTTTTGCCTTCTGATTTTAATCGGGCTAAGCTTTCACGCGTGCGTTGAGAAATTAAATTGCGTTCAATTTCGGCCGATAACCCAAAAGCAAAGGCCAATACTTTAGATTGAATATCTGACCCCAATTTATACCCGTCTTTAATGGTCCATACTTGAATATCGTTATTTAATCAATAATTCAAAATACTCATAACTTGTAATAAATTACGTCCTAACCGAGACAGTTCCGTTGTCAGTAAAATATCTTCCGGTTGCATATTTTTAAGTAAATGCCCCAGTTTTCGTTTATCTAAAGCACTGGTCCCAGAAATTGTTTCCTTTATCCATTTGTCTACTCGTATTTTATTCTTTTTTGAAAAACAATTAATTTCAAAGGCTTGATTTTCAGTTGTTTGTTTGTCTGTGCTGACACGAATATATCCGTATATCATTTAAATTCCTTCCATATTTAAAATTGTCAAAAAATATCGTTCGGAATGCTGACCGAACGAATGGATATTCTAAAATATATAAAAAATGTAAA
>JAFTHM010000151.1 GCA_017457425.1 Alphaproteobacteria bacterium
ATAAATATTCCGATTTAAAGTATTCCAGTACAAATTCACGATAAATATCTTTGCAATCAATCACATAATGAGGGATTCCCAGTTTATCACACAACGCCTTTGCGGCCCGAATATCATCTTCCCCATGGGGTGAAAAACATCCCTTAGCCGTGTCGGGTAAGGTGGCCATTAACTCTTTATCCCAAATAGACATAGTAGCCCCAATAACCTCGTGACCGGCTTCTTTTAATAAACAAGCGACCACCGAAGAATCAACACCACCGCTTAAACCGACTAAAACTTTCATCAGATTACTTCTTCATTTGATTGATTTTTTGTGCTTTTTTGAAAAAATCTAACAACCGTTCGGCGGCCAATCCATTAATGCTATCGGCCGGATAGACACCATTTTTGTTCATGGTTCCTGCCGTTTTACCGGTTAAAATTTCCATGCCTTCATCAATGGTTTTAACGGCCCAGATATTGAATTTTTTGGCCTTAACCGCATCAATCACTTCATGAGATAACATTAAATGTTGTACGTTGCTGGCCGGAATAATAACCCCTTGAGAACCCGTTAATCCATTTAATTTACATACCTCAAAGAATCCTTCAATTTTTTCGTTTACCCCACCAATAGCTTGAACTTGCCCCAATTGGTTTACAGACCCCGTTACAGCAATAGATTGATTTAAAGGAACTCCTGAAATTGCCGATAATAAACAATATAATTCAGCACTGGAGGCAGAATCACCATCTAATTCACTGTAGGATTGTTCAAAAACCAAACTGGCATCCAAAGACAGCGGTGTACTTTGTGAAAAACGGCCGGCAATAAAAGAAGATAAAATCAACACCCCTTTTGAATGAAGTGGCCCACCCAGTTCAACCTCTCGTTCAATATCAACCAATTCTCCATTACCCATGCGAATTTGACAGGTAATACGACTGGGGCGACCAAACGCATAATCGCTGGTTTCATGAACAACCAACCCATTAAGTTGCCCCACTTTAAAGCCGGATGTATCAATGTTAATAATACCCCGTTTTATCATATCAAACATATCCGTATGCATAATCCCCATACGGGTACGACGAGACGCCAAAGACTGTTCAATATGAGACACATCAATACTTTTTGCTTTATCTATCGCCGCAAAATAATTGGCTTCCCGCACAATATCATTGATCTTCGCCAAATAAGTTGTCAGTTGCGTTTTACTACCAGCCATTCTGGCAGCATGCTCAACAAGACGTTTCATTGCCGCCAAACTGATGGATTTAAGTTTTTCTTTTTTGACCAAACTATTCATCAACGCCGCATACTGTTTTTCGGTAATAATCGTACGTGGCATTTTTTCGGAAAATTGAGCCAAAATTTTAAACAATTGGCCAAAATCATCATCTCCGTTTGCTAAGGCATAATATAATCCCGTTTCACCAATCAAAACGATTTTAATGTTAAGTGGAATAGCCGCCGGATCCAATGACACAACATCAAAAACGTTATTATCATCACTGCCCGATTCAATTTTAACACAGTGCGCAAATAAAGACCGTTTCAACGCATTCCACGCATACGGATTGGCAATCAATTCTCTAGCTTCAATAATCAAAAAACCACCATTAGCCACCTGTAATGCACCGGGGCGTATCATGGAAAAATCGGTTAAAACAGTGCCGGCTTGTTGAACACGTTCAATCTTACCGATTAAATTGGTGAGTGTCGGGTGGCTTAAATGAACAACTGGAGCCCCGCCACTGGCTTTATTAGACACAAACAAATTAACGGCGTATTTTTCCAATAATTCATTCTGAGCCTCTTTCGCCTCACCGCTACCCGTCGTAAATAACGGCAAATTTTCCAACAAATCATCGCCGATATTTTCAATGTGCGTACTTAAAATCGGATGATCGGCAAATGTTTTTTGAAGCGGATTTAAAATAGACTTAATAACTTTTTCAGCCGTACGAATTTGCAATTCGGCCAATAACTTAGCCTGCGTTTCTTCCCATTTTGGCGTATCTTTAATTTCGGCTTCAATCCGCTTTTGAGCCCGTGTCATTTGTTCAATGATGTCTTTACGTGTTGCCTTGGGTAATTTGTTAAACGTATCGGGTTCCAAAATCTTACCATCCACAGTCGGCGCCACAATCACGCCGGCCGATGTTTTGACGAGCGTTACGTTTTTTTCCTCAATTAACGATTGCAACTTATCAAAATAGGCATCTTTTTCACTTTTAAACTTACTTTCAATCGCCGCTGCCTGTGTTTTATAGGACGCATCCGAAAAAGCCAATAGCAATCCCGAACGTAAATTATCGGCCATTTTTTTCATAGCTTTGGCAAATACTTTACCTCCACCAGCTGGAAAACTAACGGCTATCGGTTGATGAGGCGTTTCAAAATTGTGAATATAACACCAATCATCCGGTGCCGCACATCCGGCCGCATATTTTTTTACCGCCGACAAAGACAAAGTTGTTCGTCCCACACCTTTCGGACCGGCACAAAACACGTTGTATCCCCCGGCATTCATATGAATACCGAAATTAAGGGCCTCTAAAGCTCGCTCCTGCCCTATAATATCCACCTTTTTAGGAGCAGTTATAACATGTTTAGAGGTCAATTTACAGGCTAATGACAAATCCGTCGGGGTTAATTTCAAACTCATTTTGTATTCCTTTACTGGTGTTTTTTCTTTCTTATAGCTTGTTTTTTTTCAAAAAAAAAGGGGGCAATATAAAAAAATAAAAAATACACAAAATAAAATCATTTTTTACTGGCTTTTTTTATAAAAAAAAGGTAAGATTTTCCTATACAAAATAATCAATCAAAGAAAGGAAAAAAAGATGATTAAATTGACAATTGAACGAGGTAGTTTATTAAAGGCTTTATCCCATATTCAAAGCGTCGTAGAACGCCGTCAAACAATCCCCATTTTGTCAAACGTATTGTTGGAAACATCTGGGGACAGCGTTGGATTACGGGCAACCGACAACGAAATTGAAATTTCAGAATCCGTTCCGGCCAGCGTTGAAACACAAGGGTCGATAACGGTACCGGCTCATAAACTGTACGACATTGTCAAAAAATTGGCCGAAGGATCTCAAATTACGTTGGCCTCAAACGAAGAAACCGGCCAAGTATCCATCCAATCCGGTCGTTCCAGATTCTCATTGGCCAGTCTACCGGCTGACGGTTTCCCGTCTATGGCGCGTGAAGATATGCCTTTTCATTTTGATGTGGCCGCATCTGATATTTGCGCCCTCATTGCAAAAACAGGTTTCGCCGCCTCGGTTGAAGAAACACGCTATAACTTAAACGGTATTTATTTACACGAAAAAGACGGAGAAAATCCACGGTTGACAGCCGTCGCCACGGACGGACACCGTCTCGCTTGCGCTTATGTGGCCTTGCCGGAGGGTGCAAAGGGTATGCCCGGTGTTATTATTCCACGCAAAACAATCGGGGAGTTATCAAAACTCGCCGGTGAATTAGACGGCACAGTAAATGTAGCATTGTCCGCTAACCAAATCCGCTTTACAATCGGGGATGTAGATTTGGCCTCTCGCCTCATTGACGGCACTTATCCGGATTATGAAAAGGTTATTCCGGTTACCAATGACAAAGTGTTAGAGGCCGATGCCGCCGTCTTAACGGATGTCATTGAACGTGTGGCCGTTGTGTCCGAAAAATCCCGTGGTATTAAACTCAGCATTAATCGTGGGTTATTGCAAGTATCCGCCGCCTCGGCTGATGAAGGTAGTGCCGAAGACGAAATGGACGCCACTTACGACAATGAACCGGTAGAAATTGGTTTTAACTATCGTTATTTGTTGGACATTTTAGCCCAAATGAAAGGCGGCAAAGTTCAAATCAAATTAACCGATGGGATTAGTCCGGTTATTTTGGGCGACGCCAGTGATGATAAAGCTTTGTTTGTATTAATGCCAATGCGTGTGTAGTTAAATAAATGGTTGGTGTTTCTAAAACAGGGGTTAAGCAAATTCGCCTCACCAATTTTCGCTCATATGATGCGATGAATTTGGTGTTGGATAATGCCTTAGAGCCGGTTATTTTGACCGGCCATAATGGGGCTGGCAAAACCAATGTGTTGGAAGCGGTATCCTTTTTAACCGCAGGCAAAGGACTACGTGGCGCCAGATTGGCTGATGTAGCGAAACGCACGGGTGATGATTTATTGGTCGCCGACGGAGATGTTATCAAATTACCAGCCCGTTGGAGTGTATCGGCTAAAGTCCAAACAATTAACGGAGAAGTCCAAATCGGCACCGGCACGGTGGATGGGTCGGAACGCAGACAAATCCATATTGACGGCAACCCCGTCAGCAAACAAGCCACCCTTGGCAAAGTCTTTCGGTGTTTGTGGTTAACACCGGCTCAAGACAGATTGTTTTGTGGCGATCCGGCCTCTCGCAGACGTTTTTTGGATAGGCTGGTGCAAGCCTTTGATCCGACCCATGCCACACGCACCAGTGAATACAATGCGGCCTTTAAACAATGGAGTCATTTATTGCGTGAAGGACGATATGATACCGCTTGGCTCAGTGCTTTGGAAAAACAAATGGCATTAAGTGGAGTCGCTATTGCCGCCAGTCGGTTGGATATTGCCGAACGTATTTCGGGGTATTTACAAGAACCAATTGCCGGACTATTCCCATGTCCGGACATCAGTTTGACCGGTATTGTGGAGCAAGCTTTACAAAATAAACCAGCCGTTTTGGTAGAACAAGAATTTGCCAACATTCTAGCCCGTTCTCGCAAAAACTATGCCGATGGTGGGTCAGTAAGTGGTCCACACACAGCCGATTTTAAAGTAAATCACCGTCAAAAGAATATGGATGCCTCGCTGTGTTCCACCGGCGAACAAAAAGCCTTGCTGATTTCCATTATTTTGGCGCAAATGAAGGCTCAAATGAACGAACAAGGCCTTTGTCCCATTTTACTGATGGATGAGGTCGCCGCTCATTTGGATGTTAAAAGACGCAACGAACTGTTTGATATATTGCACGCTCTGCCGGCTCAGGTTTGGATGACCGGAACGGATGTGGCCTCATTTTCACATTTAACTGGACGCGCGCAATTTTTTGATGTAGAAGAATCAATATTAAGTAAACTTGTAGCATAAAGGATAAAACATGACTGAACAAGAAAATATGACGCAGGCAAATGCCTATAACGCCGACTCAATTAAAGTTTTGAAAGGGTTAGATGCCGTTCGCAAACGCCCCGGTATGTATATCGGTGATACGGATGACGGCACGGGTTTGCATCATATGGTGTATGAAGTATTGGACAACTCAATTGACGAAGCTTTGGCCGGTTATTGTAGTAAGGTTGAAGTTATTTTAAACGCTGATGGCTCTGTCACGGTTGTTGACGATGGTCGTGGTATGCCGGTTGATACACACAAAGAAGAAGGTGTATCCGCCGCCGAAGTGATTATGACACAACTGCACGCTGGTGGTAAATTTGATAATAACTCTTATAAAGTATCTGGTGGGTTGCACGGCGTAGGCGTTTCCTGTGTGAACGCACTCTCTGATTGGTTAGATTTAACCATTTGGCGTAATAATAAAGAACACTATGCCCGTTTTGAAGGTGGTAATACTGTCAAACATTTAGAAGAAGTCGCCGAAACACCGGGCCGTCATGGCACAAAAGTTACTTTCCATCCGGATGCGTCCATTTTTGCCATCACAGAATTTAGTTTTGAAACTTTGGAACACCGTATGCGTGAACTTGCTTTCTTAAACTCCGGCGTGTATTTGTGCCTCACAGATAATCGTTCCAGCGAACCCAAAACGGTTGAATTCAAATATGAAGGCGGTATTCGTGAATTCGTTAAATACTTAAATGCCTCTAAAAACTCTTTACATGCTGAACCGTTTGCGTTATCCGGCGAAAAAGACGGCGTAACGGTTGAAGTTTCTTTGGAATGGACTGATGGTTATCACGAAACATGTTTATGCTTTACAAACAACATTCCACAACGCGATGGTGGTACTCACTTGGCCGGACTTCGTGCTGCTTTAACAAGAACGGTTAACAACTATGCCGCCGAAACAGGCCTTACAAAAAAAGAAAAAGTGGAATTATCCGGTGAAGATATGCGTGAAGGATTAACGGTTGTATTATCCGTCAAAGTACCGGATCCGAAATTTTCCTCACAAACCAAAGATAAATTGGTGTCTTCCGAAGTGCGTCCGATTGTGGAAAATATTGTCGGTGATAAACTCGGTCAATGGTTTGAAGAACATCCATCCGAAGCACGTAGTGTCATCGGTAAAGTGATTGAAGCCGCTACGGCTCGTGAAGCCGCCAGAAAAGCACGTGAACTCACACGCAGAAAAGGGGCGCTGGATATGGCCTCTCTCCCTGGTAAATTGGCCGATTGTCAATGTAAAGATCCGGCCTTGTCCGAAATCTTCCTTGTTGAGGGGGATTCCGCCGGTGGGTCAGCCAAACAAGGGCGTGATCGGGCTCACCAAGCCATTTTACCTTTGCGTGGTAAAATTTTAAACGTGGAACGGGCCAGATTTGATAAAATGCTCAGCTCTGCCGAAATCGGCACAATGGTAACAGCTTTTGGTACCGGTATCGGCCGTGATGATTTTAACGCCGACAAAGCCCGCTATCACAAAATCATTATCATGACCGATGCTGATGTTGATGGGGCTCACATCAGAACATTATTGTTGACATTCTTCTTCCGTCAAATGCCGGAACTGATTGAACGAGGCTATGTCTACATCGCTCAACCGCCATTATATCGTGCGAAACGAGGCAACAGCGAAATTTACCTCAAGGACGATAACGCTTTGGAAGAATATTTGGTCAATGTCGGCTCTCAAGATGCTGTGTTGGTAATGGCTGACGGGACTCAAATTGCCGGCGCCGATTTGCTCGCCCGCATTGAACAAGCCAGAAAGGCCAGAGGCTTGATTATGTCTATGTCCAAACGGGTGCCGTTTAAAATCATCAGTCAAATGGCCACAGCCGGTATGTTTAACTCATCCAAAGTCTATGATGATTCTTTCACTGCCAGATTGGATGCTACGGAACCGGAATATGAACGCGGATGGAAATGCACCTATGACAACGGTGAATTTACATTCTCTCGCACACTCAGAGGTGTAACGGAATATCATACGGTGGACCATGCCTTGATGAATTGTTCCGAAGCCCGAGCCTTAGATGCGATGGGTGCAGATTTGCAAGAATTTTATGCGAAACCGTCAACATTAAAAACCAAAGATGGCGATATTATGATTGCGGGTCCGGTAGGCCTTGCCGAAGCCATTTTCAAAATCGGCCGCAAAGGGGTTGCCATTAACCGTTATAAAGGGTTGGGCGAAATGAACCCTGAACAATTGTGGGAAACAACATTGGATCCAAATGCGCGTCGCTTGTTGCAAGTCAAAATCACACACCAAGAGGATGCCGAACAAGTGTTCTCATGCCTGATGGGTGATGTGGTTGAACCAAGACGTGATTTTATCCAAGATAACGCCTTAAAGGTTGCAAATTTAGACGTTTAATCATTCCACACAAAATCAAATAACCGCTCAATTTCAAGCGGTTATTTTTTTATGGTAGACAAATGCTTGATTTTATGATATACTATAAAAAATAAGGTGAAGGAGAAAATAATGAATAAATCAGTCGCACTTGGATTGCTATGTATCATCGGGTATATCGCATACAATAATATAACGGCCCCTTCCGATGAAGAAGTCAAACAACGTATTGAGGCCGACGATCAAGCACGAGCCGCCCATAAAGCCGCCAATCCGGATTTTGATTCAAATCAACAAAATACAAAAATGTACGATTTAAATTTCTCAAAAATAGATACAGGAACAAATGGCTCTTTAGTTTCAAATACTAAGAAAAAACAAGATCAAAAAAACAATTCTCAAAATGAGGCTGAAACTCAGTCAGAAGCGAAAACATATACAGAACATTATCAACCGGCACCAACGATTGGTCCAAGAGCTGGTTTTACGCACGTAGATTTTCAAGATCCGTTAATCGGTGATAAAAGCAAAGAAAAGGGTGTACAAATCAGTATGCCTAAAAGGATACCGAACAGATATAAAGATTCATCAGGACGCTAACCCTAACATATGAAAGGAGAACACACCATGAAAAAAATTAGTTTATTATGGATTATTTGTTTATCAATAAGTATTATTATGCCGACTATTAGCTGGGCTGACACAACAAACAAGGGAACTGGCAAGGAAGAAAGCATAGAAGTTTTTCAACAAATTGGTATTAAAACACATCCGGATTCCGGTATAGATCGGAGTATTTTTACACGAATGGATCAACGCCCCTCTGGAAAATCAACTTCGTCAACATCTAAATAAATAGTTTACATAACAATAAGACCTCCTGATTATACAACCAGGAGGTTTATTTATAGTTCCAATTACTTAATCAAATTATTCAACAATCCAACGCCCCAACCGGTTGCCCCCTTCGGACAGGTCGGGCGAGATTTTTCAAACTTATCCACGCCGGCAATATCTAAGTGAGCCCACGTTGTTCCGTCTTTAATAAAGCGTCCTAAGAAACACGCTGCCGTACTGCCACCAGCGACTCGGCCACCAATATTTTTCATGTCGGCAATATCGGAATCCAACATTTTATTGTAGGCTTTATTCATCGGCAATCGCCACAATGGCTCACCGGCATTTTTACCAGCCACAGTCAATTCTTCGGCAAAAGTATCATCATTTGTAAACAATCCAGCATATTCTTCACCAAGCGCCACCATCACAGCACCAGTTAATGTTGCTAAATCAATAATTTTTTTGACACCATATTTTTCTTGCATATACCACAAACAATCGCCCAAAACCAATCGCCCTTCGGCATCAGTATTTAAAATTTCAACCGTTTGACCCGATAAAGATTTGACAATATCCCCCGGTCTGGTTGCACTGCCAGACGGCATATTTTCCACCAATCCGACAATGCCAATGACATTAGATTTCACTTTACGGATTGCCATAGAACGCATTGTTGCCGACACGACTGCCGCACCGGTCATATCTTGTTTCATATCTCCCATGCCGGCACCAGGTTTTAAGGAAATACCCCCGCTATCAAAAGTAACACCTTTTCCGACCAAGCCTAAATCAAACGCTTTCTTTTTCGGATTCCCCATCCATTTCATCACGGCCACCCGTGGTTCATTACTTGAGCCTTGAGCCACAGACAACAACATATTAAATTTTTGAGCCTTTAACTCTTTTAAGGTTAAAATTTCAATATCCAAACCCAATTTACCCATATCCGCAATTTTATCCGCAAACGTTTTCGGAGTTAATACATTAGCTGGTTCACTACACAAATCTCTGGCCATGTAAATACTATCAACAATGGCTTGTTTTTCTTTAAAGGCTGTTTTAGCCTCTGCCGGATTAGATACCACAATGGTGATTTTTTTCAACATCGGCTTGTCTTCCGGTTTAGTCTTCGTTAAATATTTATCAAACCGATAAGCCCCCAACAACGAACCATAAGCCACTTGAACGGCCTCTTGCACATCGTCTATACCATAACGACCGGTTGCATAATAAACAACCTCGGCATCACGACTTAATTTTGTAGCAAGGCGTCCCCCTAAATCACAAAACGTTCTTTCGCTTGGTTTATCACCGATACCCGCCATTACTATTTTACCATTTGAACAAAATACATCAACAAATTGGCCGTCTTTTCCTAAAAAATGAGCCTGTTTAATCGCCTCACCCACCGTTTTTTGTTCGGTGGCGGTTAAAATTCCTTTGCCTACTTTTTCGTTTTGGCCAACTACAACACGGACACTCGCTTTTTTGATTTCTTTAACAAATTGAATGGTAATCATGATTTTCCCCTTATTTAATGTTAATTCATACAGACAGTATAACAATTTTTTTATCCGTCGCCTAGAGGCAAAATCATCTTTTTTATTGAAAAATGACCAAAAAAAGAGTATATTACCCCCATTCAAATATATTAAGGAGATACAAAAATGAAAAAAATATTACTTGCCTTGTTTTTGGCTTGTACCTTTTCCGTTTCTGTCATGGCTGAAAACGCCCCCGTTAAACAAATGCCGGCTGAGGCAGAAGCATTGATGGCCTTAGTTGACGCTGAAGCCGATTTAAAAGCCGTCAACAAACAACTGATAAAAATTGAAAATATCTTAAAACAAGATAACGTTTCTATCGGCAAAACGCTCACTTATACAAAGGCATTAAATGCCGTTCAAGATTACGCAACCTCTAAACGTATCATACAAGAAAATAATTTAGCCGAAGCCATGCAACAGTTATCTGCCTTAGGGGAGGTTCCGGCCGACGGCACAGCAGAAC
>JAFTHM010000152.1 GCA_017457425.1 Alphaproteobacteria bacterium
ACCTCGGTTATGAGTGCTATTCGGGGCCATAATGATGTGGCTTTCGGAAACGTTGTCGGATCCAATATTTATAATTCCTTATTTATTTTGGGGACAACGGCTGTTTTCTTACCGATTGCGGTTCCTACCGGCATGGGAACAGATATTTGGCTAATGACCATTATAACGGCCATTTTAATCGGGATAGCCTTATGGCAAAAAAGATTTTCTAGGCCGATTGGATTTGCTTTTTTATGTGCGTATGCGGGATATAATTACTATTTATATACTTTGCCTATGTAATCTTAAACCGCTCTGTTTCAGGGCGGTTTTTCATTAGAATCAACGCATTAAAAAAATAATTCAAAAAATAATAGTCGCTTTAACCATTTATACATAATTTAAGGATATAATATCTTTATAAGGGGCAAAACCTTATGAAACAAAAAAACAGGAGGCCATTATGAGTGAAATCATTTTAAAAGATGAAGAACGTCAACCGGTAGAATGTTGGACCAGAGTGATGGGATATTTCCGTCCGGTCAGCCACTTTAATAAAGGAAAAAAATCGGAATTTTCTGAACGCGTTTGGTTCAGCGAAGACAAAATAGCCGAAGCCGCTTACGAAGAACAACAACTCAGCGCCTAAAAGTCTATTGATGAAACAAATTGAATTATATACTGACGGCGCATGCTCCGGTAATCCGGGTCCCGGCGGTTGGGCATGCGTTTTAATTTATAAAGAGTCCATGAAGCAGTTTGCCGGCGGCGAGTCGCAAACAACTAACAACCGTATGGAACTAACCGCCGTCATTGAAGGATTAAAACATTTAAAAGAAACATGTCAGGTGCATATTTTTACCGACAGTAAATATGTGTTGGAAGGCGCCACAAAATGGTTAGACGGTTGGAAAAAACGGGGTTGGAAAAAAGCCGATAAAAAAGCCGTTCTCAACCAAGATTTATGGATTGCTTTGGATGAAGCTCTATCCCAACATCATGTCAGCTGGACTTGGGTCAAAGGACACGCCGGCCATCCGATGAATGAACTGGTGGATAAACTGGCTTGCGAACAACGAGATACATACAGCCCGGATTTATTAATGTGCCGATAATATATTATTGGGCGGCATTCAGATATTTAGGTGTGTTTAAAGCATGCCAATAATCCGGTGCCACAATTCCCGATTTATTTTTTGGACCAAACACCACATTAACCGGCGCCGACACTTGTCCAAACCGTTGCATAAAGTGTTTACCTAAAGTTGTATCGGCCGGCAACCGCAAAACAATCAATTTATCTCGCTGACGTAAAGAACGAGCTGCTCCGCTATTAAACGCTATCAATTTATTCATCGCACATGAAAAACAAACCGGATTTTCAACAGACACAATAACCATTTTATCTTCGGCAATCGCTTGTTGAACACGTTCTGGGGTATATACTTCAATGTTTTGATTCAGTTTAGCATTTACCACACCCCCAACAATCAACCAAATCAACAAAAATACAGCTGGTAATCGGGCAAACCATAAAATGGCATTCATTTCTTTTTTCATCATTTTATGCAAGGCAAAAAAGGCCTTAGGATATCGTTTTATCCAAGTAAATGGCCACATAACTATTACTGTCCACAACAATCCCATACCTAATGGAGCCAAGGCATGCTGTCCGGCAAAGCCTGCAGAATCGGCTAAATAGGGTTTTGGCAAAACAATAACCATTAAAAGACATGCGGCCAGCGAAAAACGCGGATTAAGTATCCAATAAAGCAACCATCCAATTGTAAACCACCATAAAACGGGACTTAATTGAACTAAATCCACGGCCGGTACTAATCCCGCTTGCCAACCTAAAGACCACGCCGTTCCGACACAGGCCAATACAACCAATGTTTCGGATACGGATTTTTCCAATTGTTTAGCGGTGCGGTGCATATTCAGCAAAAAGTAAGCAAATAACGGAGTTGCCAAAAACAATAAAAATCCGCCAACAAACAACGACATCCAACTAAAATCTGCCATAACCGTTTTAAAATCACCACGTTGTACTTTTGTCGATACATCAAAAATACCAAATGATGTGATTAACTTAATCGGTAAAATCATCCCCACCGCAACCTGTTTAGAGGGCCGAATCACTAAAAGAGCCGTTTTACCATTTATCTTCTTATCAACTTCGGTAAATGTGAAATCCTCATCAATTTGAACTGACAGTATTTTTGTTGATTTAGCTAATTTAAAAAAGAGCTGTATATCCCCTTTGTCATTCACAATGGCCTGAACATCGGCATTATCCTTCACCGGTGCCGGTACAGCTTGCAACTGAGTCATCATATAACCACACAAGCCCGTTTCCCCGATAGCATTCGGTTGTAAAGTCAAATCCAACATTGACACATCAGAGGCTTTAACCTTATCAAACGGATTCAAAGCGGTCCATTCCACCTGAACTTGAACATCAAGTGCTTTATCATAAGAAAGCGGTTCAAAAAATATCGGGAACAAAGTTTCTTCAAAATAAAACTGCGTACGGGTCCACCCTTGAGGCAACGGATACATAATCGGATAAGAAACAACACTTTGTTTAACGGGCGTTTTTAACGTAATTTTTGGTTTTGTTAATGCTACCTGTGGATGAATTTGCATTTGCACGGCCATATAAACAGCTTTATTTTTCTTAAGTCCCGTATCACAAGACACCAATCTCATTCGTCCAAAAGGTGTTTCTTTCCATTCACCGTATCCGGCCAATCCTGTTATCGGATTAGCTTCAGTGAACATCATTAAATACAGAGCCGATAACGGATGATTGATTTCTTGGGCTTTGCTTGCCTGTTGCTTTAGATTTTGATTTTCTCTTTGCCAATCATACCCAACCTTATACATAGAAATCAATGCCCGTTCCAATCCACCGACATTATCGGGCAGCATTTCTTCCCAATTTTCCGGAAACTCCTCCTTTTTTAATGGCTCTTTTTCGGTATCTGACAGACTTTGCGTTTGTACAATTTGTCCCTCTTGCCGTGATACGGATGATTCCGGCAAATCCGATTGAGCCACTGCCAAATTCACAAAAAACAGGCAAAAAAGCATCAAAAATGTCAAAAAAATACGTTTCATACCCTCACTATAACAAAAAAAAACTTGATTGTCTTTAAAAAAATGTGTAAAATAACGTCAGTTTTAACTTTTTTATGGAGGATATCATTAAACCGAATTTATCAAGCTCTAATCAAGCCGGTGCCGTATCCAAAGACGGACCACGTATTAACGAGCAAATTACATCACCAAAAGTCAGATTGATTTTGTCTGACGGTGAAAATGTGGGGGTTGTGCCAACCAGCGAAGCTATTCGCAGAGCTAACGAGCTTGGATTGGATTTAATTGAAATCGCTCCGAACGGAGAAATTCCCGTTTGCAAAATTTTAGATTCCGGCAAATACAAATACGAAATGCAAAAACGTAAAGCCGAAGCTAAGAAAAAACAAAAGGTTCAAGAAACCAAAGAAATCAAATTTACGCCCAATATCGGGGATAACGATTATTCCGTAAAAATGCGTTCTGCTAAACGCTTTTTGGAAGAGGGAAATAAAGTCAAATTTACACTTCGTTTCCGCGGTCGTGAAATGAGTTATGTGGATTTGGGGATGGAGGTTTTACGCCGTGCCAAATCCGAATTAGAGGACGTTGCCAAAGTGGACCAAGAACCCAAAATGGACGGACGCCAAATGGCTATGATGATGTCCCCGAAATAGCGGATATTTATGAATAAATCAAAACACCGTTTTTTTAATTAGCGGTGTTTTTTTATATCACAAAAAATATTAATTTTTTGATGTTTTTGATAATCTTTTTTTGAGGCAGATGATATAAGCCTTGGGTCCCACCCAAGAAACCATAATGAAACAATGCCGAATGGATACTCCGGTTGAACCGGAGTATGACAAAGAGGAGGTGGAGTATGACGGCGGCGTAGTAAACTGTCATTCCGCACTTGATGCGGAATCCAGAAAAACAACGAATTCATTACTGCTGGATACTGGTATCAAGTACCAGTATGACAAAAACGAATTATGCCGGTATGACATTTTTTCCCTGTCATTCTACGGCGAAAGGAGCGAGACCGGAGAATCCATTGAGACAGGTCGTATGCGGAAGCTCCGGCCGAATAATCAAACATAAAAAATATAATTTTCACTTGATTTTTTTGAAAAAATAGTGTATATTGCCTCCATTGCATCCAATTTGGGGGCAATATTACACATGTGAAGGCGGCGTGAAACGGTGGTTTTTCGCTTCCGGTGTGATGAAAATCATATCTTACCTTCACAGAGGATTAACCGGAAGAAAAGAAAGGATATTATTATGGCTCTTCCTACATTTACTATGCGTCAATTAATTGAATCTGGCGTACACTTTGGTCACAACGCTCGTCGTTGGAACCCGAAAATGGGACAATACATTTATGGTACACGTGAAGGTGTGCATATCTTGGACTTAGGTCAAACAGTACCGGCTTTATACCGTGCTATGGAAGCCGTCCGTGATGTCGCCGCCAAAGGTGGTAAAGTATTGTTTGTTGGTACGAAATTACAAGCTCGTGAACCGATTGCCGAAGCTGCTAAACGTTGCGGTCAATACTATGTAAACTGCAGATGGTTAGGTGGTATGCTCACAAACTGGAAAACAATTTCCGCCAGCATTAAACGCCTCAAAGAAATTGATGCTAAAACAGAAAAAGGCGAACTGGAAGGTTTGACCAAAAAAGAAAAATTGAACATCAGCCGTGAACGTGAAAAATTATTCGCTTCATTAGGTGGTATTCAAGATATGAACGGTCGTCCGGACATTATGTTCGTCATTGACACACCAAAAGAAAACTTGGCTGTTCAAGAAGCTAAAAAATTGGGTATCCCGGTTGTAGCTATCTGCGACTCCAATGCTAACCCAGACGGTATTACATACCCAATCCCGGGTAACGATGATGCTTTGCGTGCCATTAACTTGTACTGTGAATTAATTTCCGGTGCTGTGTTAGACGGTATTCAAGCTGAATTAAAAGCCGCCGGCGTTGATGTCGGTGCCGCTGTTGAACCGACTGTAGAAGCTTAAGTTCTTTTGATTTTGAGCTAAATATGGGGCGGTTCGGGTTTTATAAAATCCGTATCGCCTCAATCATTTAAATTAGATTTTTATATAGGAGATTATTATGGCAGAAATTACAGCCTCTTTAGTAAAAGAATTGCGTGAAAAAACCGGTGCCGGTATGATGGAATGCAAAAAAGCCCTCACAGAAACAGCCGGTGATTTAGAAGGTGCTATTGACTTTTTGCGTAAAAAAGGGTTATCCGTTGCCGAAAAGAAAGCCGGCCGTATTGCTAACCAAGGTTTGGTAGCTGTGGCTGTGGACGGCAAACGTGGTGCTTTGGTGGAATTAAACTCTGAAACAGACTTTGTCGGTCGTAATGGGGAATTCCAAGCTTTCCTCAGCGATGTCGTTCAAATTGCTTTAGATAAAAAAGGTGATATTGACGCTGTTAAAGCCGCTGATAAAGGTGGTAAATCCGTTGAAGCCAACCTCACAGACTTAATCGCCAAAATCGGTGAAAATATGAGCTTGCGTCAGTCTGCTTATGTTGATGTTGAAAACGGTGTTGTTGTGCCGTATATGCACTCTGCCGTTGTTCCAAACCAAGGTAAAATCGGCGTATTGGTTGCTTTAGAAAGCTCTGCCGATGAAGGCGCTTTAAAAGAACTCGGTCATAAATTAGCTATGCACATTGCGGCTGTAGCTCCGAAATTCAAAACAATTGATTCCGTTGATGCCGAAGCACTCGCTCGTGAAAAAGCCATTTATATGGAACAAGCTAAAAACTCCGGCAAACCGGCCAACATCGCCGAAAAAATGGTTGAAGGTCGTATCCGTAAATACTATGAAGAAGTTGTTTTAATGGAACAAGCTTTCATCATGGATCCGGATAAGAAAGTCAAGGATGTAATTGCAGAAGCCGCTAAATCTGCCGGTTCTGATATTTCTTTGAAAAACTTTGTACGCTATAATTTGGGCGAAGGTTTGGAAAAGAAAGAAGAAGATTTCGCCGCTGAAGTTGCTAAAGCCGCTCAATAATCAACTTTTTTATAAAAGGAGGCGACAGTATTGTTGCCTTCTTTTTTTGTATTTAAAAGGATAAAAAATATGTCAAACAAATATTTAGAACAACGAATCAAACACCAAAAAGAAATTGAAAAATTGCAAGAGCGCATCATTTATTTTACAGCAATGAGCAGTATTATCGGATGTACAATCGGTGCCGTTTGCGGATATATGATCGGAATAGAAAATGCTCAAAAAATTGCCACTCAAGAAATGCCAGCAATAAAGCAAGTATCCGAAAAACAACGGTAATATTAAAGACGAATATATCAATAAATTCAATGAGTTGTTGTGTTGGTATTGATTTTTTTTCATTTTTGTGATATAATGACTTTATCATCAACAAGCAGGAGGAAAAAATGACAGAGGCAGAAATGAAAGATTTAGAACTATCCCAAACATTAGTCAAAATGAAAGAAGAAAATTATAATCGTATGATGATTGAGCAGGAAAAACGAGACCGTAAAATTTTACTGGGCAGTTTAGGGATAATGGCCACTATTCTCACAGCAGCTGGAGCTATCGCCGTTAATCATATGAAAGACAAAATGGAAAATAAAATACCATCTGAACCAGTGAAAATTGAGCAAACCGTCAGTAAAAACACACTGCAAAAAGCACAGCACGTCCGTTAGTTAAAAAAACGCAACATAAAAGGCCTGTTAAAAGGCCTTTATTTTTTACTTGCAATACACAGGGGATTTGAGGTATAATGCCGTCATATCAATTTAACATAAAGGATGAAAAAATGACCTATTCAGAAATTAAAACAGACATGCAAACAAGACTTGGTAAAACCCAAGAAGCTTTAAAGAAAGACTTTGCCGGACTGCGCACAGGACGGGCCACAACCGCTTTGTTAGATCCGATTATGGTGGATGCTTATGGTTCTATGGTTCCACTGAATCAAGTCGGAAACGTATCCGTACCTGAGGCCAGAATGTTATCCGTTCAAGTATGGGATAAATCTTTGATGAAGCATGTGGAAAAAGCCATTATGGAATCCGGTTTGGGATTAAATCCAATGAATGACGGACAATGCATTCGTATTCCTATTCCGCCACTGTCCGAAGAACGTCGGGTAGAGTTGTGTAAAATTGCCGGTAAATATACGGAAACAGCTAGAATTTCGGCCAGAAACATTCGCCGTGATGCGTTGGATGAAGTTAAAAAACTCAAAAATGCGAATGAAATTTCCGAAGATGATCAAAAACGTTTTGAAACAGAAATCCAAACTTTGACGGATAACACCATCAAAGCATTAGATGATATGTTAAAAGCCAAAGAAGTTGAAATTAAACAGGTGTAATCAAATGAATATTCCCCACCACGTCGCAATTATTATGGACGGCAACGGCCGTTGGGCTCAAAAACGAGGATTGCCCAGAACGGCGGGTCATAAAGCCGGTGGGGAAACGCTCAAAAAAATCTTACCGTATCTAAAAAAACGTGGTGTTAAAGTTGTTACATTATATGCTTTTTCGTCCGAAAATTGGGCACGCCCCAAAGAAGAAGTAGATACCTTGATTAAATTATTCCGTGACTATTTAAATGGTGATATCAGCGAGCTGAAAAAACAAAAAACACGCATTTCCTTTATCGGAAACAGACATAAATTTCCCGCTGATATCGTTCAAAAAATGAACGAATTGGAATTAGATACAGAAAACAATAATGAATTTCATGTTGTCTTGGCACTCAGCTATGGGGCACGAGATGATATAACCGAGGCAGTCAAACAAATTGTTGGTCAAGCCGTTATTGGTATGATTAAAGGCGATGAAATCACACAAAACTTAATTTCCGAAACACTGTCTACGCATCATATCCCCAACCCGGATTTGATTATTCGCACCAGTGGCGAACAACGCCTGAGTAATTTTTTATTATGGGAAGCGGCCTACAGCGAGTTTTATTTTCCAAAAGTTCATTGGCCTGATTTTAATGAAACAGAAGTGGATAAAGCCTTGGAGGTTTATACCTATCGCAATCGCCGTTTCGGTAAGATTTAATCCCTATCTTAAAATTATTTTATCACAATAAATTCAATCGGTTTTTATCAAAAAATAAAGACCGTTTTTTTATATGGCTGAAGTCATTCTAACTTACCATTTAACACTTGACAAGCCGTCAAAAATCTGCGATATTTTGGCTAATTAACATAAGGAGAAAAGATGAAACTTTCTAATTTAGCATTACGCACGATATCGGCAGCCATATTGGCACCGCTTGTCTTGGGTAGCATTTGGTTCGGAGCCACTGTATATGAGTTGTATGCCATTCCATTATACACCGTTTTAATGGCCGTTTTTGGGGCTGGTCTTGCTTGGGAATGGGACCATATGTTCAACAAAAAAATCACTATTTCGGGATTATGGACTGTTATTATCGCTTGTTTAACGGCTTTTTTAACTAAGGATAATCCACAATTTGCTTTATGGTTAATGTTGCTCGGCACATTAGCGGTTTATTTAAAATCACACCGCTCTTTAGCGATGGCTTTTGGCGTGCTGTACATTTGCGTACCCGTCATGGCGCTCAGCTATATTTACTTCATCAATGATGCCATTTCTCGTGAATTAGTCTTGTGGTTATTCTTTGTTGTTTGGGCAACGGATATCGGTGGTTATGTGATTGGGTGTACATTTAAAGGTCCTAAAATTGCCCCGAAAATCAGTGCTAAAAAAACATGGTCCGGTTTTATCGGCGGCGTTTCTTTTGCTGCGGCAGTAGCTTATATTTTTGCTTTATTCTTAAAATCTTATGGATATTTGGATCATATGGATTTTACACGTGTGACTTGGATTTTGGTCAGCAGTGCCATCGGGTTATCTGTCTTTTCCCAAATCGGAGATTTCTTTGAATCCTACATCAAACGTCGTTTAGATTTAAAAGATTCCAGCAATATCATCCCTGGACATGGCGGTTTATTTGACCGTGTAGATGGTTTGTTATTCGCTTCCACGTTAATGGGTGTTGTTTTATTTTGCGTTAATCAAGGGTGGTTCAAATGATTGACAGCTTATTAAACACTGGATTGTACTTATTTGCCTTTGTATTTGTGTTATCGGTTGTTGTTATCGTACACGAATGGGGACATTTTATTGTTGCTCGTTTATGCGGAATTAAAGTAACACATTTTTCACTCGGTTTCGGACGCATTTTGTGGAAACGTACTGACAAAAAAGGAACACAATGGCAAGTATGCTTATGGCCACTAGGCGGATACGTCAAAATGTTGGGAGATGAAGATGCTGCCAGTGCTAAAACAGATGCCTCTAAAATCCCCGCATCCGAACGAAAATATATGTTTATGTCGCAACCTTTACACAAGCGGGCTGCCGTTATTTTTGCTGGTCCCGCCATGAACTATATTTTTGCCATTATATTATTTACGGGGATTTTTTTCACGGTCGGACGCAGTGTTGTCCCTCCGGTTATTCATGAGTTTTTAGAAATCTCTCCGGCCCGAGAAGCCGGCATGTTAGAAGGCGATCGCATTACAAAGATTAACGACCATGAAATTAATGAATGGTCAGATATATTACGTGTAATGCGTATTTCTGAATTCGGTAAAGATTTGGAATTTATTGTAGACAGAAACGGTCAACAATTAACATTTCGTGTTGATCCCGTTTATCATGAAGAATATAAGGATAACTTACCTCGTATCGGCATTAAAATGAATTATGAAGCTTTGGAATCTCAACATATGGGATTTGTAGAGGCCTTTACAACCTCCACCGAATTGGTTTATACAATCACAACCGATACACTACAATATTTGGGCCAAATTATCTTTGCCAATCGCAGTGCTGACGGAATGCGTGGACCTCTAGGGATTGCCGAAATGTCTGGCGATGCTATCAAAGGTGGGATAGAAAATTTAATCCTGTTTATTGCCAATATTTCTGTGGCTGTTGGCTTTATGAACTTATTACCTATTCCATTATTGGATGGTGGGCATTTGTTCTTCTATGCCATTGAGGCCATTATTCGCAGACCATTGTCTGAACGTGTTCAAAATGGGTTGTTATGGATTGGGATGTCATTGCTCATCGGCTTATTAATGTACACCATGTTCTTAGACATTCCCCGTATTTTTGAGAGGATTTTCGGATGAAAAAAGTGATTGCTCTTTTATTAACCGGTACATTTTTATCTGGGACGGTTAGTGCAGAAACATTGAATACTGTATCCATTCAAGGAACAGCCAGAATTGAAAATCAAACCGTTATGAATTATCTGAACTTAAAAACGGGTACAGATATCAGCGGTGCCGATATTGATAAGGCCACAAAAACATTATTTGCCACCGGATTATTTTCGGATGTAGACATTAAGATGACGGACGGTCAATTAAATATTACTGTCAAAGAAAATCCCATTGTCCACAATGTGTATTTTGAAGGGAATAAAAAGCTGGACGATGATACATTAAAAAGCGAAATTATGTTAAAGCCCAGAACAGTTTACACATTAAATAAAATCCAAGGGGATGCGGATAGATTATTGGAAGTGTATAAACGCAGTGGTCGTTTTGGTGCCACGGTAAATCCAAAAATCATTAAAAAGGATCAAAACCGAGTAGATGTTGTCTTTGAAATTGACGAAGGATTAAAAACAACCGTAAAAAAAATCAATATTATCGGCAACACAAAATTTTCTGATGATGAGTTAAAAGAAGCCATGATGACAAAGGAAAGTGCTTGGTATCGTTTTTTAGCCAGCACCGATACATATGATCCCGATCGTTTAAATTATGACAAAGAATTGCTCCGTCGGTTTTATTTGCAAAACGGCTATATGGATTTTAAGGTCAAAAATGCCATCGCTGAATTGACTCCGAATAAAGAAGGATTCGTTATCACGTTTGATATTGAAGAGGGAAATCGTTATAAATTTATTCAACCGGATATTAAGGTTAATTTACCCGAATACACGGCAAAAGATTTAAACGACAAAGTGGAATTTAAACAAGGTCAATGGTTCAATGCCGATTTGGTTGAAAGTACTATTACGAACCTGAATGATTATTTTTCCAATTTGGGTTATGCTTTTGTGGATACGACACCAACCTTTGATAAAAACGATAAAGACAAAACCGTTAAAATTACTTTTTCGGTTGCCGAAGGTGAAAAAGTTTTTGTGAACAAAATCAACATTACGGGCAACTCCAGAACGTTAGATAAAGTTATTCGTCGTGAATTTCGGATTAAAGAAGGAGATGCCTTTAATGCCTCAAAATTGCGTCGCAGTAAACAACGGGTGGAAAATTTAGATTACTTTGAAAAAGTGGATTTAAAAACCGTCCCTGTTTATGGTCAGTCAGGAAAAACAGACATTTTAATGGATGTTGCCGAAAAAGCCACCGGTTCATTCAGTGTTGGGGTCGGTTGGTCTTCTTATGACGGATTATTATTTGATACCGGTATTCAAGAACGTAATATTTTAGGAACAGGTAATACGTTAGGATTAAACTTAATGTTATCTGAACGTGAACAACAATATACAGTTGGTTTAACTAATCCGTATTTTATGGATAAAAATTTGTTGGCTGGTGTAGATGTGTTCCATACAACATTGGATAACGAAGATTACAGCTCGTACAAATCAACCACAACCGGTGGAGCCGTTCGTTTCGGATGGAATTATACCGACTATTTGCGTCAATCCGTTCGCTATACGTTGCAAGAAGATGAAGTGCGTGATGTGGAAGAAGATGCCTCTATTTACATTAAGGAACAAGAAGGACGCACCTCTTTATCAATGATCGGGCAAGAAATCAGCTGGGATAAACGAGATAATCGCATTAATCCGACCCAAGGGTTCTATACATCATTCAGTGCCGATTATGCCGGTATTGGGGCCGATACAAAATTTGTGCGTTTAGGCGTGATGGGAATTCAATACTTTGAAGTGGCAGAGGATATTGTTTTCTCGGTCCGTGGCGATGCCGGCCATATTTGGGGAACCGGTGGTCAAGATGTGCGTATTAACCACAGATATTACTTAGGGGATTCTTCGTTCCGTGGTTTTGAATACGGCGGTATCGGGGCCAGAGATAAAGCTACCGGTGATGCCTTGGGTGGAAACTGGTATGCCACGGCTTCGGCTGAAGTACAATTCCCACTGGGATTACCAAAAGAACTCGGCATTAAAGGTAAAGTTTTCTCAGATGCCGGTTTTATTGGGAAACCAGATGGGTATGATGCTTCAACAATGGATTATTCATCAAAAATGCGGATGTCTGCCGGTACAGGTATCATGTGGCAATCTCCAATGGGGATGATTAACCTTGATTTTGCTTGGCCGATTATGAAAGAAGACTTTGATGAAACAAAAGTATTCCGTTTGAACTTTGGAAAGGCATTTTAACGTATGTGTCAAAAAATAAAGCAATTAAAAGCATACTTAAAACAAATGGGGCAAACGTATATGCCCTATTTGGTGCATTTTATAAAAAGAAATAAACAAGGTCTTTTAATCGGTTTTGTTTTTCTCATCAGTCTTATTACGTTTGTATTTGGTCATTCTCATGCCATTGTTGGTGTTGTTAATATGGAACGTGTCCGAGAACAAGCCGAACCTTATCAAGAAATTGAGCGGGAACGTGAAAAATACACGCAAATGTGGCGTGTCAAATTTCGGGCCGAACAAGACGTTTTAGATGCAGAAGACAAAAAACTGGCTGAAGCTCAAAAGAAAAAAAGCATGAAAACATATACAACTGGAAAAGTAGTTGTTAATTTTCATGGTGGAAATAATTTCCTTTTTGGTAATGTTTCTTTTTGGTTGGAATATTTACCTGTAGGTAAAGTTCCAGAAGAACAC
>JAFTHM010000153.1 GCA_017457425.1 Alphaproteobacteria bacterium
GTCCCGATTTTTGATAATTGTTCTTTGTCGGGTTTAACCAAAATAGGGCGTCCTTCGGTATCTCGCATAAAATCTCCTCCGGCCAATGGACTAGGGTAGCCTTCCCCCGAAGTTTCAATTGCTAAAGTAGAAACAGGGTAGGGTATTTTTTTGATAAGCGCTTCTAATCCGGTACTGTCAAACCCACCGGCGGTTATAAAAATAATATGTCCTGTTTTCATATTGGCATTTTCCAACAATTTGATGGCTTCTTGAAAACCGGTGAGAGGTTTATTTAATGGTCTTGGCATCACAGAAGGGGTCAGAGCCGGTATCATATTACGAATAACGTCAATATCTTGTGTCAGTGGTGAGGCTGTATATCCTTTTTCATCATATAGGACTAGACCGACTTGATGGCCCTTTAACACATTCAATAAATCATACAGTTTTAATTTAGCTTTTGTCAGATTGCTGTCGGTCATGGCCGGAGATAAATCCAACACAATTACATCTGCCGGTGCTACCGTTGTTGCCGGCACAGATATTTTATCAAAGGCCGGTCCTGCGGCAGCAAGACTTAAAAGTGTCCAAAAAAAGACAAACCACCGCATTTTCATCCGATATAATCCAATGTTAAAATGAACAGTTAAAAAGGGCAGTAATCTTTTATCTACAAAATTTTCTAATGGATTTTTTGCCATTAAACGTTTTTTGAAAACCCAAAAAATTAACGGAGCCAATACCATTAACAATAACCAAGGTCTTAAGAATATCATGATTGCCTCCGTTTTAAGATGGCAGCGATTAACAATAAAACCATTGATATCAGTAATGGAATGAAAAACAGTTCTGTTTGTGGACGAACGGATAATGTTTCGCTGTCTGTTTTTTCTAACGTGTTAATGGCGTTATAAATTTCGTTTAATTCATCGGTTGTTTTGGCTCTGAAATAACGCCCTCCGGTTTGACGGGCAATTTCTTGCAAAGTTGCTTCATCTAAATTAAGCGATGGATTGACGGCAAAAGTACCAAAGAAAGATTGTACTAATTGTTGATTAGACCCAACACCGATTGTATAAATTTTAACATTTTGTTTTTTGGCCAACTCTATGGCTTCATCAACTTTAACAACACCGGCATTAGCATAGCCATCCGATAATAAAATAACGATACGGCTGTCGCTGGGTGTTGACGCGACTCCCTCTACCGCTTTGGCAATAGCATCCCCAATTGCCGTTTGTTCGCCGGCAATACCAATGCTGACTTCATCAAATAACGAAGACAGTGTCTTTTTATCAAATGATAAAGGGGTGTATAGATAAGCCTCTGTTCCAAAAATAACCAATCCTAAATTATCGTCAGGGCGTTTTTTGATAAAGTCATTTACAACGGATTTGACCATAGCTAAACGTGTAACGGGTCGGCCCTTTAAATCAAAATCTTGTTCTGCCATAGAGCCAGACACGTCAATGGTCAGCATAATATTGCGAGCCTCTCTTGGTAATACAATTGCATCATCAAATTTAACCGGACGCATACAAGCGATAACAAAGAAAATCCATGATAAACTTAATAAGAAGGCAATTCGTTTTCCTCCCGATACCTGTGCCGTTGTTAAAAAAGAGGAAAGCCTATGAAAAAAAGGAACACGTAAAGCAATGGCAATAGCCTTTGTTTCAACCCGCTTTGCCGGTAAAATATACCGTGTTAAAATCGGAATAAAAATTAATAAAACAGCCCAAGGCCAAATAAATGTACTCATAGAGGGTAATATAGAGTTTTTTAGCTCAAAAGGCAACACCTTATTTTTTATATTGACTTTGTAAAGTAATTTTGTTAGCTTGATTTCAGGACATTTTTGTCTCGGGGTCTAGAAGCCTCTTTAAACCTGTCCTGCGATGTGGGACATAAATACTTCCAACCGTGGTTGGAAGATGTCAAAATAACCCGATTGGGTGAATATGTCATACTATTTGGTTTAAGTAGTTTCTAGCTTCCAACCACTTTTTAAGTGGTTTTTCGTTTAACCTATAACTTGAAAGGAAGTCTGAATGACTACGAAAAATTTACAATACGAATCCGGCCGTTCTATGGTGGAAATGTTGGGAACTTTAGCGATTATCGGTGTTCTTTCCGTTGGTGGTATTGCAGGATACAGCTACGGTATGGACAAATATAAAGCCAATCAAACAATCAATGATATTATGTTAATGGGCGTGGATATTATTACTCAGACATCACGAGGAGCTATTCCCATTTTATCTGAATGGGGAACAAAAACCACAGTCGGATATGATTTTACGGTTGTACCCAACCCCTCAGATGATACGCAACACGGCATTCAAATCAGCGGGGTTCCCGCCCGAGTGTGTAAAATGGTGGGTGATGCGTTAAAACCCATGGCCTCAGTTTATGTAAATGATGATGAACATATCACCGAAGAAGACCCGTGCGACGAATCGGACAACAATACGATGGAATTTTATTTTGCAACCGGAGCCGTTGAATCGGATGGGTGTAAAACGGATGCCGATTGTGGTGACGGAAGATATTGTGATATAGATACAAGAATATGTTTTAGAGGTGATAGACCTGCTGGAACGTATGGTAAAGTATGTACAGACGATAGTGATTGTGGGATTTGCGGTGGTACTTGCTATATGGAAACTTGTAATATGGATCAAAAAAATGGGACTAACTGTTCAACTGATGCCATATCCAATGGTATATGCTATTGGGGGGAATGCCTTTCACAAGGATGTACTTATGATAAGAATAACTGTAAAGATACAGAATATTGTTCTAGTTCTTCTTCAGATTGTGAAACAGAGGCTTTTCCTAATGGAGCTATTGGTAAATGTCAGACGCCAGATTATGTGAAATATGATATAGATGGTGAGGCATACTATATATCCTATCATTCTATGAATTGGTGGGATGCAGACGCTTCATGTAAAGCATTAGGAAAAAAATTGGGAAAGACAATGAGTTTAGTAAATGTTTACGAACTCGTGATTGGTGGATGGAATGGTGAAAGTGGCAGAATTACTCTTACGCCTCTCGCAGAACAATTATTTGAAAAAGCTTGGGAACGAGTAGGCCAGCCGAGTTTTTGGACGATAAATACAAAAAGCACTTGTGCTTACGAAGTGGACCTTGGGCAAGAATATGTTTTTTGTAGTTGTTTAGGAGGTGAATATCATCGCTATGGCACCTTCGCTTTGTGTCACTAGATTGTTCCACTTGGTTTAAAAAAATGCCCTGAATAATCAAGGCGTTTGACTCGTACTTTAAAATAATGCTGTATCATTAATGACCCTTCGTTATTGGTGTCTTAATACCCCACTTCCATAAAATACAGACCGTATGGGACAGCGGTGGGGCCTCCTCGGCGGCGGTCGCAGGCGTCAAAGGCGTCTTTAAAATCGGCGACCGTCCATTTACCACAGCCAACCCACATGAGAGAGCCGGCAATATTGCGCACTTGATGGTGTAAAAATGACCGAGCAATCAGTTCAATTTCAATCATATCACCGATTCGTTTAACGGTAATGGCATCCATCGTTTTGACAGGGGATTTGGCTTGGCATTCCGATGCTCTAAAGGTTGAAAAATCGTGTTTGCCGATAAGCAAATCTGCGGCCGCTTGCATAGCCGTTTCGTCTAAAGGTTTCGCAAAATGACACACCCGATTCGCATTTAAAACAGGCGGATAACGTGTGTTTTGGATTTTATAAATATACCGGCGTTTTTTGGCATCAAAACGGGCATGAAAATCATCTGATGTGGTTTCGGCCGATTTAACACATACTTTATGCGGACGAACAAGAGCATTAAGCGAGCCTTGCAATTGAAATGGATTGAGGGATTGTTCCAAATCAAAATGCACGACTTGTCCGATAGCATGTACGCCCGTATCCGTTCTGCCGGTAGCAAACAAAACCGGTCGTTCCTTTGTGCACACGAATAGAGCATCCTCTAACACTTGTTGAACGGATATGTGTTTTTCTTGACGTTGCCACCCATAAAAATCGGTTCCGTCGTATTCCAGTATCAATTTATAACGCAAGATTTTCCCCTACGGTAATGGTGTATCCCTTTTGGAAATCTTCGGCAGAAACCGGCTTTTTCCCCTCACGTTGCAGGCGATTTAATTTCAACACCCCTTGTCCGCAAGCCACCATTAAAGGTGATTCGTTGATAACGGTTCCGGCGGTTTCTTCTTTAGAATCCGTGGATGAAATGCATGCCTCTAATACCTTAATACGTTCATCTTTATAGATAAAGTATGTACCTGGGAAAGGTTTAAAGGCGCGAATATTTCTATCAATTTGTTCGGCAGATAATGACCAATCAATTAATGCTTCGGATTTTTGTAATTTTTCGGCATATGTTGCCCCTTCGCTGGGTTGCGGTATATGGGGAATGGTGTCTAATTGTTCCAATGTTTTGATGATTAAATCGGCTCCCATCAAAGACAAGGCATCATGTAATACCGGTGTTGTGATACAATCTGTCAAAGGAATTTCGCCTTTCATCAGCATATCACCCGTATCTAATCCGGCATCCATTTGCATAATGGTAATGCCCGTTTTATCATCACCGGATTGAATGGCTCGTTGCAAGGGAGCAGCTCCTCGCCAACGGGGTAATAAGGAACCGTGTATATTAATGCATCCGTATTTTGGAGCATCTAAAACCGCTTGAGGTAAAATCAACCCATACGCACACACCACTGCCACATCTGCCCCCAGTTCATAAAATTCCACTTGCTCGTCCACATTTCTGAGAGTGGTTGGATGACGAACGGGAATACCCAATTCTTCGGCCTTTACGTGAATAGGGGTCGGACGTAATTGGTATCCTTTGCCGGCTGGTCGAGGCGGTTGTGTGTAAACACAAATGACATCATGATGTTTAACCAAGTTTTCCTATACCGGCACACAAAAATCCGGTGTTCCCATAAAGACTACTTTCATTTTCTTAAGCCTCCAATGCAGCTGCTTCGGCCGCCCGTTTTCGATTTTTTTCTAATCGTTTTAACATCATTTTACGTTTTAATGGAGATACATAATCAATAAATAAAATCCCCTCTAAATGATCTAATTCATGTTGAATGCCAATTGCCAATAATCCACCGGTTCTACGACGTTTGATTTCACCATTTTCATCGGTATATTCTACCTCTACTTCGGCATGACGGGTAACATCGGCATATTGACGAGGAATGGATAGACATCCTTCATTATGACAAATCATTTCTTCCGATTTCCAAATGATTTTCGGATTAACCATTTTGATGGGGTCCGGTTCTGCATCCTTATCGGCACAATCAAGCACAACGACTCGTTTTAACACACCGACTTGGTTACCGGCCAGACCGACTCCGTGAGTGGCATACATGGTTTCCAACATATCGGATAACAGTTGTTTGATTTCTTCCGTTACCACCGAAACGGGTTCGGCTTTTTGCAGTAAAATTGGGTTTGGTATTTCTAAAACAGGTAATATTGCCATTTTTTTCTTTCCTTTCTGTAAATGGTATTATATACTGATTTTTGAAATTTGAAAAGGAGAATTTTCATGATACGGTTATTTGTTGGTATAGATTTACCCGAAAATATTAAAGAAAGCCTTTATTCTTTACGAGGCGGTTTGATTGGTGCTAAATGGCGTGAACCGGACAGAATGCATATTACACTCAGATTTATTGGGAACGTTGATGAACAAACGGCTGATGAAATTATCCGAGAATTAAGATACTTACGTTTTCCGGCCTTTCATTTAACGGCTAAAGGGTTAGGATACTTTGATGTTGGTGGTATTCCGCATCATCTGTGGGCAGGATTGGATAATGAAAAAATCTTGCAAGAGCTGTATGATAAAATTGATAATATTGTAAAAAAAGCCGGTGGCGGAGATAAAACGTCTTATAAATTTACGCCTCACATTACGCTGGCAAAATTACAAGGCACAACAATGAATGATGTATTTGACTATATCACGGCCAATAATTTGTTTAAAACCGAACAATTTTTGGTGGATAATGTGTCCTTGTTTGTCAGCCATGCCCGTGAAAATGGCGAAGGCAAATATTATACAGTTGAGGAAATGTATCCGCTTAGTTTGGTGTAGGATTTGTTCTGACGGAGGGGACAAATAAATAAAAATAATACCAATTTTTTCAGTTGGTATTATTTATTTTTGTTGATTTTAGAGCTAACAGAACCCTTTTGCTTAATCAATATCTACTTTTACCGAGTTGTAAGATATGAATGCTCAATTGTCACCGGCATGGCCGTTGTTGTTGGAGCCATTGTTGGTGTTTGAGTTGTTATCCCGGCTGTTGTTGTTTCAGGCAACTGAGTCGTTGTCGGTTCAGCCGTTGTTGTTGGAGCCATTGTTGGTGTTTGAGTTGTTATCCCGGCTGTTGTTGTTTCAGGTAACTGAGTCGTTGTCGGTTCAGCCGTTGTATTACCACCTTCTACATTTGCAACACCATTTGTTGTTGGTGTTTCAGTTGCGTATGTTACCGTTGTTGTTGGTGTTTCCGTTACCGTTGAAGCGTATGTCATTGCCGGTGTTGTTGTATCCGGAGTGGTTGTGGTCGGTGTCGTTCCCGGATCTGTGTTATGTGCTGTTGGAGTTGTTGTTTCCGGCGTTGCCGTTGCGGTTGGCGTTGTGCCAGCATCAGAGTTATGAGTTATAGGAGTGGTTGATTCTACAGCAAGTGTAAGAGAAGTTGTCAGCATGGCATTTTCGGTATCTGTTGACACGCTGGTTGGTATAATAGCTTCTGTTGTTGTGGTGGTCGTTATCGGTGTGGATTCTTTTTGCGGTAATACACATTCTTCACCAATAGCGTTTGCCCGTAAACATTGGCAGTTACCATCTATTGATATTTGATTACCGGGACAGTTTCCATACTCCCCTGTAATAGTAGCGAAATCAATTTCTTGTTTGGAGTCTTCATTACAAGAGTTTGCCATAATGAAACCACTGGAAAGAATTGAATTATTTTCTCCACGGGCAACATCGGCCAATTCTTGGCAAATGCCTTTGGGCATATTGGTAAAGGTTACTTTAAACCCTCGTCCATTTGCAATAGCATGTAAAGATAATAGTCCACCGGCAGTTTTACATCCGGCATCTGTACAAGCTTCTTTGCCAAAAATATCACCAAACATGCTGGTATATTGTTCCCCAATGAGGGAACCTATATTAGCGTATTTAGTCGTTATATTAGGGCTAAATGAATAAGTATTTTCAATGGCTTTTTTAATTTGAGGCAATTGCGTTTGCAATATACTGGCATGATATACTGTTAACCCATGTGTGATACCGGCGCTAATGCCAATGCCGATAGAGGCAATGATGGCCAAAACCGCCAACATTTCCAACATGGTTCGACCGTTTTCAAAGAATTTTTTGACTTTTTTCATGGTGAGTTTCCCTTTTAAAGTTTATAATTTAAGGCCAATATACTCTTTTGCATTAAAAAAAACAAGAATTAATTTTGATTTTTTTATAAATTTTCTAATGAATAAAGTAAATTATCCATGTCTTCCGGCATAGGTACTTCAAAAGTTAAGTGTTCTTGTGTTCTGGGGTGGGTAAAACCTAAAAAACCGGCATGTAAAGCTTGACGAGGAAAGTACTTAATGTCTTCCGGAGCATTTTTTGTCGGTACGCCGTATAATTGGTCGCCAATCAAAGAATGTCCCAGTGAAGCCATATGAACCCGAATTTGGTGAGTCCGTCCTGTTTCTAAAACGCATTTGATATGGCTGGCTAATCCACCGCCAAATACGTTAACTCGTTCGTAATGGGTGGTTGCGTGTTTGCCCCCTGTTTTGACAATGGCCATTTTTTGACGGTTTGTAGAACTGCGACCGATATTGCCGCTGACCACACCGGTTAAATTACGAACATATCCCCAAACAAAAGCATCATAAATACGCTCTATGGAATGACGTGAAAATTGTTCGGATAATCTGATGTGCGTAAAATCATTTTTGGCGACGACTAAAATACCGCTGGTGTCTTTATCAATACGGTGTACAATGCCGGGGCGTTTAACGCCGCCGATACCGGATAGCGACTCGTGGCAATGAGCCAACAAGGCATTAACCAAAGTGCCAGTCGGATTGCCAGCCCCCGGATGAACAACTAACCCAGCCGGTTTGTTGACAACCAGTAAATCTTCATCTTCGTATATAATGTCTAAGGCAATGTTTTCAGGTTCGGGAATAGCCGGTACGGCATCGGGTGGGGTTAGTGTGTATTGTTCCCCTTCTTTGACCTTATAATCGGGTTCGCAAAAAGGGAGCTTTTCGCCCATGCGGTAAACAGCCTCTTCATTAATCAATCGGATAATTTGGTTGCGGGACAGATCAGAAAAACAGCCGGCTAAAAATTTATCTAAGCGGATACCTTTATCTTGAGCCGATACAACGGGAGAAATTATCGGTACCGTTGCGGTATCATCTGTGTCATTTGTTAAAAAATCATCAGTTGGTATTTGCATGATGTTTTGCTCTTTAAAAATCTTTATTGTTTGTTTTGTATCATAAATAGGGTGTTTTGGCAAGATAAAAGTCATTTTTAAGGGAGGTGGTGAGAATTTTTTAGAAATAATATTTCATAAAAATAAAAAATAGTTCTTTTTATTAACGAATTTTTTATTATTTTTTTGGCACAATAACGGTGGGTTTTATGAAAACGGATGAATAAAAAGGAAATAAACGTGTCAAAAACGGCCGAGTTTATTAAACTTTTGAGTGTTTTAATTTTAAGCATTCTGATATTGGGAATGTTGGGCTTTTTTATTCCCAAAATTGCAGAGCTATCCGCCAAACAACCTAATGAAACCCTTGATTTGTCCGTTTATGAAACCACTTCTTCGGCAGGACTTGGAGAACAACTCAGTCAAAAAATCAAGCAAACGCTGGAAAAAATATCTGGGCCCGATACGGTCAGTGTTTCGGTTATTGCCGATGTTGTTCAAGGGGAAGAAACCGTTCAAAAAAATACGTTATTGCCTCGCACGGCTGTTGTTAAAGAACATTTACGGCAATATGATACAGCCGAAGGGGAAGTCTTAAGCGAGGAAAAGGCAGTTTACGAATATTCATCCGAAATAAAACATCATACCCAAAATACTTATCAGATTCGTAAGCTGTCCATAACCGTATTGGTGGACGGATATGCCACTCAAACACCAAATGGGCATACGTTGTATCAACCCCGTTCCGAAATTGAAATGGCCTCTTATCGTACGTTGGTTAAATCCTTGGTGGGATTTTCGGCCGAACGAGGGGATACGTTAGAGCTGATTAATTTGCCGTTTATCAAAACATCAGATGATAAAATCTTTGGATTTAGTCAATCGTTGGTGGTACAATCGGCATTGTTAGTATTGTTTTTCGTATTGACGGTTTTGATTTTGATACGTTTTATTTTGCCGATGATTTATGTATTGTTGCAACCAAGTGCGCAGTGTGTTTCCGGTACGCCCTATACCTCAGCTGTCGAACCAAAAAGTTCTGTGGAAACGGGAGGTAAAAAAAGTGTGATACAAAATTTATTTGCCTATAAACAACCTCAGGTTATTTCGGCGATTCGCAAGTGGTTGTATGGTCCGGAGGCAGATACCGGCTTAAGTGGTGTTCAAAAAACGGCTGTTTTGTTGTTGGCTTTAGGGGAAGAATACATAAAACCAATCTTTTTGAAGTTAAAAAATGAAGAAGTTATTGATATTTCTCGGACAATGGCGGAGCTTGGGTGTGTTCGTGGAGAAACGGTTCAAGAGGTTTTTGATGCCTTTTTATCGTGTTTTCATCAAAATGGGGATTTATGTGTTAACGCCGATTATGTTGCAACTTTAATGGAAAATGTTTTACCTGTTGACGAAAAGTCTACTTTGATGGAACAAATTCATGCACCGGTATCCGGTAAAAATATTTGGGAAAGATTAGAGCAAACGGACACGGCAAAATTGGCGACGGCTTTATCGGGTGAATATCCGCAAACAATTGCCGTTGTTTTGTATCACTTGTCTAATGAAAAAGCCAGTGAAGTGCTCGGATGTTTTTCCGAAAGTTTGACGATGGATGTCTTAATGCGTTTAACGGCCCTTAAAAACATAGATGCCGATATATTGGCTGGTGTTGAGCAAGGATTAGATGAAAAACTAAAGGCTTTGCATACGACTCCTCGCATGGGAGGTAAGGAAAAAGCCGCCGGTATTATCAGTTTAATGGATCGTAAAACAGATATTTTAAATACATTATTTGAACGCTCTCCGGAATTGGCCGGTCAGTTGTCTGCCGGTGTGATTATGTTTGAAGATATTGCCGATTGGGATGATAAATCCATTCGGACATTGTTGGAAAAAACGGATAGACAAGTTGTAATATATGCGCTTAAAGGAGCGTCAGAAAAGTTAAAAGATGCCTTTTCCCGTAATATGTCGCCGGCTGTGTGGGGCGGTGTTCTGAAAGAAATTAATAAATTATCGGCTGTTAAAGTAAAAGATATTGATTTGGCTCAGCACACATTGGTGCGAACGGCTCAAGAGCTAATTCAATAAAAGAAAATAAGTGTATCAAAGGCAAAGTGAGGATGATATGAATTCAAAACAAAAAGCTCAATTACAACAAATTACCCGACGGGCCTTGCAAAATGTGAATGGTCATGGTGTGTCGGATGCCGCTCCAGCGGTTTCGTCCACAGCGCCGGATAATTTGCGTGATGTACCGGTTCAAGTTTCCGTAGGGTTGGGTAAAGCTACTTTGATGTTGGGTGAATTAATGGCGCTGAAAAAAGGAGATGTGTTGACATTGGATAAGCAAGCCGGCGATCCCGTTGATGTGTATGTCAATAATCATTTGGTCGCTCATGGGGAATTAACCTTGACGGGTGAACAATTCGGTGTTGTTTTGACCTCTTTGGTGTCATAAGAAGAGGCGTTTAATGAGATTAAAGACCATATCGGCATCCTCTGTTCCCGAAGCCATGAAAGAAGTGCGTGATGTATGGGGTGAGGAGGCCGTTATCGTATCTTCTTTGAAATTATCCGATGGTCGGATACAATTGGTCGTTGCTATTGGTGAAAATGAAAACGAATCGGTGTTGTCTCAAACGCTCTTTCAAAAAAATACAGGACAGTTTCAAAATGATAATGCCGAAAAAATGCGTGCCTTATTGAGTTTGCATCGGGTGCCGGAGTTATTAACGGCAAAAATATTAAAGGAAGCAAATTTGGCAGGAGAGTTTTCTCAAATACTGACGGATGTGCTAAGGCGTATTTTTACCTTTTCACCGATTGGTATTGCTAAAACAAAGCGGGCATTTTTATTAACGGGCTTGTCTGGAACCGGTAAAACAACGGCTTTAATTAAGTGGGCTTTAATGGCTAAACGTCAACATATCAAAGTCGGGTTAATCACATTGGATAATCGTACGGCCGGTGCCGTTCAGGGATTACAATCCTTAGCCGATTTATTGAAGGTAGCTTTGACGGTGGTGGATGATTTAACCCACCTGAATCAAACTGTTCAAACAATGCGATCGGACTGTGATTTGATATTGATAGATTCGATGGGTCTGAATCCATGGAGTGCTGTGGATATGTCTTTTTGGGCGGATTTGAAACAATTATGCTCTGGAGTGGAGCCGCTGGTGGTTCTACCGGCGGGGTGAGATAGTTTGGGAACTGGCGATATTGCGACCCAATTCGTTCGCTTAGGATGTTCCAGATTTATTGCAACCAGACTGGATGTATCGGGTGTATACGGTAATATTTTAAATGCGACTGCTAATGGATTGGCATTAACTTATTATGGTATGGGGCCGATGCCAACCGATTTGTTTGAAGCTTTTTCGGCCGAAAAGTTAGCTGATTTACTGATGAAAACGCCTTTATCTCGGGAGTTGCTCTCATGACGGATTTGGCTTCATCATTTATTTTGAAAACATTACATCGTACCAGCGGTCAAAATATTATTGTTTTAATGTCCGGTGGGGGTGGTAACGGCAAAACCTGGGTGTCGGTTGCGATGGCAAGTCTTTTGGCAGATACAGGTCAAAAAGTGTTGTTGTTTGATGGTGATTTGGGATTAGCCAATATTGATGTGCAATTGGGGATAACACCGTACCATGATATCAGTGGGGTTTTAACATCAAAAGTGCCGATGAATAAAGCGATAGTATCTTATAAAACCAGTGGATTTGATGTGATTACTGGCCGGTCCGATTCGTATTCCTTGCACTCATTAGAGGCAGGCAGTATTCATTTAATCAAAGATGATTTAATGTTATTAGCGACACACTATGATACACTGATTGTAGATTTAGGTAGTTCCTCTAATCTTATGACAGATTTTTTTTCTATGGATGTCGGAACAATTTTGTTGTTTTGTACAGATGAACCAACCTCTCTAACTGGTGCGTATGCCCTGTTAAAGGAGTTGTCTGAGAAAGGACGGACAACTAAAGTCGGTATTGTCATTAATGCGGTATCTTCTTTAAAAGAGGGGAATCGTACTTATTATACACTTATTAAGGCCTGTGATGAGTTTATGAAAACGCCTCCTCCTCTTGTCGGTATTATTCGTGAAGATATATGTGTTAAACAAGCCTTAGATAATCGGCTCTCTGTTTTTAATGCTTATCCGGATTGTATGGCGATAAAAGATGTACAGCATTTAATTAAAACGTTAAAAAAAGAATAAAACAACACTTTTGGCATTGACAAACATGGGATTTTATGCCACAGTGAATTTGTTCTTTATTTTTTAGGAGGCAAAATTATGGCAACTCAAAAGACAAAAAAAACAGTGGCAAAAAAAAGTGTTGAAACTCCGGTTCAAGAAACAAGTCTGTCAGCAAAAGATTTGTTGACTCGTGTTGTTTTGGTATTTGAAACGGCTGTTTTATACTTTATTATTTTGTTCATTATCTTTGTGGCAAATAATTTCACCGTTATGTTTTTCCCGAAAGGTTAAACGTTTTTCTTAAAAATCAATCCGTTTTTTAGGTTTTGCTTGACAAACGGATTTTTTTTGTGTATAAGTATAGCCCTAATCCCTGAGAATGTGGGTATGCGGAATGAGCCGGATACCACGCTTTGTACGGAAAATCCGTTGACAAAAGACTATCGGGGCAACAACTGATTTCATGATTGAAATCAATAACGAAAGGCAAAAAAATGTCAAAAAGATTAAGTTCTAAATTTAAAATTGATCGTCGCTTAGGCGTAAACTTGTGGGGCAAAGCTAAAAGTCCTGTTAACAAAAGAAATTATGGTCCGGGTCAACACGGTGCCAACCGCAAAAAACCGACAGATTACGGTGTTCAATTGCACGCTAAACAAAAATTAAAAGGCGTGTACGGTAACGTATCTGAAAAACAATTGCGTAAATATTATGCCGAAGCTATTCGTCGTAAAGGCGATACATCCGAAAACTTAATCGGTATTTTGGAATGCCGTTTGGATTCCGTTGTCTATCGTATGAAATTTGTATCTTCCGTGTTCGCCGCTCGTCAATTCGTCAGCCACGGCCACGTGATGGTAAACGGTAAAAAAGTAAACATTCCGTCCTATATGGTTAAACCGGGCGATGAAATCAGCGTTCGTAACAAAGCTAAAGAAATGGCTTTTGTGATTGAAGCCGGCGCTGCGACAGATCGTGAAGTTCCTGATTATATGGAAGTGGATGCTAAAAACTTTACCGGCAAATTCATTCGTGTACCGAAATTGGCCGATGTTCCATATGCAACACAAATGGAGCCGAATTTGGTGGTGGAATTCTACTCTCGTTAATCTTAACGAATTTGGATTTTATGAAAGCCTCTCCGTTTGGAGAGGCTTTTTTATGAGAGAGCGATTGTGTAGGAGTGTCCACTTTTTTTGGGGGGGGCGTAAAAAAAAGGAGGCCGTAGCCTCCCTTATCTTTATTCTTCGTCCATATATTTACGGCCGGATTTCCAATAATCGTATCCGGTCATAACGGTCAATGTCGCCGCTCCCCACAAAGCAAACATACCGAGAGTCCACAAACATCCGCCCCAAAAACCGGTGTATACATTGGCAACCATCAAAACCGGCAGGGCCACCATTTGGCAAGCAGTTTTCCATTTGGCCAATCTGGTAACCGGACAGCCGACATTGATTTCTGCCAAAAATTCACGCAAGCCCGATACCAAAATTTCACGGCATAAAATAACAACGGCCGGTACGATACCGAAATCACCTAAACGCCCGGAGTAGGCCAACATCAATAAAGTGGCACCGACCAATAATTTATCGGCAATTGGGTCTAA
>JAFTHM010000154.1 GCA_017457425.1 Alphaproteobacteria bacterium
GCCCCGTATTTTGGCACAGCAACAAAATGAGCGTATTCGGATAAGGTTCCTCTAGCATTTTCAGCAAAGCATTAGCTGCATTTTCATTCATTTCGTCAGCCAAATTAACAATTAAAATTCTTAAATTCTTTCCTGATGATTTTAAAGATAAAAATTTTAAGGCGTCCCGAATATCATCAACGGTAATTTCTTTTTTTCTAGCTCTGCCCTCATCCGAGGTAGATACTTCCTTACCGGCCAAAATAGCCTTAACCGTTTCTTTTTTTTCTTCTTCGGTCAGTGAGCGTTCTACCCATTTGATATCTGGATGAAAATCAAGTTTATAATCCCAATTACCGGTTAACAAAAAAGCGCACAAGCTTTTTGCAAAGGCCTTTTTACCAACCCCATACGGACCGATAATCATCCATGAACCGGTCATTTTTCCTTGTTTTAAAATGGATTTTATTTGTTCTTTGGGATCTGTCATAAACGCTCTTCAAATTGTTTGATAATCTCTTGATGTACTTGGTCAATACTGCCGGAGGCATCAATTACCGCATATCGTTTGGGATTTTGTGAGGCAATTTTTAAAAAACCGTTTCTTAAATTATGATGAAAAGTTAAATCCATATGTTCAAACCGTTGTTCATCATTACCACTGCGTGCCATGGAACGATTAATACCAACTTCCGGTGCAATATCTAAAATGAATGTTAAGTCCGGTTCAAAATCACCGGCAATCATTTTATAGGTATCATTAACCATTTGAATACTGGCTTCATTAATACCATATCCATATCCTTGATAAGCCATTGTGCTATCAGCAAATCTATCCGAAATAACTGTCGTCCCCTGTTCTAAGGTTGGCCATATTTTTTTGACTAAGTGATCACGACGAGCCGCTGAAAAAAGTAAAATTTCCGTTATTTTATCCCATTTTGAGGTATCGCCTTTCAATAATAAGGCTCTGATTTCTTCAGCGCCTTGACTGCCTCCAGGTTCTCTGGTTAATAAACAAGGTATTCCTTTTTTTTGCAAATACTCGGTAAATAACTTAATTTGCGTGGATTTACCACACCCTTCTCCACCTTCAAATGTAATAAAATATCCTTTTGTCATACCTTATTTTCCTAACCATCCGGCAACAATGCGTTTTAATTTACCAAAATATCCGACTTTTTCAACGGCCTCTTGAGCCAATAAATCTAACGAACGTGTTTGATTATCTGCGGTTTGAATGACTAATTGCCCTATTTTTTGTCCTTTTGCAATCGGAGCAACAATAGGTGAATCATAAATAACTTTGGAAACAACACCCCCTTGTTTACCTCGTTCAATCGTCATAACTGTTTTTTGTGCAGGAATAGCTTTAACCGTTTCACTTGTCCCGTACCAAACCGGTATTTCATCTACAACGGTATCTTTGTCAAAAACAACAACATTTTCAAAACCGGCTAATCCATATCCCATCAATTTTTGAGATTCTGTACTACGGGCTTTCATAGATTTTAATCCGTTAACCACCATAATCAAACGTCTGCCGTCCGGTGTTTTGACTGAGCCTGTTAATCCATAACCGGACGCCTCTGTATGTCCGGTTTTTAAACCATCTGCCCCATCCATAGAATATAATAATGGGTTGCGATTGCCTTGTTTAATTTTATTATAAGTAAATTCTTTTTCTGAATAAATGGAATAGTATTCGGGGAAATCACGAATAATAGCTTGTGCCAACACCGCTAAATCCTTTGAACTCATCAAATGATTTTTATGAGGCAATCCCGTTGCATTGGCAAATGTAGAATTTTCAAGACCGATTTCTTTGGCCTTTTGCGTCATTAATGAGGCAAAAACCTCTTCGCTGCCTGCCAATCCTTCGGCGACAACAATACAGGCATCATTACCGGATTGGACGATAATACCACGTAATAAGTCTTTAATTTTTACCTTTTGCCCAGGGTTTAAAAACATGGTAGAACTACCACTTTTAACGCCCCCTTTACGCCATGCGTTTTCAGAAACGGTGAATTCATCTTCTAATGTAATTTTACCGGATTTTAAAGCGTCAAAAACCATATAAGCTGTCATCAATTTACTCATAGAGGCTGGTGCCATTGCCATGTCAGAAGCTTTATCATACATCACATAGCCTGTGTCGGCATCAATTAAGTAAGCATATTTGGCATGTGTTTCAAAAGCACTGGCCGATAATGATATAAAGCATCCACATACTGTAAGCAATAAATATTGACGCATTTTTTGTCCTTTCTTATGGTTCATAAATAATTTTGGCTTGATTATACCCTGCTGTTTTTAATTTTTCAAGTAATTCTTGAGCATTTTTTTCGTTTTCAAAAGGCCCCATCCGAACACGCAAGAGTGTTTTATCATTAACGGATGTTTCGTAGAGTTGAACCGGCCCAAAGCTTTCTAAAGATTTTTTCAAATTTTCGGCATTTTGAGGATTGGAAAAAGCCCCGGCTTGTATATAATGCCCGCTGATAGGAGTAATGAGTTTTGGCTCTGCCGAGATAAAATCTTGACTAGTCGGCGATATTATCGCTTCTTTTACCGGATTATCAGGCACTTCAGCCGGTTTTGTAATAGATACAATGCTAGGGTTAGGTACATCAGCCGACGCTGGTATGATATTATTACCGGCATATAAAATTGTATTTTCTTCATTCGGTTGATACAAAGGCTTAGGTGCTTCATTTAAGGTATTTATTTGGACTTGAGATGAAATAACGGATTCCTCGTTTAACAGTGCCTCTTCTAAAGGTATTCCGTTGGCTTGATAAATTTCTTGTTTTAATCTACGGCTTTCATCAGGCAAAACTTCAACCTTCACCATAGTTGTCCCCACCATATTAAACTCTAAAGCTTCCGCCGTTTTTTGAGATACATCAATCAAGCGATTATTGACATAAGGACCTCGTTCATTCACCCTTGCAATCGCCACATTACCATTTTCTAAATTTGTAATACGTACAATACTGGGTAATGGTAAGGTTTTATGCATCGCACTCATAACCTCGTCATCATATTTTTCTCCATTTGCAGTGAGGGCTCCATTTTCTTCTTGATACCATCCGGCAATTCCCGTTTCAGAATAAGAATAATCTTCTTTCGGTGTCTCCCAAACCTCTTTAATTTGATATTTTTCCCCAACTTTGTAAGTAATGGCATTTTCATTGGTGTCATATGTTCCAAACGAGCGAAATAACAACCCATTATCTGTGCAAGCACTGAGCAAAGAGATGCCAAGTGAAGCGACAAAAATATGATTTAAAACTTTAACCATTTGTTATATCCCCCTTATTTTATTTAATAATTTTTTTGTTGCATATCCATCTTGCGGCAAATTATTATCCTTTTGATAAGTTCTGATAGCTTTCCGAGAACCTCGCCCTAAAATACCATCTGCCGTACCTGTATAGTACCCTTTTTGAGTTAATAATTCTTGAATTTCTTTAGCTTGTTCATAGGAAAATGGCATATTTTTTCTTGGGGTATAAATATGATAGTTTCCCATAATTAAAGCATCAGAGAGTAATCCAACAGCCAAAGCATATAAATTAGACCGATTCCATTTCATAACTACATCATAATTATGATAGGCTAAAAAGATAGGCCCTTCTATTCCCATTGGTAAAACAAGACGCGCTTGAACAAATTCAAAACTGGACGGCCACTGCATGCCATTGGCTGGATGAACACCTTGTTTTTTCCATTCCCGAATTGGTTTAATCGGATTATCATAGATATCATCCCAGTTTAATGCTTGAGTGATCTTAACTTCTCGTCCCCATTTAACGGCATCATTCCACCCTATTTTAGACAGATAATTTGCAGCAGATTCCACGGCATCAGGCAAGCTGTTCACAATATCTCGTTTGCCGTCTCCATCTCCATCAACGGCATAGGCGGCAAATGTGGTCGGCATAAATTGAAAATGCCCAAAAGCACCAGCCCAAGAGCCTTTAACATCTGTTAGTTTTTCTTGATGCATAATTTTTAAAAAGGCAACTAATTCTTTGGTAAAGAAAGTGCGACGTCGTTTATCATAAGCCAGTGTTGTCAAAGCATTTAACGTATCAACATTGCCTTTATATGTTCCATACGCCGTTTCTAATCCCCAAAACGCTGTAATATATTTGGCTGGTACCTTATATTTTTGTTCGGCTTTATTTAACAAATCGGCATATTCTTTCATCATTTGTCGCCCGTCTTTTAACCGTTTTTGAGAGAATACTTTGTCTGTATAATCCCAAAACGTCAAACGAAATTCGGGTTGTTTTTTATCCGATTCGATAACATGAGGTAATAATGCCATTTTAGGCAGCATTTTATCTAAAAACGATTCGTCCACTCCTTCAGATAAAGCATGCGTACGAAATTCCGCTTTCCATTCTTCAAAAGAAGCATCATTTTGAATCTGAATTGTCGTATCTTGAGTGGTATTTATGGTATTTTGCGCATAAGATACCGAATTTGCCCCCATAATTGCACAACTGACAAAAAAAGATAATATATTGTTTTTTATTTGTTTTTTCATTTTTACCTCATTTATCTTTACATCATAACTTATTTTTATAAAAAAATCACTTGATTTTTTATTTTTTTTCGTGCATTATATGAAAGTCTTAAAAATCACAGACACAAAATTAAAGGATAGGTGGTCGAGTGGTTTAAGGCTCCGGTCTTGGACCGAGGGGCAACAAGCCCCGAGAGAATGCCGTCAGGCAGACAAATTGAGGCGTGGGCGACGTAGTCGTCAGCCGGTTTTCATAGAAAGACCATCTTTCATGAAAACTTATGTAATATGGACGGGTGGTCGAGTGGTTTAAGGCTCCGGTCTTGAAAACCGGCGTGGGGGTGACTCCACCGTGAGTTCGAATCTCACCCCGTCCGCCATAAAAAATACTCTCCGATTTTTCGGGGGGTATTTTTTATGATGGAAAGGCTGTGGTTTTGAACTCACGGTGCGTGAGTATCTTTTTTTAAGCCACCACAATAATGGCGATTAATAAAATCAGTAATATAAAGGCATAAAATGTTAATCGTTTTTTCCAACGGCGAGAGTGTCTTTTTCGGTAAATATCTCGTAAAATGGTTATTTTCATATCGCCCCCATAATCATTGTTGCCTTACATATAATACAAGTGGGCTTAGTTCATAAACTTATCAAGTAAATAAAAGTAGATACAAAAAAAAGCCCGTCAAAGACGGGCAAATTACGCTTAAATAAAAACTTTAAATTTTTGAATTAATCCACTCAATTAATTGAGATTTTGGCATGGCGCCCGTTTTTATATCCACCACTTGTCCGCCTTTGAATAAAATCAACGTCGGAATAGATTGAATATCATAATTTTCCGGTGTTTTCGGGGCTTCATCAACATCTACTTTAACAATTTTAATTTTTTCGGCCATTTCTTCAGATAATTCTTCTACAATCGGCAACATTTGACGACAAGGCCCACACCAAGTGGCAAAAAAATCAACCAAAACAGGTTTATCGGCATTCAGCACTTCTGTTTCAAAATTATTATCATTAACGATTTGCATGTATTTTCTCCTTTCTTTGAAATGAATATAGGCTTTCTGTAAGTATGTGTCAAGCCTTTTTTATAAGGTATCTAACGGCCATCTGGGGCGCGCCTTAAAATCAAAAGTATCATATAATCCTTGTTTATGGCGTTCCATACCTGCCCACGCAATCATAACACCATTATCGGTACACAAATGAATGGGAGGAGCCGAAAAGATGAGCTTATTTTTATTGGCAATTTCTTGCAGTTTTGTTCTAAGGGCTGTATTGGCGGCTACACCACCGGCAACAACTAAATCCTTTGCATCGGGATATAACTCTTTAAATGTTTGGATAGCATGTTTCAGACGATCTTCCACTTGCTTAATGACGGCTAATTGGAAACTGGCACAAATATCATTTTTGTCTTGCTCGGTTAACGTATCTTGGCGTTCAATACATACACGAACGGCCGTTTTTAAGCCGGAAAAGGAAAAATCACACCCTGCCCGTCCACGCATCGGCACCGGAAATTGAAAGCGTTTAGCATCTCCAAGTTTAGCCCGTTTTTCCAAATTAGGTCCGCCAGGGTATCCAATGTCCAACATTTTAGCCACTTTATCAAAGGCTTCTCCGGCCGAATCATCTATCGTGGCCCCTAATTTTTTATATTTTCCGACACCTTCAACGATTAATACCTGACAATGCCCCCCTGAAGTTAGCAACAACAAGTACGGAAATTGAACCGGATGGGATAATCGGGCGGTTAAGGCGTGTCCTTCCAAATGATTGACGGCGATAAAAGGTAAATTATGGCAAAAAGCAATAGCCTTAGCCGTCATAACACCAACCAACACACCGCCAATTAAGCCGGGTCCTCCGGCAACGGCAACAGCCGATAAATCTTCAAATTTTTTACCGGCTTTATCTAAGGCTTCCTTAATTAAAATATCACATTTTTCCAAATGGGCTCTAGCCGCAATTTCCGGAACAACACCTCCAAAACGACGATGCTCATCATATTGCGACCAAACAACGGAGGATACAATTTCCCCGTGATCATTATCCAAAGCACAGGCTGTTTCATCACAGCTGGATTCAATTCCCATTACAATTTGTTCTGTCATTTTTTTATCCTTTTTAGCACAATATCCAATGCCCCTCCATCATTTTTCCATGAATAAGACGCTATTTTATCCTTAAATACAGGCGTATCAAACCATAAAACGATTTCTTTTTTGATGGCCCCTACCCGTTTTAATCCTTTCCCCGTAATAATTGTGATTTTTTTTGATCCTAAATTTTGGTGACGAATGATAAACTTTTTCACCGCCTCATAACTGTCTGCAACGGTTAACCCATGCAAATTCAATGTATATGATAACTCTGGGGCCGGAATACGACGGACTCGCAACCTTTGTGGCACTTCTTTATGGAATAAACGGGCAACTCCCTTACCGGTTAAAGGCGTAATTGTCTTTTTTATCTCTTCCCATAAAGAAAAATCGTTCATAGAGCGCTCTACTTAGGTAATAACAGATAGTATTTACCACGGCTGTTCATCCGTCCGGCATTGTTAAAGGCTTCTTCACCATGGCCCCAGAAAAAGTCAGCACGAATACCGCCGGTAATGGCATTTCCAACATCTTGAGCAACCACCAGCTGATTGAGTTTTTCACCACTTGGCGTTTTTGTTTCCAACCATAACGGCGTATGCATCGGAATGTAATTTTTATCAACTGCCACAGAACGCTTAGGTGTCAAAACAACACCGGCTGAACCATAAGGAGAGTCTCCTTGCACCTCTTTAAAGAAAATATACCGTGGATTTTCAGCCATTAAACGACGCGCCTTTTTGGGATTATCTTGCAACCATTTTTTCATGGCCGGCATAGAATATCCACCGCTTGGTTTAATACCTTCATCTCGTAAAATTTGACTTAACGCTTTAAAGGAACGACCATTATTACCAGCATATCCCAATTTAATTTCTCCGGTTGGTGTTTGCATTCTGCCGGACCCTTGAATATGTAAAATAAACAATTCCACCGGATCATCCGCCCACGCAATAATCGGTGCATAATTTTCGGTATCTTCAATATCTTCACGCGTTTCCAATTTATCACCGTTTCTGTATCCGCGAGGAACACCATAAATCGGCACTTGTGTCTCACGCACTTGTGTGCGAGTACCGGTTAATTCTGCTTCATAATATCCTGTTATTTTACCGTTTTCAGAACCATAAGCCGTTACGGCATAAGGTTGTAAGTTATCTTCCAAATACGATCTGATTTTAGCCGTAGAAGAAAAACGATACCCTTGCAACCCTTGACAAAAATTTCTCCACCCACCAGTTGCTTTATGGCACGAACGTATTAATGCCGGCATTGCCTCACGCACATTATCATCTTCCCACCCTTTTAAGTCGGAAAATGACCTTTCTGACAAGGAAAAAGCCCGCCCTTTTGATAAATCATGACTACTACATCCACTTAACAACAATAAAATGCCGACACTGGCCATTAAAATTTTATGCATGGTTTGCCTCACTTTTTGTCGCACACACAATCCATGTATCATTTTTCTTTTTACGGAATGTCCAAGTATCACGCATAACGGAAACATTCATTGGATCGCCTTCTACGGCATTACCCTGTTCATCTTTTAAAATATTGACTTGTTCCGAAATAAATTGAACTGTTACCTCACGAACGGCTTCTGCTTTTTTTAAAATTTTGGCAGAATTAACGCAAATTAAAGAAAAATCAAGACGTTGTTTTTTGCTTTCACGGTCATCAATTTCTTTCACAAAGGTATCGTATACCTGTGGGGCCAGCATAATTTTGAGTTCTTTTTTCTTGCCGTTTGCAAAGGCTGAAGAAATCATGTGAAAAGCAATTTTTGCCCCTTGTAAAAACTCATCATCATCCCAAATAACTTTTGGTTTTTGCATGCGATAGGTTATACTTGCCGGTATTTTTGCATTCTTAACAGCCGCTGAAGCGGTAGCAACAGCGTTATCCTCTTTGCTGATGGCACCAAATAATTTCCATCCTAAATAGCCGATAATCAATAATAATCCGATATATTCCGGGGACATTTTCAAATTCCTCTTTGTTTGATTTACATTTAAAAAAAATAACTGTATATATATAAGCCGATAATTAATTTTTTTTCAAGAGGAATTTTTTAAAATGACAAAAAATGACACCAATCAAACGCCTTCCGTTCAAATTATCAGTCAATATATTAAGGATTTATCTTTTGAAGCCCCTAATTTACCTCATATTTTAGGTGATTTAAAAAGTGCTCCGGCTATTACTGTAAATATTGATGTTCGTGTCAATAAAACAGATAATCCGAAAATGTTTTCCGTTGATTTGCATATAAAAGGAACGGCAAAACGTCCGGACGATAATCGGGAAATCTTTATTTGTGAATTATTGTATGGGGCTTTAGTGGCCGCTGACGTGCCAGCTGAACATTTAGAACCGGTATTGATTGTGCAAATTCCGCATATGTTATTCCCGTATGCCCGAGCTATTGTCGCCAATATTACACGTGAAGCCGGTTTGCCTCCTCTTCAAATCAATCCAGTAGATTTTGCGATGTTATATCACAAAAAACTTAAGAATCAAGAAGATAAAAAAGAAAATTAAAGTTTTTATTTAAAATCAAAGCTCGCGAAAGCGGGCTTTTTTGTTCGTTGGTCTTGGGGTATGCAATTTGATTTTTTGGGGTTTTTGTATTCGTACTTTATTCGGATATAAAGCACCGTCATTTTGTTCTCGGTAATCCATCAAAATCCACTTATTTTTTTGAATATCTGATAATTCGGGAACTTTCACCAAAGATGGTAATTCATCGTAAATCAGTAAGCAAGCCGGTCGTTCCGGCGTTTCATCCGTAAAAGACAGAATATGTTTTTTACGGTAAAAAATATCTAATGTGGCCTCATTATTGTTATGTGAATTCATATCTATTTGGATTGTTTCTTTACCACAGGCTAAAAACCAACCGCTGTGTTGTTGGCAAAACAGCAAGGGATGACCGATTATTTTTAAAATAAGTTGATGGTTAGCACTTAAGATATTTATACCATCTTTATCACGATTATGAATGAATTTCATGGGCATTTCCTTTGTTCAAGCATAATGGCTACACCTTTAAAAATATGGTATTTTTTAGTAATTGTCAATATTTTTTATTCAAAAGGATAAAAATTTCATACTCAGCCTTAAAATAAAGATTGATTTTTGCATCTAATTCATACTATGATAAAAAGAAAAACAGGAGGGTATTATGTGGTTGAGAATTACCTTATGGGCAATGTTATTGGGGTCCATTATTATGGGATATTTCGGATACAGAACCGGATCGGCTATGACCACTTTTGTGGGAATGGGGGCTATTGTTTTTATTGGCTTTTTGTTATTCTTTTTGGCAAAAATGACATTAACGGCCGGATTAGTATTCATTAAGGTTGTCGTTATTATCTTGTTAATTGGTGGTGTTATTTTACTTTGCGTGCGTGGGTGTACTCTTGTGTGGCAAAAGGGGCAATCGGCTGTTCAAACAACAACGACGGCCTTTTATGAAGCTAAGGAAAAATCCTTTGGTATTCCTGGTAAACTAGATACAACGTCCTCCTCTTGGTGGGGAAAAATCAAAGGTGTTTTTGCTGGAAATTCAACAACTACTCAAGCCCTAGAACCCTCAAAAATAAAAACAACGTCTCAAAAGGAAGAAACAGTTCCTCCTGAACCTCAAATAATGACGGGAACGGTATCAAAGGTTTTGTCCGGAACGATGTTTGTGATGAATAAGATGACTTTAAAATTATATGGTATTGATGCACCAGATATGTCTCAAACATGTTTAACAAAACGCAGTGAAAAATATCCTTGCGGCCGAACGGCAAAGAAAAAATTGGAAAAATTATTGCTCAATAAAACCGTTTCCTGTCAATTGATTGCTCCGTATGCGCCTTCAAAGTTCTACGCCATTTGTGAAATTCAAGGATATGATGTCGGTGCCACAATGGTATCAGTTGGCTGGGCTGTTGCCGATAGAAAGGTATCAGATGTCTATATTCCTTATGAAAATCAGGCTCGTCAAACAGAGGAGGGGTTGTGGAGCGGTACATTTGTGGCCCCTTGGGAGTATAGACAAAGTCAGACAGGATATGGTGCACCGCATAAGGAAGGTGGCTTTTTAAAAGGATTATTTAAATGAGTGTATTTATCTCCCACAATGAACAAGAAACATTGAACTTTGCGGCCGATTTCGCCAAAACATTAAAGGTTGGTGATATTGTTGCCTTACATGGTACATTAGGGGTTGGTAAGACTGCTTTTACACGAGGTGTTATCCAATCGTTAATCGGACAAAAAGAAGTTCCCAGCCCGACTTTTACTTTACTGCAAACTTATGAAACACCGAATTTTGACATTTATCATTTTGATATGTATCGGTTAAAATCACCTCAGGAAGCCTATGAAATCGGTATTGAAGATGCCTTTGCCGAAGGGGTATCATTTATTGAATGGCCTGACAAAATTAAAGGTGTTTTACCCCGTAAACATATAGATATCTTTTTTGAAATAAAAGACGACACCAGAGTAATCACAATTAAGGAGAATGCATGACAAGACAAGAAATCATTGACGCCTTTTTGACAAAGGCCGGATGGGGTGATGCTACCCGTTCTTTTTTGGCCGGAGATGCTTCACTGCGCAGTTATGATCGTGTTTTTAAAGAGGGTAAAACGGCGGTCTTGATGGATGCCCCTCCTCCAGAAAATCCGCATGATTATTTACCGGCTCAATTAGTATTAGTCGATCGTTTTATTTTGGTTGATACGATTTTACGAAATTTAGGGGTACACTCTCCCGAAATTTATGCGCAAGATATTGAAAATGGTCTGTTATTGTTAGAAGATTTGGGTGATAACAGTTTTACTCGTTTATTAGACAGTGGTTACGATGCACGCAAATTATATAAACTGGCGACAGAAAGTTTAATTAAAACTCATTCAGGATTTGCTATAGCCCCAGAACACGAGCAAGTGTATGACGATGAACGAATGATGGCCGATATTCGGTTATTGCCTCAATGGGTCGTGAAATATGTGTCTAAAATTGAATTAACGCCGGATGAAATGGCCGAATATGATACTATTTGGCGTGATTTAATTTCACAAATGCATGAAATCCCTAGAGGATATGCCCTATACGATTATCATGTGGATAATTTAATTTTAACACCTGATGATACCTGTGGGGTTATTGATTTTCAAGATATTCGTAAAACAGCCGCTACCTATGATATTATGACCTTGCTTGAAGACGAACGTCGGTATGTACCATCTGATATCAAAGCCGAAATGTTAGATTTATATTTTGGGGCTTTTCCTGAATTAAATACCCCTCGTATTCGGTCTTTAAGCAATCTTGTGGCTTTACAACGCCACATCAAAGTAGTTGGACAATTTACCAGATATTGGTTTAAAGATGGCAAAGATAAATATGTTCGCTATGTGCCGTTTGTATGGACATTAATTGAAAATTGCCTGAAGGCACCAGAATGCGAACGCTTGAAAGCGTGGATTGATAAATATGTTCCCGCCTCATTACGACAAATTGATTTGACTAAGGATATGTAATGCAAATAAAAACCGCTATGATATTGGCTGCTGGCCGAGGTGTCAGAATGCGTGAACTGACGGATGAAACGCCTAAACCATTGTTAAAGGTGCAAGGGCGTGAAATGATACACCATATTACAGATAAAATCGTCGGTTATGGTATTTCGGATATTGTAGTTAATACATGCTATAAAGGCGATATGATAAAGCAAGCCTTATCACAGCGTACCGATGCTTGCTTTACTTTTTCAGATGAACAAACGGCCTTAGAAACCGGTGGAGGCGTAAAAAAAGCCCTTCCTTTACTATTAGAACGTGGAGGAGAAAATGGTTTTTTTGTGTTAAATGGAGATCCATTATGGACCGAACCTACCGACAGTTTAATGCAAAAAATGGCCGAAGCTTGGAATCCGGATACAATGGATATTTTATTGGCGATTGCGCCTATGTCTGCTTCCCGAGGAGATACCCAAAAAGGAAATTACTTTATTGAAGATGGGAAATTAAGACGTATCCGCCCCAATGAACAAACGGCTCCTTACTTTTTTATGTCGGTTCAAATTATGCATCCTCGTGTATTTAAGAATGCTCCCGACGGGCCGTTTTCCTCTCGGGATTTATATGACATTGCTCAATCACAGGGACGACTGGCCCATATTATCCATGATGGCATTTGGTTTAATTTAAATACACCCGAGGCTTTAGCAATAGCACAGGAGCAATATCACTCATGATTTATTCTGTTGCTCTTGGTGATGATTTTGCCGATAAATTAACTGCTTTTATTTTAGATAAACATAAAAACAATCCGTTTGATATGGCCAATACCGAAATTATTTTGCCTACTCGTCGGGCGTGTTTAACGGTTAAAGAATCATTTTTAAGAGCCAGTAAGAGCCATTCTCTTTTACTGCCGAAATTGACCCCGTTATATGAAATGGATAATTTAGATGAAGATTTACCACCTAAAATGTCTAAATTAAACAGAACATTTTTATTGGCAAAATTATGTTTAGCAAAACCCAATATCACGAGTATTGATAAAGCGGTTATGGTCGCCGTTGGGTTAGGAGAGCTGTTAGACGAATTTTATCAATATGAATCTGATGTTAGTCAGTTAACCACTTTGGTTCAAGAAAAACAATTTGCAGATCATTGGAATGAAACAGCCCTGTTTTTAGATATTATTCATACGGTTTGGCCTAATCTTTTAGCTGAATATGGGCAAATAGATGAAATGGATTATACCATTCGTATGATTAAATCATATGCTCAAAAATGGCAAAATACACTGCCCTCTCATCAAATTATTATGGCGGGATTTGATGGCGCTATCCCAGCCGTGATTGAATTAGCTAAAGTCATTAATGCTTTACCAAATGGTACATTATTTTTAGATGGCACAGACACACGCTTAACCACAAAAGAATTTGATGATTTACCTCCTATTCACGCGCAATATCCGTTAAAACGATTACTGGATGCTTTGAATGTTAAGCCAAATGAGTTAACTAATTTATCATCAGGTACCTCACAAGCCGAACTGTTAATGCACGAAACATTAAAGCCGGCAGAGGAAACAGACAGCTGGCAATTTGTGCAAGGAATTACGCCAGAGGCCTTAGCCCATGTTAAACGATATGATTGTGAAAATACAGCTCAAGAAGCATTAACCGTTGCGTTAATTTTGCGTGAGGTACTGGAAACGCCAGAAAAAACAGCCGCTTTTGTAACAACAGACCGCTCTCTTGCAAGACGGGTATCCGTTGAAATGAAAAGATGGGGTATTGAATTGGATGATTCTGCCGGTGTTCCTTTATCTCAAACGCCTATCGGGATTTATTTATCTCTTTTATCAAATGTAGCCTTAACTCCTCAAGATGGTAACAATTTGCTGGCTTTGTTAAAACATCCGCTTAGTGCAGATGGTATTAATCCAACGATGCTCAGATTAAAAATAAAAAAAGCCGAGCAAATTGCCCGAAAGAATAATATTAAACTAGAATATCAAACAAAGACAGATTTATCAAAATTATATCAACTGTTTACACCAAATCGTTTGGCACCGTTTTCTTTGTTGTTGCGAACGCATATTGAAATGGCTGAGGCCTTAGCTACCAGTCATGACCGCTTAGGCTATGAACGATTATGGAGTAATGAAGCCGGACAAGTGGCTTATACATTCTTTACGGAACTGTTTGAATATGCCGATTTATTGGGAGATATTGAACCCGTTTTTTATCCAAAAGTATTAGAAATCCTAATGTCTTCTTTAACGGTACGTCCTAAATACGGTATGCATCCCAGATTAGATATTTTGGGGCCAATTGAGGCACGTTTTCATCGGCCGGATGTTGTTATTTTAGGTGGATTAAATGAAGGGACTTTTCCCCAATTACCGGATACGGGACCTTGGTTAAATAGACCGATGAGACAAGCGTTAGGATTACCGGCTCCCGAAAATAAAATTGCAGTTGCTGCTATGGATTTTGCCGGTTGTTTTTGTGCCAAAGAGGTATACTTAACGCGCAGTTTAAAAAATGACGGTGCACCGACTATTCCGTCACGGTTCTTATCACGTATGGAGGCTGTGTTAACGGCGGCCAATATTACGTGGCATTTAAATAAAACACCGGCCAGATTGTTAGATACGCCAACACAAACTGAGGCCATTGTTCGCCCTGCCCCTAAACCACCTTTAGAGGCCAGACCTCAAAAATTATCGGTTACAAAAATTGAATTATGGATGCGTGATCCCTATGCCATTTATGCCAGATATATATTAAAACTGTATCCATTAAATCCGTTGGAATCGCCTCAAAAACAACAAATATTTGGAAATGCCGTCCATAAAGCCTTAGAATGTTTTGTTGCACAAAATCCTCATTCTTTAGATTTACAATCTTTAATTAATTTGGGATTGAAAAACTTAACAGCTGCCGGTTTTAATGAAGGGGATTTGGCTTTTTATATGCCTAAATTTAAGGCTATTGCCACTTGGTTCATTAACCGACAAACCGAACGCATTGATCGTGTCAAGACCAGTTTTGTAGAACAAACGGCAGAATGCGTGATTGAAGATATAACCGGACGACCTTTTACATTATCGGCAATTGCCGACCGAATTGATTTAATGAACGATGGTAGTGTTTAAATCATTGATTATAAAACCGGAACTCCACCTACGGCGAAAGAAGTTCATGCCGGATTTGCTCCACAATTACCTCTGGAAGGGTATTTACTCACTCAGGGTGGATTTCAAGAAATTGGTAAACGTCATGTGTCTGATTTGGCTTATTGGCGATTAGCGGCTAAAACACAAAATGCTAAAATAACATCGGTAATGAATAAAAAATCAGATGAAGATACCGTTATTGAAACGGCTTATTTAGGTCTAAAAAAACTGATTACTGTTTTTAATGATGAAAATGTGGCTTATGAATCGTGTCCGGCCCCTAAAATTGCCCCACGATATAATGATTATGAACATTTATCTCGGGCCAAAGAATGGCTGAGCGGTGAGGATGAAGAGGAACAGCAAGATGATTGATGTAAACAAAGAACAACGACGTGCCAGTAATCCCCTCAGCTCTGTTTGGGTATCGGCCTCGGCAGGATCGGGAAAAACAAAGGTATTAACGGATAGAGTATTGAATTTATTGCTGTTATCTGGTCATCCGGAAAAGATTTTGTGTTTAACCTTTACCAAAACGGCTGCGGCTGAAATGACTAACCGCATTAACAAGGTATTAAAATCATGGGTGATTATGCCGGATACACAATTGGCCGATGAGATATCAAAACTCACGGGTGATGAGGTGAGCACTGACCAATTAGAACGAGCTCGCAGATTATTTGCTCTAACATTGGAAACACCAGGTGGTATGAAGATTATGACTATTCATAGTTTTTCCCAATCCATTTTAAAACGTTTTCCATTAGAGGCCGGCATCAGCCCTCACTTTGAAGTTATGGATGATGTATCATCAGGCGATGTATTAAACACTCTGATTCAAGAGGCGTTCAAAAATACATCCTTAAAACCTGCCATTGAATTATTATCCGGATACTTAGATGAAAGCGCCTTGATGACTTTGCTTAAAGAAACACTGGGTATGCGTCATCGTTTATTGGCATTGACCGAAAAAAGTTCCTTAGATAATGTGATAAATTTATTAAAGAAACACTTTAATATAAAAGATTATTACTCTGAAAAACAAATAATAAATGACTTTTATACGGAGACACAGTGGGCCGAAAACCTCAAAACTTATTTAACGGCAAAATTTGAACTGAGAGCAAAATATACGGATAATCTAACCGCTATAGAAACCTATAAAGTCTATCAAAAAGTAAAGGCTTTTAAAGTTATTCAGGCCACTCAAGCTCTGTTAGAATTATCATTTTATATCCTTAAGTTATATGAAAATCACAAACAGGCCTCTGCTCTATTGGATTATGATGATTTAATTCATCATACGGAAAATTTATTATCAAAATCGGGTAAAGCGGCTTGGGTCCTATATAAATTAGATGGTGGTATAGACCATATTTTAGTGGATGAAGCACAAGATACCAACCCACATCAGTGGACTATTATCCGTATGTTAGCAGAAGAATTTTTCTCAGGTTTAGGGGCAAATGAGTATTTGCGTACTATTTTTGCCGTTGGTGATAAGAAACAATCTATTTACAGCTTTCAAGGGGCAGAACCTCAAGAATTTGAACGTATGCGACAATTTTTTGAAAAGCGTGTCTCAGACTCTCAAAATACTTTTGAAACAGTGCCGTTTAATTTTTCATTCCGATCAACTGAAGCCATTTTAAGATTAGTCAATTTTGTTTTGCGTAATCCTCAAGCCCGTAGTGGCGTGTTAGACCCTGTGGAAGATGGTACTCATTTGGCGTATCGTACCGGTCAAGCCGGTTTGGTTGAAATTTGGCCGTTGGAAGAAGCTCAGGAAGATGACGTACCAGAAGGATGGAAACCGCCGGTAGAAAGAACAACCGTTCAATCACCCATCACCAGATTGGCCGAAAAAATTGCCTTAAAAATTCGGCACATGATTACATCTAAAGAAATTTTAGAATCTAAAGGACGCCCTATTCAAGCCGGAGATTTTTTAATTTTAGTTCAACGTCGTAAAAAATTTGTTTCTGAACTGGTTCGCTTTTTAAAAGAATATCAAATTCCCGTTGCCGGCGTTGATCGTTTGGTTTTAACGGATTATATTGCCGTTCAAGATTTAATTGGCTTGGCTAAGTTTGTATTATTGCCGGAAGATGATTTAAATCTAGCTGAAATTTTAAAAAGTCCTTTATGTCGTTTAAGTGAAGAAGATTTATATAAAGTGTGTTATGACAGAGGTAATAAAAGCGTCTATGAACAAGTATGTGAGCTATATCCCGATACGGCCACTTTTCTACAAGAGGTTATGGATAAAGCCGATAAAATGCCTCCTTTTGAGTTTTTTTCCTATATTTTAAGCGTGAAAAATGGTCGTAAATATTTTGAGGCCAGACTTGGTAATGAAGTGAATGAAGCTTTAGACGAATTTTTAAATTTAACACTGACCTATGAACAAAATAAC
>JAFTHM010000019.1 GCA_017457425.1 Alphaproteobacteria bacterium
AACGAATCGCCCGCACAATCTTTATCATCTTTGCAAAAATTTTCTCCTCCGATGATGATTTCTAATTTCTTTTTGGGAAGTGCACCGAACGTATCGGTTGGGGTGAACATTACCCCGGCGATAATACCAGCCACAGTTAGGACTGACATTTTTGCAATTTTTTGAGATAAAATTTTGAAATGCATCTTAATTTCCTTTTCACTTTATCTACCACAAAAACGTTCCTTTTTTGGGTAGATAAATTATAAAAAAATTATCATTTTATTCTAAATATACCCAGCATTATCCGTTTGACATTTAGTCTGTTTTCGGTTATAATTGCGCCCATAATTCAACATAAAAGGAAAAGACTATGGTTAAAAATATCACGAATGACATTCGCAAAACGTTTATCAATTACTTTCAAAAACAAGACCACGTTATTGTACCGGCCAGTTCTTTGGTACCGAAAAATGACCCAACACTGATGTTTACAAACAGTGGGATGGTGCAATTTAAAAACTATTTTACCGGTGCCGAAAAGCCACCGTTTCCACGGGCTGCCACCGTACAAAAATCCGTTCGTGCCGGTGGTAAACACAATGACTTAGATAATGTGGGCTATACACGTCGCCACCATACGTTTTTTGAAATGCTAGGGAACTTTTCATTTGGTGATTATTTTAAGGAAAAAGCCATTTATTATGCTTGGGAACTCCTCACTAAAGAAATCGGGTTGGATAAATCCAAACTCTGCGTCACCGTTTATCATACAGATGAGGAAGCTCGTACTTTATGGAAAAAAATTGCCGGCCTGAAAGATGAAGACATTATTCCGATTGCAACAAAAGATAACTTCTGGCAAATGGGTGATACAGGTCCTTGTGGTCCGTGCAGTGAAATTTTCTATGACCATGGCGAACAATATTGGGGTGGCAGACCGGGAACACCGGAAGAGGACGGCGACCGTTTTATTGAAATTTGGAATTTAGTGTTTGACCAATACGAAGACTTACCGGACGGCAGCCGTATTGAAACGCCGAAAAAATCAATTGATACCGGTTCCGGATTGGAACGTGTCAGTGCTATTTTACACGGTACAAATGACAACTACGGTATTGAAATTTTCACTCAGTTAATTGAAGGGGCAGCCTCTATTGCCGGCGTAGAACCCTATGGCGATCACAAAACATCTTTGCGTGTCATCGCCGACCACTTGCGTTCTACATCATTTTTGTTGGCGGACGGTGTATTGCCATCCAATGAAGGACGTGGGTATGTGTTGCGTCGGATTATGCGCCGAGCCATGCGTCATGCTCACTTAATCGGTTGCCAAGACCCACTAATGCATAAACTGGTTCCGTCTTTGGTGGAAACAATGGGTGAGGCTTATCCGAACTCATAGCTAACCAAAAAATGATTGAAGAATCTTTGCGTTTGGAAGAAACAAGATTTAAACAAACCTTAGACGCCGGATTGAAATTATTAGACGCCGAAACTGCCTCTATGAATAGTGGTGATACCTTGGCTGGTGAGGTCGCTTTCCGTTTATACGATACATACGGTTTCCCACTGGATTTAACGCAAGATGCTTTACGTGGTAAAGGTATGACAGTGGATACGGCCGGATTTGAAACGGCTATGGAAAAACAACGGGCAGAGGCTAGAAAATCTTGGGCCGGTTCCGGTGATGGAGCCGATGAAAAAGTATGGTTCCAAGTGGCCGAAAAAACAGGGGCTACCGAATTTTTGGGCTATCATGATACCGAGGTTGAAAGCGTGATTTATGCTGTGGTCAAGGATGGTGCTTTAGCGGAACAAGCCAGTGCCGGTGATACCGTTTCCATCGTGGCCAACCAAACACCATTTTATGGTGAAATGGGGGGGCAAGTAGGCGATACCGGAACGATTAAAACAAATAATGCAGATATCACCATTACAAATACCGTTAAAAAAGCTGGTGGTGCTTTGACGGTTCATATTGGTACAGTTGACAACGGCACGGTTAAAATCGGTGATACCGGTATCTTTAGCATTGATAACGACAGACGTTTTAACATTCGGGCTCATCACTCGGCGACTCACTTGTTGCAATCTGCTTTGCGTCAGGTTTTAGGCGACAGTGTGCATCAAAAAGGGTCAATGGTGTCGCCGGATTTATTCCGTTTTGACTTTACCTATAATAAAGCCATGACAACGGAAGAAATCAGACAAGTTGAAGCCTTAGTCAACGATATGATTTTGAAAAACGTCCCTGTGATAACTGATATTATGACGCCGGATGAAGCCGTCAAGATGGGCGCTATGGCCTTATTTGATGAAAAATATGGCGATACGGTTCGGGTTGTTTCCATGTGTGATGGAGATACGGTTTTATCTCGTGAATTATGCGGTGGGACTCATGCCAGAGCCACAGGCGATATCGGATTATTCCATATCATCAGCGAAAGTGCCGTTGCCGCCGGTGTTCGCCGAATTGAAGCCATTGTCGGTCGTCCGGTTTTGGCCAAAATGAATGAAATGAGTCAAATGATTGGCGATATGCTCAATTTGACGCGTTCTACGTCTGTGGCGGATTTGCGGGCTAAAGTTGAAAATGCCATAGAATCTAAAAAGAAAATGGAACGAGAAATTGCCGATTTACGTCGTCAAGTGGCTTTGGGGGGCAGTTCTGCCAGTGCCGAACAAGACTATAAAGTCGTCAATGGTGTTAAGGTTATGGGTAAAATCTTGCACGATGTGCCGGCTAAAGAACTCAAACCGATGGTGGACGAGTTCAAAAAGAAAATCGGCTCCGGCATTGTGGGGGCTTTTGGCACATATGAAGGAAAAGTATCCATTGTTATCGGTGTTACACCGGATTTAACGGATAAATACAATGCCGTTGATATGGTAAAAGCGGCCGCTCAAATCGTTGGCGGTAACGGCGGTGGCGGTCGTAGCGATATGGCGCAAGCCGGCGGAACAAATCCGGATAAAATTTCCGAAGCCGTTGCATTTTTAAGTACGATGATTTAAGGTTGTTTATAACACATGAAAACGCTCCAATTGGGGCGTTTTTCTTAAAATTTATCTGTCATAAAAACGGTCGTTTTTGTGGGTGATAAATTAGGGAATAAAAATGCATAAAAAACATAATGATGCGACAAATTATAAAATTAATAAGCTTGCCCGATGATTATATCAATTTAGTTAATAATTATATGAGACAAGAAGGATGTATTCCAAGATAGTAGATGACAAAACATATCATTAAAAAGCCCCGCCAATAGACGGGGCTTTTGATAAAGTCGGTCAAAATTAATTAACCAAATTTTCCAATACAACAGTACCTTTTTTCTGACGGGCATGCGTGTAATTTTGACGCAGTGAATCACGTACTAAATACGGAGACGGAATTTTTTCCATTAATACATCCCCAGTCCGGTCAGTTGAAGAAATATAAATATTGCCAATTCCCGCCCAACGATCAATCAAGGATTGACTGGTAGAGCTGTCCACAATACGGAACAATTCAATTTCATCTACCTTTTTACTGAAAATACCGGTGATTACAATTAATCGTTGGTTTGTCAGCACATAAGCCCGAAACACCCGTTTAAAATATAATGCAATTAAAAAAATACCCAACGTCACAATACTTAAAATCAAGTAAATCGGATTATATTTCACATCGGCAACGGATCCCGTTACATCCCATATATATTGTTCATCCGGATTAATAATTTCACGAATAATTTGAGCATTACCTGAACTTGCCATAAAAAACTCCTTTAATCAATAAATACACTCTAGTAATAAAATATACAAAATTTCATCAAAAAACAAGTTTTATTTTTATTCCGTCCTTGTTTTAAACATATCCTTATATATCAACAACATACAACTGTATTTATTTCAAAAAAAATGATTAAAACACTGGATTTTTTAAAACAAACTACCTAAAGTTTTATTGTTGAAAAACATTTTTCATAAAATATAAGGAGACAAAAATGAAAAAATATTTATTATCTTCATTAGCGTTGGCCGGTATCATGGTTGCAGCTACAGGGGCTTCTGCTCGTGATATGTACGGCGTTGTCAATGCCGGTTATGGTTTCGGCACAAAAAACAGCGACGGAGCCGTTATTATGGGTGTCGGTGCCGGTTATGAAATGAACGAAATGGTTCGTTCTGACATTATCGTTGACTACCGTGGTTGGAATAAAATTGACTTCAAAAACGGTGGTAAAAAAGCCGACGCTTGGTCTATTCCGGTTTTATTAAACGTTTATGGTTCATATCCGGTTTATGGCAACATGGGTGTTTATGCTATGGCCGGTTTAGGTATGTCCTATAACCATGCAGATTCCACATTAAATGCAAAATCCGATGACAAAGTCAGCTTTGCTTGGAATATTGGTGCCGGTGTTGAATATGCCATGAATGATTGCTGGACATTAGATCTCGGTTATCGCTATACTGACTTAGGTAAAGCCAAAGTCAAAGCTCAAGAAGGCTACACAGGCCATAAATCCGAAGAATTAACCTCTCACGATATTAAATTAACGGCTCGTTATGCTTTCTAAGAGGTGATAATACAATAGACGGACAGCATTTGCTGTCCGTTTTTTTATAATAACAACAAAAATATCCAAACCAATGATTTATTCTATCTTGATATTCCATCTAATCTGTACCGAGCATTTCTCTTTCCAAGAGAACTCTTAACGATAATCAAGGGCACGTCCAGTTCATCACGTGTCAAACCAGCATGCTCTGACGTCATCACCCACTCTTTTTCATACTTCCATGTTAACGAGCGTTCCCCTGTCGCAAGTGCAACATAATCACCGACAGCATCCTTTACATGGGGGTGTTCACACCCACCCAGTAGACGAATAAAGTCTTGTCCTGTCAACAAGCGGAAATCTGGGAATAAGCTTTTAAATTTTTCAGGAAAAACATTCTTATATTCATCCTTAATATGGAAAGCCGCACACCGTGTTTCTAACGAATTTGGTTGCGCCATCATTTTAACAATTTCCGGGTAGTCTCTTGATAAATAAAGCGGTTGCGTCTTTTTATGTCCATGATCAGCCGTAATAACAAAAACGGTATCGGGAACCAAAACTGACAATCTGGCCAATTTTTCCTCCATCATATCAATTGTTTGTTGAACCACTTCTGTCCCAATGCCATTAAAATGCAATTTTGAATCTAACTCTCCCCAGTAGGCATAAATATACTTCTTCCCATTTTTATGACACAAAGATCGAATACGAGCGCACCACTCATCAAACGTTTTGCACCCATTTTCTGCCCATTCTGGCATAACTTCATAAGCCATTCCCCCTTGTTCTTTTATCTTTTCCACAATCGT
>JAFTHM010000020.1 GCA_017457425.1 Alphaproteobacteria bacterium
ACCCTTTTTTTAATGAACATAAAGTGAAAAATTCTAAGATGTATGTTTTTCAAGAGGCGTTAAAACAAAATAACGGAAATATATATGCGGCTCAAAAAAAATTAACGGGTGTGCATTTAAAAGAATTAATGAATCCTCGTGTTGAAATGCGTGATTGGTATTGGAAATTTCACTACGATAATAATGAATTGGGAAAAAGCCAATATTTATCAAGTAAAGATAAAAATGCAATGTCAAATCCCACAGAATATAATAAGGTATTGTCTCGCTATCAATCAGAATATGGTGTAAAGAAAGAGGATATTGACAAAACGGGGTTAAGTTTGGAAAATGATAAAATATTAGATAAAGTGCATGCTCATAATAATGCGATAGCAAACAGAACATTAAAACCTACAAGAATGAGTTGTTCTTTGGCCGGTCTTTTGGGCAGTAGGGCAAAAAATGCTTCTAATCAAACATTAATCCAAAATGCCTTAGGTCAACAACCTAAAACAGGTATGGCCACTCAAACTGCGATGAGGTTAGCTCAAAAACGTGGCAGATAATTTTGATTAACACCAAAAAAATAACCCACCGTTTTTTTTGCGATGGGTTATTTTGTTTTAAGCTGTTTCAGGAATTGGTTCTGTCCCTGTTTCTTCAAGCGCAGGTAATTCACCTGCCGTTGGTACGGTGGGTCTTGGTTTTACTGCGGATTTTTTCTTACTCTCTTGACGGATTTTTTTACCGGCCAGTAATTTTGTAATTTCCTCACCGGATAATGTTTCATATTCCACCAAACCGTGAGCCAAAATATCCAATTCTTTTTTGTGTTCTTTTAACAGTTTTTCCGTGCGTTTATAGGCCTCATCAATAATCCGGCGAATTTCTTTGTCCACCATCAAAGCCGTTGAATCGGCCATATTTTTGCGTTTAGAAATACTGTATCCCAAAAAGACTTGACCTTCGGGTTCTTCATACGCAATTGGACCCATGGTATCACTCATCCCCCATTCGGTTACCATTTTGCGAGCGATATTGGTAGCTACTTGGATATCGTTGCTGGCACCTGTGGACACATTTTCTTTGCCCAATATCATTTCTTCGGCAATGCGACCCCCAAACAAAATAGATAACCGACTGGTTAAATAGGTCATGCTCTGAGAATATTTATCCTTTTCCGGTAATTGCATTGTAACCCCTAAGGCCCGTCCTCTCGGGATAATCGTTACTTTATGCAACGGGTCCGATTCGGGTAAATGCAACGAACAAATGGCATGGCCGGCTTCGTGATAAGCGGTCATCATTTTTTCTTTATCATCCATAACCAATGATCTGCGTTCAGACCCCATCATAACCTTGTCTTTCGCATCTTCCACATCACGCATGGTGACCATTGTTTTGTTGCGTCTGGCAGCCAGCAGAGCGGCTTCATTAACTAAGTTTGCCAAATCGGCACCGGAAAAACCCGGTGTTCCCCGTGCAATAACGGCCAAATCTACGTCCGGAGCCAAAGGTACCTTTTTGACGTGTACTTTTAAAATGGCTTCACGACCACTTATATCCGGATTGGAAACGATAATTTGTCTGTCAAAACGTCCTGGTCTGAGTAGGGCGGGGTCCAATACATCTGGACGGTTTGTTGCGGCGATTACGATAATGCCGGAATTGGTTTCAAAACCATCCATTTCAACCAACAACTGATTAAGCGTTTGTTCACGTTCATCATTACCACCACCTAAACCGGCCCCACGGTGGCGACCGACGGCATCAATTTCATCTACAAATAAAATGCAAGGGCTGGCTTTTTTGGCTTGTTCAAACATATCACGTACACGTGAAGCCCCAACACCGACAAACATTTCCACAAAATCCGAACCGGAAATGGTAAAGAACGGAACACCGGCTTCACCGGCAATGGCTTTCGCCAATAATGTTTTACCTGTTCCCGGAGGGCCGACAAGTAAGGCCCCTTTCGGAATTTTACCGCCTAAGCGTTCAAATTTTAACGGCGATTTTAAAAATTCAACAATTTCTTGTAGCTCTTGTTTGGCCTCTTCAATACCAGCCACATCTGCAAACGTAACTTTCTTTTTGCTGCCCAGTAATCTAGCTTTAGATTTGCCAAAACTCATGGCTTTACCGTTGCTGGCTGTCATTTGACGCATCATAAAAATCCAAATGCCGATAAATAATATCATGGGCAACCATGCGAGTAATGTCATTCCCCAACCTTCGCCTTCTTTTTCTGGGGCGATAGCTGACAAAGCGACATTATGTTGTTCTAACAAGGCAACTAAACCGGCATCTTCGGGCGCATATGATGTAAATTTTTTATTGTTTTTTAATAATCCGGACAAAGATTGCCCTTGCATCTCAACACTTAAAACTTCATCTTTTTTGATTTTGTCTACCAAAACAGAATAGGTCAGCTTTTCTGTGCCCTCCATTTTATTCGGAGAACTGAATATATTCGCCAGTGTCATGACACTCAGGAAAATAACAACCCACATGATGAGGCTGTGTTTAGCGGAATTATTATTATTTGCCATTTATTATCCTTTATTTTGAACTGTAAATTCTATTATTTTTTTTATATGTGATGTGTTATGGTTATAATCAAGTTTTTGATTTTTTTCAAGCGTTTTTTTTGCCTCAATAATCGGGAAAGATTGTTGCACCAAATAGGGGATATTTTTATGCGTTTTTTTGGTTGCACCCGCATAAACAACGGCAGGCACTTCACACCAAATCCGAAATCTGTCCCAATGCACCCATTTTTTTGCTGGAATATTTTTCTTCGGTTCTTGACGGGCATGTTCTTTTGCCACAAAAATAGTTCCCCGACTGGTAATGACATGGCAATGTCCCAGCGTAAAGCGTTGTTTGAAATTTTCTAATGCTTTTTCTGTGGCTTCCATAGACAACGGTGTTTCACTTTGGCCGATAATATCCAATGTTTTTATTAGGACTCTTAGGCGGATTTCCAAGGGTAAATCATAAAAGGCTTTTTTTGAAATTTTGGCAAAGCCACGCTCATCAATATGAACGTATTCTTTAAAAAACGAATCGGTATAAAAATTTAAAGCGTCTTTTGCACGTTGTAATCGTTTTGCTGACAGCAAAATACCGGATTTAGTTAATCCCGTTTGCCATAGATTATTTAATTGTTTTCGCCAACGGACTCGCTCAAAAACATCATCCTGATTCATGGGGTCTTCTACCCAAGTTAGATTTTTAGAGGTTAAGATGTCTAAAATTACTGTTTTATCCACATTTAATAATGGACGAAGTAATGTTAAACTCCCTCGGTTTGATACCGGATGAATGGCGCATAATCCATCTAAACCACTGCCACGGGCCAAACGGGCAAAAAATGTTTCGGATTGATCATCGCTGTGATGAGCCAAACACACATAGTGAATATTGTTTTTTTCACAAAATTCTTGCAATAAGGTATAGCGAATTTCTCTGGCTTTTTCTTCAATTCTGGTTGTGGGTTTGGGGCCGGTATAGGTCAAAATATGATGCTCAATTTTTAATTTTTTCATTTGATTGGCTACCCATTTGGCCTCTTGAGCGGCTTCGGGGCGTAAATTATGATTGACGGTCAAGGCAACAATTTTACGGCCGTTTTTTTGCCCCCAATCTCTCAGTAAAACCGCTAAGCATAAACTGTCCGCCCCACCGGAAACACCCACACCGATAACTGCATTAGCCGGCAGGTCAAAGGTACTCATAAGAGCATTAAAATCAACTTGAGTTATTGTGGACACGCTAATTTTTTAGCCTCATCTTTTGCACGGGTTAAGGTTGTGGTATTGGCTTTAGGAAACTCGTCTGGCAGAGCCGTAAAGGCGGAACAGGCCTCTTCTTTTTTGCCGAGTTTATTCATGGTTAACCCTAATTTTAACAGGTTATCTGGGGCCTTGGAATTCTTTTTATAGGTTGTAAATCCTTCTGCAAAAATGGGGGCCGCTTGCTCATATTGACCACGAGCATAATATGTTTCACCCAGCCAGTAATTGGCATTACCCGCTAAATCATGAGAGGGGTTGTTCTTGATAAAATCTAAAAAGGCTTTTTCGGCGGCCACATGTTTTCCTTCTCTAAGCAAATTATAGGCCTCGTCATATTGCTCTTGTGGTGTTTTTTTTGGGTCATCCGATGTCGTTTTTTGAGGGGCTGCCGATTCGTTTTTAGATGTTTTGTCTTGTTCCAATAATTTGAAACGCATTTCTATATCGGCATTCATTTTAGTTAATTGTTCTTTCGTTTGGGATAACTCATGAGTTAATTGTTCCACTTTTTGCGTCAGTTCATTTAAAGCACTTTCTTGAGCCATAATTTTATTCAATAAGTCATCGGCTTGTTCATTTGATACCGTTTTTTCTTCGTCGTCAGAGATGATGCGCCCCTTATAGACACGTTGTTGCAGTAAAATTAAATCATGTTCAAAACGTTCCATTTTTTCTTGCAATGAATACAGTGGCGTTCCCATTTGAGCCAAGGCACTGTTTGCAAAGAATAAAACTGTTGCAACTAAAGTCAAATATTTCATGTTATTCCTCATTATAAAAACCTCTTACCATATTACAGGCAAGAGGTCGTTTTTGCAAAAGTTTTTTTGTTTTTCTTACAAAAAATTAGTATGCAACCGTTGTCGCATTACGGTTTTTAGCATAAGCTTCTTCCGTTGAACCGGAAACGACCGGTCTTTCTGCACCGTAAGAAATTGTTTTGATGCGGTTTTTAGCAACACCTTTAGCAATTAAATAGCTGGCGGCAGCATTTGCACGGCGTTCACCTAAAGCCAAGTTGTATTCACGTGTACCACGTTCATCACAACGACCTTCCACAACGATTAAAGCACGTGGATTGTTATTTAACCAAGTGGCTTGTTCTGTCAAATAGTCTTTGGCTTCATCACTTAAAGCAGAGCTGTTGAAAGCAAAGTAAACAACGGCGTTGACTTCTTCGGCAAATTCTTCTGTTGTTGAAGTCGGTTGTAAATCGGCGATATTGACATTATCTTTCCAACCACCGCTTGCGTTACCGTATAAATCGGCACCTTGTTGTTTAGACGCACAAGCACCCAATAAAGAAACTGTGCAAATAATGGCAAATAATTTTTTTAACATTTTTTTTCCTTTTTTTGTTAGTGTTCCAAAAATCCCACTGATAAGGTGGGCAGAAAGAGACTCTTTCTCTCTGTCTATTAAAAAAACATACTTTTATATCTTAGTCAAGTAAAATAGTGGCATGGATAATAATTTATTCCGTAAGTTATCAACGCTCATAAGAGTATAATTTTTGAGGAGATGATATTGGGCAGTACGTCAATTTTGTTGCTTTGGCCATTTGATTAATTGTTTGCTGATAACATAAATCGGCGATTGTTTCCCCATTTTTTGTTCTGGCAAAATGATTGGCTCCATTTTTAATTAAAAAACGAAAAGCATCTTTATTTTCCAAACGTGTTGCCAAATGTAAAGGTGTTTCTCCATCCTCATTGGCTTGATTAATATCGGCACCATCTTTTAAAGCTGTCTGCGCCATATCCAAAAATAATTTATTATGCGTCTGACTATGTAAAAAAATCAGTTGATACAATAATGTTTGAGTGTGTAAATTGTTTTTTGTCATATTCGTTTTTCTTTAATAAAAAAAACGCCCAGACAAAGCAAGGCGTTTTTGAAAAATTATTTTTCCACACATTGTGGGCATGGATCATTTGGATCTTCACACGGACATTTTACTTCGGTCGGAGCCTCTTGTGGTTTGTTTTCCTGATAATTATCCCACCATGTTTTTTCTTTAGGTTCTTCCACTGTAATATCAATGGCTTGAGGCGTTTTTTCCACTGTTATATCTAATGGTTCATCATGGACAACCGGAATTTCAACGATTTCTGTTTTTATTACTTTTGCTGGTTCTTCAGTTACCGTTGTTTTGACATCGGTTTTTAAAATGGCCTGAGTACCATTGCATGTCCCATCGCAAGGGGTGTCGCTTTTGATAATGGCAAGTGGTCTGCCGTTTGAATCTTCAGCCACAGTAAATGTTTTTGGAGAATTTTGAGCGGCCGTTGTCAACAAACAATTTCTATAGGCGGCATGATCATCTGTATAAACACACCCTTCATAGGCCCGTTTCATAGCTAATTTTTCGGCCCGTTCAGCCCCTCTGTCTTCCGGATTATAGTAATAACAAGCGCTTAATCCTAAACAAATGGCTAAAATTCCTAAGATATTTTTTGTTTTCATGTTTTTTCTCCTTGCAAGTTATATTATGTATTTAAAACTCTTTTTTTTCTAAAATCAACAAAAAAATGCATTTAAGGGCTGTCTGATACACTTTTTTCAGATTTACGTACGTTTTGTACGCTACATCTGAAAAAAATATACCATCCATCGCCTTAACTGCATTTTTTATCCTAAATCATATTTAATCGCTTTTTAATTCACTCGTGTACCATTTTGTACACGTCGCTCTTTAAAAAACACTTATCTCCCGCCTTAACTGTATTTTTTATCCGAAAACAAATGTAAAAACTATTGACAAAATATTACAATTGTGATATTATATTGAAAATTTAAAATAAATGAGGGAAATATGGAATATACAGTAGATAATTTGCTTAACTTAATTTATGAAAAAGAAAATGAACAGGCGGCAACATTAATTACGCCTAAAACAATTAATGTTCAAAATAAATCGGGGCTCAGTCCTTTGATGATTGCTGTTTCTGCCAGAAATAAAAAAATGATTTTACATTTGTTGGCAAATGGAGCCGATATATCGTTAAAATCTAAATCTGGGGCGACTCTGTGGCAGTTTGCAAATACAGAAATGAAAGCATTTTTGGTCGCGGCTATTCAGGTGATAAAAAATATGCCAGTTAAACGCCCCTTTGTTTATAACAGTTATTGCGAACGTGTATTACGTGTTGTTCATCATCAGGTGCAGAATAATTCAGGTCATGGCCGAGTTGATTAAATGAAAAAATCCCCTAAGCAAATAGGGGATTTTTTTCTAGTGTAATAACGGCGACCAAGCGGGATCTGAGGCATCTTTGGGGGTCTCAATCAACCGTTCATTATGGCCTGTGATATCTATACTATACAATTTACTGCGACCATTATTGCCCCATGAATCTGATGGCAATTTTCGGTAGAACATCAAAACTCGTCCATTTGGAGCCCAAGTCGGCGCTTCAATCAACCACCCGTTAGCAATTAATCGTTCTCTGGAACCATCTGTTTTCATAACACCGATATGAAATAATCCGGATTTAATTTGTGTATAGGCAATATAATCTCCTCTAGGGGACCACACCGGTGTTGCATAAGACCCATCACCAAAGCTGATACGTTTAACATCTGTTCCGTCTGAATTCATCACATAAATTTGACGTTTTCCACTACGATCAGAGTTAAAGGCAATTTGTTTTCCGTCCGGAGAAAAACTGGGAGAGGTATCAATGGATGGGTGGTTTGTTAAGCGAGTCCGTATTTTATTTTCCAAATCATATACATAAATATCCGTATTACCCCGTTCAGCCATACTCATAACTAATTTTTTCCCATCCGGAGAAAATCTGGGGGCAAATGTCATCCCTTTAAACGCCCCAACCAATTCGGATTTGCCTGTGTCAATATCCATGATATATACTTTTGCTTCACCGGTTTTATAGGATAGGTATGTGATTTTATTCATTTTGGGTGAAAAACGAGGGGTTAAAACTGTATCCTTTCCATCACTTAAAAAACGGACATTTTCACCATCTTGATCCATAACGGCCAATCGTTTAACGCGTTTTTTTTGCGGACCCGTTTCAGATATAAATACAATCGCCGAATCAAAATATCCCGTTTCACCCGTCATTCGTTCATAAATAGCATCGGCAATAATATGGGCCATTTTTCGCCATGATTTTGTATTGGTTGTCAGAGATTTTGCCTCCATTTGACTCATCGCATAAACATCCCATAACCGAAAGGAAACAGTTAAGTTTTGCCCATCATCTTTAATATCGCCATGAACCAATCCGTGTGCTTTAATGGCTTGCCAATCGGCAAATTTCGGCATGGTATCGGCATTATGCATTGTTTGAATATAGGCGTCTTCATCAATGATGCGAAACAACCCAGAATTTTCTAAATCGGCGGTAATAACTTGTGCCATATTTTGAGCGATATCGGCCGCTTGTGAGGTATTTCCGGAAAAGGTAGGTAAGGCAATCGGTGTCGGTTCACTTTGAGCCCCGCTGACATCAATTTTAAGTTCGGCTTTTGCCGTTAATGTCATGAACAAGATACAAATAAATATCCCTATTTTTTTCATTAATAAACACCTCCGTCAAGTGGGTTAAACCGCACAAAAATTTCTTTCCAACTTTGATAACTGTCGCCTCGTTTATCGGCTAACATTTTAAAGGGGGATTCTTCTTTTAAGTCCGCACAAATATATATAGCTCGTCTGGCACTTTCTGCAACCGAACGGAACGCCTCATCAGACCGCATATTTAAAATTTTAACATCCCGAATACTGCCGTCCCGATTGACATAAGCACGAATTTCAACAATCATATTTTCAATACCGCTGAGGCCCGCATCCACATTCCAACAACTGCGTAATTTGTTGGCAATTAAATCCTTTTCGGAAATGGTTAATGGTTGCATTAAACTGCCTTTCGTGCCACCTTCAATGCCTTCTTGAACTTCTTGTCCGGTTTGTGGCGTGTCTTGAACACTGGTAGATGGTCTGGCATTCTTTTTAATATCTTCAACGGATGCCAATAAACTTTTTAACCCATCTGATTTTTTCTTTTTAGGTTGTTCTTTTGCCGGTTCGGGTTTTGAGGTCGGTTTTGGTTCCACTCTAGGAGGCTCCTTTTTAACCTCTTTTTTAACTGGTTTTTCTTGTTTTTTAGGGGG
>JAFTHM010000021.1 GCA_017457425.1 Alphaproteobacteria bacterium
TAAAAAATAGATTACATTTTTATCAAAAACCCAAAAATTTAAGTTGGCGAGATCCGGCCTGACAGCATTCCTTTATAAAAAAATCGTTTATTATTTATTTTTTATAAAAGGAAAAATTCTATGACATTATATACAAATTCTGACGAAACATTTGTTTTGTCTGCCACTTCATCGTTGGTTCAAAAATCATTTTCAACCTTAAAGCAAACCGCTCAAAAACGACCGGTTTTAATTGCAATTTCCGGTGAAAGTGCCAGTGGAAAAACCACGTTTTTAAATACACTCAAACGGATTTTAAAAACATCCGTATTTATTGATGCCGATAATTATTTTATTGATTTATCAAGACAAATAAAACAATATGGTTCATTTGCCGATTTATTAAAAAGCGGTTTTGAATCGGATGCTCCCAGCAGTTTTATGTTAGATACACTCTATGATGATTTAGCAAAACTACGTTCAAACCGACTTGCTTATATCCCTAAATATCAAATGAATGGCGGATACAGTTATCCCAATGCAATATGCGTATCCCCTGCTCCATTTATTTTTGTGTGTGGTATTTGTACTCTATATAAACCGGTCGTAGATTTATTTGATTTTAAGATTTATTTACAAGCCGACAAAGATCTACAATACAAACGCTATTTAGCCAGAGCTCATGAACGAGGACAAACTCAAGAGCAAGCTATTTCACAATTTAAATATGTATCTGATATGGCTAAAAAATATATTATCCCGACACGAAAAGAAGCAGATATCATTGTAAAAGGCAGATTGCCTAATCATACATTAAAGCGGTTATTCATTGATACCGTTCGCCAAATCGGATAATACCTAAAGCGCCCTCTAAAATTTTAGAGGGCAATTATTTAATTTATCATATCTATCAGTTTTTCAACCTCTTTAAAATTATACACACGCACAACAGTTAAATGCGGATAGTGTTTTAATAAGGTTTCATATTTTTTATCCTTATGCGGTCCATCAACTAAAATATACTTAATCATTGACCATTTTAACCGTTCAGTACCCCCTTCTAAACGACCGGCTCTATGCACATCATCACGCAATGTCCGCCGGATATAACGCCATAAACATCCGAAACGATTCAATTTATGAAAAATAACCATATCGGCTCGTTCAAACCTCTGAGGCATCATTTTACCGTAATTGCCCTCAACAATCCAAGTATCTTGCCCAATAAACGCATTATGCTTTTGGATTGTTTCCTCTATCGGACTCCGTTTCCAATCGGTATTTGGGATATGGGCAATTTTATCCATATGCAACACAGGATAATCCAATAGTTTACCTAATCTATCGGCTAAAGTAGATTTACCGCCGGATGAGGGACCGATAATACAAATACGCCAAAGTCATACTTTTTCCTTTATTTTATCAAAAACTTTTTTATAATATCCATTATCAAGACGTTCCCTATAAGCACACATATGCCGAATGGTTATGTTGCGTTTTTCGTTGCCCACTATATTGCTATCGATTAGGACATAATCCAACACTTCAAAACAAAGTTTTAAGTGAAAAACAAATAAAAAATTTATTTAAAAAACAATAAACAAAACAACACTCTACAACGTAAAAAGGGAGATATCTCTATCTCCCTTATAGGAAAACTATATGCTAAATTCAGAAGACAATGCTTTAATGGGCAAAAAGGATAACATTTTCCCCAATGAAAATAATCAAAACTCATTTATTAATCGGCTGTTTAACTACCTTTATAGATATCATCAAAATGAAGGAGCTTTAGTTTATTTAAATAATATATATTATAATAATATAATAAAATATCCCAGATGGAAAGATTTGCACAAGATTGGTAAGTTGGCTTATGTGTTTTGGTATGCTGCTGAACAACAATTTTATGCTATAACTTGCCTATTTTCATTAGAATTAACAAAAAAACTTAAAAAAGAGCGTTTTCCAGAAGATTATCTTAGGCGCAAACTAAACACAAATTTAAAAAAAGATTTTGGATATATTCCCCAATACTGTTTTATTATAGAAGATCTCAATAAAAATGGCCACTTACATGGTATTATAGAAAACAATATTGATTTAAAGAAACTTAGGCATGTATTAAAATACACATTCTTTGGTAAAAACTATCGGAACTCTTCCGTTAATAATTTTAGTATAAAGATAGAAATACTCCATACTCCAGAAAAGTGGTTAGCCTATATTTTAAAACGGAACAGCTTCGAAATAAAAATATTTCCCGTATATATCAGCCAAAAGTTAACACGTGCTTCAAGTTTAAATTATCAATTATTACAACAGAAAGGATAAAATATGATATATGGATACATCAGAGTTAGTACAGATAAACAAGATTGTGAAAATCAAAAATTAGGAATTGAAAATAAAGCGAAATCACTCAATTTAAGAATTGATAAATATATTGAAGATACAGGAGTTTCCGGTATAAAAGAACCAGATAAACGTGCATTAGGTGGATGTTTAAAAAAACTAAAAGCCGGAGATGTCATCATTTGCAGTGAATTATCTCGTTTAGGACGAAAACTTTTCATGATTATGCATATTTTGGAACATTGTATGAGCGTAGGTGCAAAAGTATATACTGTTAAAGATGGCTATGAGTTAGGAGATAACATTCAATCAAAGGTTATGGCCTTTGCATTTGGGTTATCTGCAGAAATTGAAAGAGAACTCATCAGCCAACGTACAAAAGAAGCCCTCGCCCTTCGTAAAGCTAACGGTCAAAAATTAGGTCGCATTCCGGGTAGCAAAAATAAACACTACAAATTAGATAATAAATTGGATTTATTAGAGTTATTATTAAAAAACAATACACCTAAAACTCAAATTGCAAAAAAATTAGGAGTCAGTATCCCTACTCTGTATCAAGCTATTTATAAAAAAATTCGGAACGCTTAATTTTTACACTATCAAATGAGAGCATAATGCCATACTTTTGTATATTTTGCAAGACCTCTTTACTATAATTTTTTATTGTTCCTTAAACCTTTATAATACAGGAGCTAAAAGGATAATAAAAGGATAAAAATAATGAGTGCTGAAAATGATATCTTTTTTGAACAAATCGGTGTAAATATACGTACATATCGTAAAAGTAAGCACTTAACTCAAGAACAAATTGCATCGAAACTTCAGATGACTGTGACCAATTACAGCATCATTGAACGAGGAAAAATCGGAACAACCTTGACGACTTTATTTAAAATAGCAAAAATTTTAGAGGTTTCTCCAACACAATTAATACTCGGAAAAGATGAAATATTCCTAACAAAATCAGATATTGTAAAATTATATGCAGAGGAGATAAAATGAGTTCCATCAAGAAATCCTCTTCAATCTATTCTAAAAATAATGATATTTCTGTTTCTGAATTGAAGAAACTATATATGTCAGAGTTATCTCAGCTTAAAATATCTAAACAACTGAATATCAGTTTAACAAAATTGAGGACTCTTATTAAATCCTATGGATGGATAAGACCAACTCGGTATAAAAATAAAGGGATTACAAAAAGACAAATCACCGAATTACAGAAAATCGGATTATCACATAAAATCATTGCTGATAAGTTAGGCATTTGTCCCACAACACTCAGACGACTAAAGAAAAAATTTGGTTTATTAGAAATAGATATAAGTAAACAACAAGCTGCCTATAAAGCAAAGCAAGTTAAACAAGAACGAGTTCTCTTGGGAATAAAGACTGAACCGAAATATCAAAAAAATTGCTTGGAAAAGTATGTAAAAGATATTCAAAGTTTGTTGGAACATGGCGTTTCTAAAAGAGAAATTAGCCGTAGATATAATGTGTGCATTTCAACAGTTTATAATTTGATTTATTTGTATGACTTAAAGGCACCTGTCATTAAGAAATTGGATAGGCAAGAAGGAGCTATTGAACAATTGTTTAAACAAGGCTTGTCTTATCCCGTTATCTCAGAGAAACTTAATTGTTCAAAACCAACGGTTTACAGTAAAGTAAAAGATTTAAAATTAAAACGAAGCACCATAAAGATAAACAGTTATCTTTCCCGTCATGAAGATATTATTCGTAAAATGTATATGGATGGAGCATCTGGGGCCGAAATAGCAAATACTTTAAATGTTCATAAAATAACAATTTATAATAAAATTAAGCAAATGAAATTGTCATGTCTAAGTAAATTGGCTGAATATCCATCAACCTTTAAAGGGAAAGATGTAGAATTAATCAAATTAAGACAATCAGGAATGTCTTTGAAACAAATTGCCGAGTTGTTTGGTGTAAAGCCTAATACAGTTTTCTATCGTTTGAAGAAATTAAATAAGGAGGGGATATATGCCTAAAATATCTATTATTATTCCCGTTTATAATGTTGAGAAATATTTAAGATGCTGTTTGGATTCCGTTTTAAATCAAACCTTCCAAGACTTTGAAGTCATTTGTGTGAATGATGGCAGTACAGACGAATGCCCCCATATTTTGGATGAATATGCTCAAAAAGATAAGCGTATAAAAATACTTAATAAGACAAACTCTGGGTATGGTCACTCAATGAATGAGGGATTGGCTATAGCAACAGGTATGTACATAGGTATTGTAGAATCTGATGATTTTATTGAAACTAACATGTTTGAGCGTTTATACAATGTAGCGGAAGAATATCATGTTGATGTAGTAAAAAGTAATTTTTATGAATATTATGAACAAACAAATACCAACATTATTAAAAATTTAATTCCTGACGAATGTTTGAATAAGGTGTTGTGTCCCTATGATTATCCATCTGTATTTCGGATGATGCCAAGCATTTGGTCGGCGTTGTATCGCAAAGAATTTTTGGATAAAAATAATATTCGTTTTGTGGAAAGTGCCGGTGCATCATACCAAGATACAGGTTTTAACTTTAAAGTTTGGGCAATGGCTAAGCGTGCTTATTTTATTAAGGATACTTTATTGCATTACCGCTCTGATAATGTTAATTCTTCGGTAAAAAGTTGTACCAAAGTCTTTTGTGTTTGTGATGAATTTCAAGAAATTGAATCCTATTTAAAAACACACAATAAATATGAAAAATATAAATTCTTAGCTGCTTGGATAAAATATCATATTTACATGTGGAATTGGAAACGATTAAAATCACCAGCAAAAAACGAATTTTTTGTCGTGTTTGTCAAGCAATTACAACAACATTACAAACACGAAGAATTATTGATCGATTTATTTGGTAAAAAACATTTAAAACGTGCTTTGCGTATTTGTCTTTATCCAAAAATATTTTCGTTGTTATATAAAATGCAACATTTTCCAAATGCTATATCAAATAAAATTAACTATTTAAAAAGGAAATCAAAATGAAACACGTTAAAAATTTGATAGTTGGCGCTGGTTTTTCCGGAGCAACACTTGCCAACAAGATTGCAACAGAACTGAACGAAGAAGTCGTTATTATAGATGCTAAAAATCATATCGGCGGTAATTGCTATGATTATTATGATCACAATGGGATTTGTATTCACCAATACGGCACACATATTTTTCATACCAATTTGAAAAATGTGTGGGATTTTGTCAGTCAATTTACAAAATGGAATCCATATATGCATGCGGTTAAAGGCCTGATTGACGGTCAGTTAGTGCCTATTCCCTTTAACCTTAACTCCATTCATCAAGTGTTTCCAAAATCCATTGCCGATAAATTAGAAACAAAATTGATTGATACCTTTGGTTTTAATGTGAAAGTACCGATTTTAAAATTACGTGGTACAGGCGATAAAGACTTAGAGTTTTTGGCTGACTACATTTACGAAAAAATCTTTTTACATTACACATTAAAACAATGGGGTATGAAACCGGAAGATTTGGATCCGGCCGTTACGGGACGTGTTCCTGTATATATCAGCCGTGACGATCGTTATTTCCAAGACAAATATCAAGGTATCCCATTACAAGGTTATACAAAAGTCATTGAAAAAATGTTAAATCATCCAAATATCAAAGTTCACTTGGATACCAAATTTGAAACGATTAAAAACGACATTACCTATGACCGTTTATTTTACACGGGTCCAATTGATGAATTTTTTGATTACGAATTGGGTGAATTACCATATCGCAGTTTAAAGTTTGACTTTGTGGAATTTGACAAGCCTTATTTCCAATCGGGGGCTTGCATTAATTACCCGAATAATTACGATTTTACCCGTATCGGCGAATACAAGTACTTCCTAGACGATAAATCGGATAAAACGGTTGTGTCGTTTGAATACCCGCAAAGTTTTAAACGATGGGAAAACGAACGCTATTATCCGATAGTGAAAGACGAAAACGGCGAATTGTATGCCAAATATCTGGAAAAGGCAAAAGCTCTGCCGAACGTATATTTCTTAGGTCGCCTAGGGGATTATAAATACTATGATATGGACAAAGCCATTAACAGGGCTTTGGAATTGTTTGAAACATTAAAAGGATAGTAAAAATTAATAAACCAAAGGTATCAATTGTTGTGCCGATTTACGGTGTGGAGAAATATTTACAGCAATGTGTGGACAGTATTTTAGCGCAAACACTTAAAGATATTGAAATTATCTTGGTAGATGACGGGTCAAAGGATAAATGCCCCGAAATAGTGGATGAATATGCGAAAAAAGACCCACGTATCGTAGCCGTTCACCAACCCAACGGAGGCTATGGCCGAGCCGTCA
>JAFTHM010000022.1 GCA_017457425.1 Alphaproteobacteria bacterium
CATCATACATTTTAAACTTTGTTTGATCTGTAAATCTGTCATTTAAAACCCAACGACCGGCAATTTTACCCGTTAAAGTTATATCGTCATTTACGTCAAAGTAAGGTTTAATGTATCCTTCTGACTTCATTACATTATTATACTGAAAATGTTCCATTTGACCGGTAAAAGACCGTACATAGCCCCCTACCCCTAAACGAACACGTTCACCATCATTAATAATATATTCGGCATTTGCTCCAAACGCCGTACACATCAACAAAGTAAAAATTATTTTTTTCATGAGGGATTCTCCTATTATCCTAAAAATACAAGAAAAGTATAACCGATTTTTTTTGAGTGTGCAAGGTTGAATTTAGCCATAAATTATGATAAGGTAGCACAAAAAGGAAAAGATATGAAAAAATACATCACATTGATTTCAACCAAAACAAAACAACATAAATGCATACTTTTATTGGGGCTTGGGGCTTTATCGGCATTTGCCATGGCGCCATACTATATTATCCCGTTTCTATGGCTTGGTTTATCCACACTGCTATACATCATAAATCATGAAAAAAGCCCTTTAAAATCTGCACTCTATGGGGCCTCATTCGGTATGGGCTTTGGTGTTTTTTCTATGGGGTGGTTGGCAAATGCGCTGATGATTGATAATGGAGCCGTTGCGTGGGCCATTCCATTTTGTTGGTTAGGAATGGGATTATTGTTTGGTATTTTTTACGCTCTGCCCACATTATTGGCCTCTTTTTACAGTATTGGTTGGCGGAGATTTTTGGCTTTTACCGCTTGGTTTGTGATTTTTGAATGGATTCGCAGTTGGATTTTTACGGGATTTCCTTGGAATCTTATCGGGTCTTGTTGGGGAGGACTATTGCCAATCTTGCAAACAACCAGTGTTATTGGGATATATGGCCTGTCCTTTATAACCGTTTTAATCTGTGGCAGTGGGGCTTTCTTACCCAAATGGCGACCGATATTGATTGCCGGTTGTGGTCTAGGCGTCATTACCTTGCTCGGCCTATGGCGATTATATGATGCGACAAACGATAACGTATGGGGTGTTCAATTACGGTTAGTGCAACCTAATATTGCTCAATCGCTTAAATGGAATCCGGAAGAAGCCGACAACAATTATTCCAAAATATTGCGATTATCCCGAGAAAATAACGAAAAAATCACGCATGTTATTTGGCCGGAAGCCGCGGTTCATTTTCTGATTGACCAACATGAAGAAGAACGATTGCGTATGATGGGTGCCGTCCGACAAGGCAGCATATTAATCGCCGGGGGCTTAAGAGGTGCTAATCCACAAAAACGGCAATTAGCAAACAGCATTTTTGTTTTAGATGATTTAGCCAATATTAAAGGATATTATGACAAATCTCATTTAGTGCCGTTTGGTGAGTATATGCCGTTTAGAGGGATTCTTCCTTTAGATAAAATCGTTCCTATCGGTGGTGATTTACAAGCGGGCGACGGATTAAAAACACTGTATATTCCCAAAGCCCCTCCAGCCAGTCCTCTAGTCTGTTATGAAGCCATTTTTTCCGGCCAAGTTGTACGGTCTGATAAACGGCCAGCTTGGATGATTAATGTCTCTAATGATGCGTGGTATGGCATGTCAGCGGGTCCTTATCAACATTTTGATATGGCAAGAGTGCGAGCCATTGAGGAAGGTTTACCTATGGTGCGAGCCGCCAACAATGGTATTTCGGCGGTTATTGACGGATATGGGCAAATCATTGCCTCGTTAGATTTAGGGGAAACAGGGGTAGTAGATGCCCCCTTACCAAAGGCATTACCCGCAACGATCTATGCTAAGACAGGTCCTTATCCCATTTTGGTGTTATCACTGATACTTGTGATTTTTTGTATAAAAAGAAGAAAATAATGCTTGACAAGTGGGATAAAATCATGTATTATCGCCTCAGTTTAAAGTAGAAAGGGTCCAAAAATGAAAGTTCGTTGTTCTTTAAAATCCGCTAAAGCTCGTGATAAAGACTGCAAAATCGTTCGCAGAAAAGGTCGCGTGTACGTTATTAACAAGAAAAAGCCAAAATTAAA
>JAFTHM010000023.1 GCA_017457425.1 Alphaproteobacteria bacterium
AATAAGACGGCAATCATTTCAATAAAAAAATACCTCTGCATTCTTACCATACAGAGGTATCAGAAAAAACATCAGATAACGTCAGTATTAACTTTTCCGATTACCTTTACGTTTTTGGTGAGCACGGTGCATTTGATTTAAACCTCGCTGAGCCTTTGATCTTGCAACACTAGCTGCACCGCTAGCCATTAAGTAAGCCCCCTTAGCAACTCTAAAAATGTTAGCATTTGTTATACCACTTGTGAATGCCGATGCACCTTCGCTAACCCGATTATATCCACGTTCACGACGAGCGGCAGCCTTCGGATCAGCCCGCAATGATGCTTCTTTTTTACGTTGTGCTTTATCCCCGCTCTTTTGCAATTTATCGGCGATTCCCGTTTTATCTACGGCAGCGGCCACACCACGACCGGCCACATTCATCGCTTTGCCGATTCCTTTAGCCACCGGATTAACGAGGGTACCCGCCAATCGGTTAACCGCACCGCCGGAACGCATCAAATTGCCCTTAATTTTATTACCGATACCACCTCTGGCGGCCATTTCTTTTCCGGCAGCAGATAAAGCATTACCACGATTTTTGAGCTTATCTCCGATAGAGCCAACTTTGGATCCGGCCTGACGACTGGCAGCTGAGAAATTTTTAATTTCTTGGGCAGCCTTTTGCCGTGAATTTGTGGGACCATCACCACGGAAGCGCCCTTTAGAGGCATTACGGGATTTCGCAATATCTGAGATTTTACCGGCGGCTTTTTTGGTAACCTGAGAGCCAACCTTACCAGCCGCACCCATAGATACACCAGCTAACGATAAAGCCTCTTTCGCCATACCGGCCAATGCAGCCATAGCCACACCCGGAATACCGGGGCTGATACCGGATAAAGCCGATACAACTTGTCCCGAAGCCGTAATCATTTTATATCCCATTAAACAGACAACAATCAATTTAATCAACGTCCACGGACCAGCACCACCCATTAATATATACAAAGCCTCTATATCGTTCTTTTTCATGGCGGAAACGATTGCCCCTTCAATATTGGCTGTATTGACAGGCAAATCCCCCAAAACATTCATCATTAATACCATAAAGATAGCCACCATTAAAGCAACACCGATAAATTCAAATAAGGCATATAAAATCATATCCCACCCTTTTTTGGTGTATTCTCTGGAAATTGGGAAAGCCCATGCCACAACATACAGCGGTGTCAAGATAATAACAAAAGCCAATTTCAACACAATATCCATGATGTAAAAAGCAACAACCGTCATCAAAAGTGAAAAGGCAATAACAAAACCAATACCCATCAACCAATAAGCAAAATCCGGAATGACAGGTAAAACCTCTGATAAAGGCCATGGTATCCATGGACCATGAACAAAAGCATAACAGGTCATCGCTTCCCCAATGGCCGTAAACGGTACCATTTGATTATAGGTACGACACGTCAAACACAGTAATGCACTAAATGATTGAGGATCAATAAAATCACCGCTACTGTCGGCTGCAGCATTTTTATTACTCAACATCAATTCTTTTTGTCGGTCAGTATATTGGAAATTTTCATCCAGCATATTTTTGCAATGCAACATACAATTTTTTCTGGGATCGTCTTGATTTAATTGTGGTGCGTTTAATTCTTTCCTTACCGTATCATAAAAAGACCCCTTTTCATCAGACAAAACCGAATCAGTTAATTTTTCGGTAAAACCGGCCGTTGCCATAATAAATGGTGATATCACAATCCGATATAAATCCGAAATCGGCGCATGCAAAATAGCCGCCGCAATCATTACTGCAATTGAGCGGAATAAAAGCTCCGTAAAGAAACTGTTATGATCACCATATCCAAGCGTACCAATTAAATGCAGCACCTTAATCGCTAACCAGAATAAGAACATAACCCCCAATAATCCAAGGGAAAATTGAGCCAACAAAGCATACGCTACCTTGGCAATTTTTTGAGTAGACCACAATAATGCCTCAACAAAAGAACAAATCCAACAATCTTGAGAGTTTTTGGCCACCGTTTGAGCAATCGTCCGACAATTTGCCTCTTTCTTTTTATCAATACACGCACAATGTTCAAGATATTCTTCAATATACTTAAACACATCATCGGCATCGTGTTCTGTACCTTTCATACGTTCAAGTTGATTGGTCATTTCAGCACTACCATATGAGGCAATCCCCTTATCAATCCAACTGTGTTCATCAATATCATCGCCAGCAGTATCCGCACTCATATGCAAATAATTTTCTTTTGCATAAATGGCATTTTGACGCATTTGAGGATCATAATCGCCTTCACAATCCCTTTCCTGCCCACTTAACTCATCACCGATACTGATAATGTTTAACAGTACACAGGCCTTAATATTATCATTGGCAAAATCATCTTTAAAAAGATTACCATTTGTAACTTTTTCTTTGGCGGCTTGCACAGCTGCTCCACCAAGGTCTAGCGCACCATTCGCCTCCATCAGCATATCCATAGCACTTTTACCGTTATGCTGTCCACCACAGTCAAATCGTTTAAAAGCAGCCCATGCTGGTTGTGTCATACTTAAAGTAGAAATTAACACAGCGACAATTACCAACCATCCCCGGCGTTTAAATGTCATAAAGGCAAAGGCCAAAATACCAATAACCCCAATAATGGTTATGGGTAAAATATACGACAAAACAGCCTCATCCATCTTGATATGATACAAGATGAAAATGATAAGGGCCATCGCCAATAATTGTATAAAATGATGTACTATCTTCATCGTATTTTACCCTTTTTTTGTTAATCCCAACACCATGTATAAAAATGATGCACTTAAGTTATTTTTTATCCTCTCCGCCTCCGCCAGAATCGCCACCGCCTTTATCACCGCCGGAATCGCCACCACCTTTATCTCCACCGGAATCACCGCCGGAATCGCCACCTTTGTCATCTCCCTTACCTTTATCATCACCACCGGAATAGGCTCCTTTGACGGCTGCACCGACACCGGCACCACCGGTTGCATCCGAAGAACCACCCGTTTCGGAACCGATATTTTTAATCCCCTCAGTCATTTGTTCTTTGACTTTTTGGGCTCCGGCTTTGATTAATCTATCCCCCCCCGGAATAACACACGCTGACATGGCTACACCCACAGCAATCATCATGGCACTGATGGCTAATTGTTTAACCCCACCAAAAAATGCTACAACAGAAGATTTTGTATTATCCCCCCCTAAATAACCGGCAATATCTGGTACGGCTGTATGAAATTTCAAAATAACAAAAATTAATACCATAAAGCTGACGGCTTCAGTTGCCATACGTCGCATAGCCAATTCCAAATTCGGATCGGCTAGTTGACGAGCTTGAGATAAAATCCCTTTTAAACTTTCGGAGTTTTCTTGGAAAATTTGCATAACGTTGATGGCCAATGTGATATAAATACACCCGATCATCATCGTAATCATAGATCCGAATGCCACATCCCACAATGGTTTTAGCATATTTTTCGTTGATGGAAATACCCATGCCACAAACAAAAACGGCGATAAAACAATACTGGCCCCTAAACGAACAAAACTGTCCGCAAACATTAATGGGAATATAATCATCAACAAAAAGAAAGTCGGCATAACCATAAACAATCCCATAATTGCCGCAATAAAATGGCCAGAAAAGAGTAAATTCCACCCAAACATCATACCGGCTTGCAACGCAACATAGATTTGATACACCATATATTGTAAGTAAAGGGCCACTTCCTCAGTGAAAACCTGACAAGATTCCTGAGGTACCTCAATAAACGTTTTCGGTAATGATACCGTCATTTCACCAATGGATTGTTGCAATAACGCCGCCGAAAAATAAGATATCGTCAACATGGGTGGTTGTAAAATATCAGCTAAGAAACAAATATATTTATCACCCGCCCATAAGACTGCCCCTACCAATATTGCCTTAAACAAAACCGTTTTCACAGATTGAATGTATTCATTAATATCCGGTTCATATAAGGTTACTAGCATTTTTCCGGTCCTGAAAGCCAACCAAAACAACAGTCCAACGCCGAGCAAAGCCTTTGCTTTTGGTATAATATCACCATACAATTGAACAGTCAATCTGTTAACCGTTTCAAAAATAACCTTATACATTGTACACGGCCAACAGTTCTCAACGCTGATTTGCATTTCTTGGGTATCACTATTACCACAAGCGGATAAAAACAACAACACCACAACCACCATACATATTTTCAGTATGGCGGGCAGTGTCATGCGATGTTGTTTTATCCATACATTCATCGGCAATCTCCTTTAATTAAGCGTCCGGATTATCTTTCTTTTTTTTCTCATCTTCTTTCTGAGAGGCCGCAGATAACGCATTTTGTGCTGTTACTTGAGCATTGTCAGCCGTACGTTTTGCATCTGCTGCATCAGAAGCGGCTTTTTCTATCTTAGATTCCAACTTAGATGTATCATTGGATTTACCTTTATCTTTTGCAGACGGTGCGGCCGGTGCCGGTGTCGCCGGTGCTGCCGGAGCAGACGGTGTATCAGCCGGTCGGGTTTCACCCGCCGGTGCCGGTCTATCCGGAGCCGGAGCCGGCGCTGGCGCTGGAGTTTCACCGGAACCACCACCCGTTGTTTCACGAACAGTTTCACGCTCGGTCGTTTCACGATGTGTTTCTTTTACATCATGAATGGTTTCGGATTGAACATTTCCAGCGTTATCATAATGGGTTGTTTTAACGGGTTCGCCGTTTTTGTATTCAGTATCAAAACTGCTACCATCTTTGTTAATTTGCGTAACACCGGTAATATTGCCCTTTTCATCTTTTAATACAGCTCGTTCAGCACCATCTGTATACTTGATATCCGTACCGTAGTACTTACCGTTAGCATCATAACGGTGCGTAGAATCACTGCCTTGACCGTTTTTATCTCTATGACTTTCGGCAACCAGTTGTTCGGATTCGTTATATTTTTTGGTATCTACATTACCATTGTTATCCCTATGCGTTTCGGAACGAACTTTACCATTTTCATCAAATTGTTTTGTCGTTCTACCATTTTTATCCGTTGTTGTTTCGGATGTAATATTTCCTTTACCATCTGTTTTTTGTCTGGTTGTAGATACGATGTTATTATTTGCATCCCTTTGAGTCGTTCTGATAACACCATCGGCATCATGGAAACGCCGTAAAGTTGATCCATCTGCATTTTTAACCGTTTCTGAGGTTGGATTCCCCTTAGCATCATATAGTTTATTCATCGTACTGCCATCTTTACGTGTCAAAGATTCACTGCGTAAATTGCCATTTTTATCAAATGTTTGAGTCAATTTATTGCCGGCAGCATCACGATAGGATTTTTGCGTACGGCTTTCTGTTACACCATTTTCAGTCGTATTAAATGTTTTTGTGCCCGTCAAGCCCATAGCGGCGGGATCTACCCCCATATCCATACCTTTTGCCCCCATCTTAGGGCTTTCCTTCTTAGCATACTTATCAGAAACACCGGCACTTTTTTTACCTTTGACCGCATTATGTATAGCCATACCGGCAGATATAGGCAAACTGAGACCACCGGTTGCAATAGCCGCCGCTGTATGACCGAAAATTCTACCAGCAGAAGCAGCCACTTTATTACCTAAGTCCGGCTTACCGAAAGCAGCACCCACTTTATTTAAGCCGGCCTTTGCCACCATACCAGTTGCAATTGCACCTGTTTTAGCCCCTTGGGCCACTTTAACCGTACTTTGAGCCATTTGATCACCCACACCCAAATTCGGAATAGTCCCAATAAAGCTGGAAGCCAAAGTCGTTGCAGTTCCCAACATTTTATAACCGGTAAAGCACATAATAATTGTTACCAATAAATTTTTGAGCGAAACATTGAATTTTTCTGCAGCGAGTTTTGCCTGATCTGCCACTAAATATCGGACAACATCCGCCAAAACAGCCGGTTCAAATGCCGCATTAATTAATTGGACAACCAGTACCAAAATAACGGACATACACAAGAAAATGGCACATGTACTTAAAAACATATCCCACGCCTTTTTAGTATACCCCGTCGTAGCCGGAAATACCCACAAAATAATCCATAACGGCATCAACGCACAGACAAAAGCCATACGAACCATGGAATCAATATATTTAAATGGCACCGCCGCAAAAATAAAAATGTGTCCAAGAACAATAAATGCTCCGATATAAATCATCTTAAAGGCGGTTCCTATTTGCATGATACTGTCTACCAAAACCGCTATACCGCCATAGTAAATCGTCGCCCCAACGACCATCCCCGAAATTAATGAGGCAGACACCGTTCTCATTAAACAAATCAAAGCTGCCTTAACACTGGGAGCAAAGGCCCGTTGCGGTGCCGTGCCCTTATCAAGGGCGGCTGCTTCTGTCTTCAACAAAGGCTGCGCATTATCATCAGCGGCATTACAAATACTGGCGGTATTAATGTTGGCATTCCCCTGACGATTTACTTCTTGAGTCGCCCGAGTAATCGTAGCCCGAACATCACCGGCCTCTATGATCGTTGTAGACAATGACAATGACATTGTCAAAAACGGTGATATAACATAGGTGAAAATAGATAATGACGCCCATAAAAAAGCTGACGCAATAATAGCACGTCCCAAATGACGGAACATATCCGTTAAATATTGCATTAAATCAACTGCTTGCAATGAAGTTAGCATTTTTGCCGTTTTAAACCCGATAGAAAACAACAATGCCACCCCCATAACAGCCAAAAACGTTTGCGACATATCCCTTGAAATATTGGTTGCAATAGTGTTCATCGCATCAAACAATGTCCCAAATATGGGGCAGAACCAACAAAAGCCAGTCCCATTTCCGGCCATTGTTCTGACGGTATCAATAAAAATATTCGCCTGAGCCACAAACGGACACATAACACACATAAATAAAATAAAAGCTATACCAGAGATTTTCTTCATGGGACACCTCACAAAAAAACATGTTTTTCTTTTATTATAACATACTTTTTTCAAAAAAAAACATTTTTTTGTTAGATTATTGAAAAAAATATGCTATAATGATACAGATTTTAAGCATTGAGGAGTAAAAAATATGAGTGCAAAAGAAAAATTATTTACTATTTATCAAACACTTTACGCACAACGGACCGTTTTAACCGAGGCACCGGCATTGACCGTAGACCTTTCCGGTCTTTCTGCAAACACCATGGATTATGACAAAATACGTAAAGAAACAGCAGCCGTTATTTCCTATTTAATGGGTGTTAAAGACATTGATAAAGTCGAAGTCAAAAATGCCTTAATGATTGTTGAAAAAAACTATGAAAATCAACCATTTTGGAAAAATTTAATTTTAGAGTATTTGTCTTTTGCCAACGAAGAAGAGGCTGAACAACTGGCTATACAAGCTCAACAAGCCAGAGCAAAGGCATTGGAAGTTTTACAACAAATCCAACAACAAGAAGCCGACGAAAAAGCAACTATTTTAGCTTATGCTACGCCAGTAAAAGAGCAAGGTTTTGCTATTGATGCCCAAAGAATGATGCAAAATTATTTCAATATGTGCCGTAAAGATCAAAAAAAAGCATGGGAAATTTTAATTACAAATCCGGCATGGTTTTCTCCGATTATTACAACGAACAAGGAGGGAGAGGTTGTTTTAACCCCTCAACAAGCCATTGAAGAAAATCAAAAAATTGGAAAGTTCTTAAAGAAATTATCCATTTAGTATTGACATTTCAACATTTTTATTGTATACTGCAAGAAAGATTGACAGAAAAAAAAGGAGAGCAACAATGAGCGAAGAAAATAACAACTTTGATGCCGCTAGCCAGCAAGAGGCAGCTCAAGCTGCAGAAAAACTCAAGGCGGAACAAGATCAAGCCATTGAAAAAATGAATAAAGAAAAAGCGGAACAAGATGCGGCAGAAGCACGGCGTCAACAAGCAATACAGCAAGAAGCCAATGCCTATGGTGAGGCTGCTCGGGCACAAACTCAGCCTGATGACGACAGTAATGACGGCAATATGAATTTCAACGCCTTCCCAAACAATCAAGTTGGCGTTGATTTTAACGGGTCTGCCGTAAATGATGACAATTTTTCTTTTTCGCCGAACAATCAAACTCCAGATACGTATTCGTCAAATGACGGAGAAGCTCAATCATATACTTATGATAGACCCAATGACGATAACTCTCCGGCAACACTTGCTACGGCGACACCGAATTTGAAAGACATTCAAAACATAAGTAAAACAGCCGATATGCATATCCCCTTTTCTAATCCGACGACGGCCGATAATCAATTTACACATACTAACCCATCAACAAGTGATGCGAGACGCAGTGTTGGTACAGGCACCAGCAATGGGGGAAACAATGGTCTTAATGCCAATAATTTAGGAGCAACGGCCGGCGGGCAACCTCAGAATAAAGATGAACTGAAGGGGGTATATGCCACTGAAGAAATGTTCAGTGCCCGTTTTGTTCCTCAACCCTTTTATTTGAGTGATCGGTTTAAAAATACATGGAAAGAATGTATGAAAGGCTTTAATGAAGCCAAAGATCCGGGGGAAATGATGGAAGAATTATTTTGGGGTTTTGCCAATATGGCGCCTAAAATGATTATTGCTTTTTCATTCCATTTAGAGGATCAAGAAATTGAACGTAAAAGAGCCGCTCAACATGATAAAGAAGAATACGATCAACAATTATTATTGATGAAGGGACTATCTCCGGCTGAATTCCATAAACATAAATGTGACTGGGTATTCGGTTCCGAAGAATTACATAAATATCTTAAAGAACATCAACCAGATTTACCAAAGGATGAACATGGATATGTTGACATTTCAAAATGTGATGATCAACAAAAGAAACAAGTCCGTGAACATGTGGAAAACTTTATTAAGAATGAGCCGTATTATAAAAACATGATTGAAAATTTCACACACCGTGAATTTGCTCAAGATGAACTCAATCGTGAAGCCAAAGGTATGGCTCCAGCTACTTTCCGTATGCAAGGCAAACCAAATGTTGTAACCAGAAATGGCGATCCAATTAATATGGATGCGACACAACCGGCAAACGGACCTCAAGGACCAACAAATGGACCGGACAACCCAACACCGACGCCACCAAGAGGGCCGGACAGACCGACTCCGCCGACGAACGGACCAGACAGACCGACTCCGCCAAATGGGCCTCAAGGACCGGCTCCAAGGGGACCTCAGGGACCAGCGCCAAGAGGACCTCAAGGACCAAATAATCCACAAAGGCCAGATCGTCCGACGCCACCTAAAACAAATATAGGATTGGAAACGTTAACGCAAGGTCAAAAACAAAAAGTTCAAGGACAAGTCCAAACAAAAGGAGCATTAAAAAATTTCAGGCCAGCGGACACAACAGGATTGTATAATCAAGCTCGAGCAGCAGGGCAAAATTTAACTGCTTCTTCTCAAGCAATACAAATCAATCATGAAAATGGAGCTGCCATTAATCGTGCCTTAAGAGGTGCCCCATCTTATGCTCCACAACGGACCGGATATGAATATGCCCAACAAAATATGGGCCATGTAGCATAACGGCTCTATAATTCACATCAAAAAGCTCTGCTTTGCGGGGCTTTTTTTTATTAGCTAAAAAAATAATGTAGATTTTCAAAAAAAAATGCTGTATAACTGTTTCAAACAGGAGAAAAACGATGGCAAAAAAGAAAATGAATACGAGAAAAGCGATTATTTCAACCTTGTGGTGGACAGCTATTTATTTTACACTCATTTTATATTATGTACATAAAACGACGGGTATAAACTTGTTAAATGTATCCGAATGGAAGTACAAATACGATGGCTTTGTAGCCGGTCAGTGGTCCATGAGTGGGACCCAAACATTGTGGGTCTTATCTGCCATTATTTTATTTATTCCCGTGTGGATTTTCGGTTCAATGATTTTGTATAAAATCAATTGGTCCTTGCCCAAGTTCACCAAAATGCGTGAAAAAAATTTCAAAAACAAATTAGTTTTAAAACAACAAGATACAAATGGGTCCAGATTAAAAATGCCCATTAAATTAAAAGCTCAATCCTCGGGCTTGGCGGTATTCACGGCACAAAATCAACCAACACAACCTCTGCCCGACAGACCGTCTGCTTCATCTGACTCAGTCCTTAGTACCGTTGAAAAAGACACGGCAGACATAGAAAATATTGCGGGACAAATTCTGCAAATTGCCAATCGCTACCAAGTTGAAGGATTTTTAAACCTTAATTTAGACGGTATACAGGTTCCGTTGGCCTTATCTACCGAAGATGAAACGGCTTTGTTAATAACTATCATCAATGAACCGGACAGCTTTTTAACTGCCGACATCAGTGAAGATATCGGAGCCGATTGGTTCAGTACGTTGGGTCCTATTCCCTCGCCGGTGAAATCAATTTTACAAGCTTCCGAAAAATTAAAAAACATAGAAAGTGAGGCCGATATTATTCCGATTATTGTTTTAGCGGGCGGTGAACTGAGTGATTGCAGAACCATTACGGAAATACTGAATCAAAGAGGTGTGATTTTAACCCGTTTTGCTCAAGGAAAGCCGGAAAATTTGGAAACAATTGAAGGATTTTTGGACAAGATATTAAAAAAGAAAAGTGATGCCGATATAAATGAAGATACTTTTCTAAGTCAAGAAACAACTGCCGCTTTCTAAAGGAAACAAAATGAAAAAATCTATAGCTTATTTGATTGCCACTTGGTTTAAATCGGGATTGTCCCCTAAAGCCCCGGGGACGGTTGGATCAGTATGTTCCCTCCCCTTAGCATGGTTTTTGGCCACCTATGGCGGAACTTGGGGCATTATCATGGGAACTGTAATCGTTTTTTTCATCGGTTGGTGGGCGACACACATTGTTTTACAAGATAAATCTAACGGCACAGACCCCGGTTTCGTTGTTATAGATGAAACGGCTGGACAAGTTTTAAGCTTTGTTTTTGTGGCTCATTTACCGATTAATGTCTATTTTTATATTTTAGGCTTTGCATTTTTCAGGTTTTTTGATATACTCAAACCATGGCCGGTCAGTTATTTTGATCAAAAAGTGCATTCCGCTTTCGGTGTCATGACAGACGATATCTGTGCCGGATTATATGCTGGGATTTTATTGGCAATAACAAATTGGTTAATATTTTAAGATAATAAGGAGTAAAAAATGGAAAAAGAAGAAATTTTAAAAGAAATGATGATTTTATGTGAAGAAGCCGGCTATGAACCGACAAAATTCATTGATAAAATTGCCAATGCTAAAGCCAAAATGTTTAAGGACAGTGATTGGCATCGTTGCCCATGCGACGGACAAAATCCGAACAGATTTTGTATTTCCGAACAATGCCGTAAAGATGTAGAAGAAACCGGACATTGTCATTGTAATTGCTATCAAAAAAAATCAGTATAAAAATATATCCGATTTTGAACTACGCTCATCAAGATAATGATGAGCGTTATTTTTTTAAACAGAAGCTGAAATATGGGTTATTAATTCAATACGCAAAAGGGAACATATGAATCTTTATTTCGGGTCTGATATAGGGAAAATCCTCCCGGAAAAACCATTCGCGTTGCGGTACATCCACTGTCCTCTTTCCAAGGGTTCCCAATCCACGCCGTTTTTTTAAAATTACCTAAATGATATAATTCACATAATTTTTCAGAATAAGTACATCCTTGAACAACTCCATTTTCGTCAACACTACCCGTATTAAGAGATGAAGAAGTCCATCCGTTTGCCGAACAAAGTCGTGAAACGCCTGTATCGGCGGCACCTGCTCCACTACATCCGGAATCGGCTTCTGTAAACAACCGACCATTCAAGGCATCGCAAATATTATTTGCATTCCAATAATTGACATTTGTACTGCCCAATGCAAATTTACCATATTTTTTACTGGTATATGTACTATATGATGGAATGGCAACACATGAGGCAGTTGAGTTCATATTGTAGTACCCACCTCCTTGACACCAGCCAGAAGGAGATACTTTACAATATGTTCCCGTCTCACATTTTACACCATTACAATTATCATTTGTAAAAATACATTCCCGACCAACAAATGTCATACTGCTTGGACAAACGGCACAGGTGTCATTTTCTTTTGAATAATAGGGAGTATCCCCATTGCAATAGCATCCGGTTGTGGATGTCAATTGTCCGGTCCCTTGACCACTGCTATTAGCAGTCGGACAAACAACACATTCTTGAGATGAACTATTCCACGCTTCATTTGCGTTATCACAAAAACATCCAACATATCCGGAAGAACCATATCCTGCCTGTCCCCCTTTGCCGGTTAAAGAAGTCCATAAAGGACAAGATTCACAATTTAAAGAGGTGGAACATATTTTTCCATCTGCACACGTTTCCCCCACCAATCTTTTCAATGTTGGGCAACCACTGACTTCCGCCTTACAAGCACCTTCTGGGACCATTGTCGGACACGTTATACAAGAGTCATTTTGACAAGATTGATTAGAAGAACAGCATTCACTGCCACATACAGTACCTCCACAAAAAGTTTTCTCACTGAATGTAAAGGCCAAATTATTATCTTGTTTACACTCAGACAATGCCATCATATCATTTTCATTATAAACAGAAAAACTTTGAGACGAGCTAAGCAGTTGAATTTTTTCACAAACATTTTTCGGAATATTTGACACAAAAGCAAAATAAATACCATCAATACACGCTGTTTGAATATTTTTACCACTTTTTGTTTCAAAGTTGACCGATTGTCTTTGTGTCTGACAAACAGCGTTAATATGAGCAGATATATATGCCAAATTTGCATCTGCAATAATCGCATTGGCCTTTTGTGTAATCAGTCCTAATCGTATAGCAATCGTAGACCCAATAGTCAAAATGCTCATTACTGCCAATACCCCTAATATTTCTACCATAGAGCGACCGACTTGAGAGATTTTTTCACTTTTTAATAACCTATTATTTTTCATGAGTTTTCCTTTTTACTTTATCTACCACGAAAACGATCGTTTTTGTGGTAGATAATTTTTACCATATTTTATTATTTTCAATATATCATATAATTTTTTAAATTCAACAAAAAATCAATAAATAGTTTGCATTTATTATAAAAAAATTAAAAATACCGACACTCCATGTTTTTATCTACCCCAAAAACGATCGTTTTTGTGGTAGAGTTTTATGGAAAAAGAGTGTTATCTAGCACAAAATATTTTA
>JAFTHM010000024.1 GCA_017457425.1 Alphaproteobacteria bacterium
CTTCATTACTGCCAAAATCATAAAAAACACAAGGACCGACAGAGTTAACGGCCTCGCCTCCATTTTCAACCCATTGTGGTTTTTCTATGACCATACGGCGGGGTTCAATATATTGAGATAATAAATGGTATCCTCGTTCTTCCGTATCGGCAATAGCAACCTCTAACGCATACCAAAACGGTCCGGTAGCAGCTTGTGAAAAACGAACGACATTAAAAAATTTATTAAGGTGTTCCAGTTGAGCCTCTTTATTACTTTCACAACCGTAATAATAAGCGTCAGAGTATGCATTCGGTCGTTTTAAATCGTCTTGGTAATTTTTTAAGGCAACATAAATATCAGCCGATTGATTTAAGGACTCTTCATCTTGATAAAACGGTCTATAGACATATTCGCCATCCATCTCGCATCCATCAAGCGGTAAAACAGAATGCAATATATCCATGGCTCTATCCCATTTTTCATCAGTATAATTATCCAATTTCGGTTTAAAAACAGCACTGATAACCGGTGTTTCAAAATTAAGTACCGGTTCCATCACTTCATTTAAAACCGATAATTGTTCTGGCGTAAAAGTGTTTTTTTGCATAAATATTCCCTTATATTGTTTTTGATTTTCAAACAATATATCACACTTTTATTTTATTGTCAAGTTTTTTTATAAAAGACCTTTTCCAAGTTTGCGTTTTTGTCCCAAACGCCATTCATACAAACCCAAAACGATGGCAGAAATCAATAACGGCAACAGATAATAAATAATCCGGTAAGCAATCAAAGCTCCAAATAAATAGGCCGCATTATTTTCCCCCGGTAAAATGGCCATAAATAAGCCTTCAAACACACCTAAACCGCCGGGGACTTGACTGAATACACCTAAAACTTGAGCAATAATAAACACGCCGATAAAGATATCAAACGGAATTTGCACAAAAGGTATGAGGGCGAAATACAACACCAATGCCGCCATAACGATATCGGCACTACCCAACACAACTTGAGCTAAAGCCATTTTGAAAGATGGTATTTTAAATTGTAATTTTTTAATACGAATGGATTTTTTATAAAACAGTGTCAACCCGAAATAGCCCAATAATCCCACTGCCGAAAGCAACGTTACAATATGTGTCGTAAAGGCGGACATACTCCCCGCCCCCAAAGCATGAGACGGTGTCAAAAGATATCCAAGTACAATCAATGCAAAACAAGCAAACAGGTATGTAAAACCGGAAAACGTGACCATTTTTACAATTTCATTGGCCTTGAAACGCCATCTGGTGTACAACCGATAGCGAACCGTTCCACCGGATACGATAGCATGGCCGGCATTATTGCTGATGGAAAAACCGATAAAACCGACTAAAATCCATTTCCAAGCGGCTAGCTTACGGCCGATATATTTTAAGGCCAAATAATCATAAGAGGATAGTGCCACATAGCCAAAAAAAGATGCTAAACACGCATACACCACATTTTTCATCGGAATTTCAAGCAAGGCATTTTTAATATCCGAAAACGGATATTTTGATAGTTGTACATACAACATAATTGCCGCCAAAATAAAGAAAAACAAGCCGGCCCAAGAAACGGCCTTTTTCAAATAGCGTTTTAATTTTACGTTTTTCATATTCTATCCTTTTGTTATTTTGGGTAAGTTTAGTTCTTTTTTATTTGCTTTGCAAGACCTTAAAAAAAACAAAATCCCTCCCCAAATGGAGAGGGATTATCTATCCTATTCAAATTATTCGGATAATTTAAAAGCACCCAATAATTCAGCAGATTTTGCCGCATTTTTCGGATTAATCATACCGCATTTATGATAACCGGAATCAACGTGCACAATTTCACCCGTTACACCGTTGGATAAATCGCTGAGCAAGAACAACCCTGCCCCACCGACATCTTCAATCGTTACATTACGGCACAAAGCGGAGTTGTTTTCTGTCCATCCTAAGATTTGACGGAAATCACCAATACCAGCGGCAGCCAATGTCCGAATCGGACCGGCAGAAATCGCATTCACACGAATATTTTGGTGTCCTAAATCAAATGCGATATAGTGCACGGAAGCCTCTAAAGCGGCCTTTGCCACACCCATCACATTGTAGTTCGGCAAATATCTTTCGGCACCCAAATATGTTAAAGTCAAGCAGGCACCTCCGTCCGGCATAATTTCGGCGGCACGACGGCACACATCTGTAAAGGAATAGCAGGAAATCAACATAGAGTTGGAAAAATTAGCGACAGACGTATCAACGTAGCGACCTTTTAATTCATTTTTATCGGAAAAAGCAATCGCATGAACGACAAAGTCAATTTTACCCCATTTTTGTTTTAAAGTTGAAAACACATTATCCATGCTGACCGGATCCAACACATCACACGGAATGGTGATATCGGAACCAACGGAAGCGGCCAACGGTTTAATGCGTTTTTCCAAAGCTTCCCCTTGATAAGTAAAGGCAATTTCGGCGCCGGCTTCGGCCAATTGTTTGGCAATACCCCAAGCAATAGAGTGGTCGTTTGCCACGCCCATAATTAAACCACGTTTACCTTTCATAATTCCGTTTGACATATATTTTCCTTTCTTTATATTAAACATTTTTCTTCAGATGAGCACATATAACCATAATCTGACAAAAAAATCAAATGACACTTTTATGACAGTTTTGTAAAAATAAGCCCTATTCGTAAAAAAACAGGGCATTATTTTGAATTAATCCAACATTCTTTCCACTGTTTCGGCGGAAATAGAGGACAATTTTCCCCCGTCAAGCAATTCTTTTAAGATGGTTTTGGCTGCCTCACCTGCCGATGGTTCAAAGTGTTTATATTTTGCCATCTTAGCAAACAACATAGCCGCCATAGACGGATTGATTTTATCCACCTCAGCTACCTTTTGCACAAACCATTTATAACCGGAACCATCCGAGGCATTAAAAGCGCAGATATTCATTGTAAATGCCCCGACAACAGACCGCAATTTATTCGGATTTTTCAAATCAAATTTCGGATGCTGAGTCAGTTTTTCAACCGTTTCTAAGGCCTTATCCGAATGCGCACATGATTGAACCACAAACCATTTATTGAGGACCAAATCGTCATTTTCATAGCGCGTATAAAAATCATCTAAGGCCGTTTGAGCCTCATCCATTTGATTATGAACTAATGCAGATAAGGCAGCCATTGTGTCCGTTAAGTTATCTGCGATTTTGTATTGCTCATACACCAAATCTTTATGTTCTGTTAAAGCCAAATACCCCAAAGCAACATTCTTAATGGCACGACGAGCGGCAGACTCTGCATCCGGTGAATAGGCTTTCGTTGTTTGATTGGTATGATAAATATCCAGCAATTTATCCGTATACGTATCGGCAATTGCCTGACGCATTAATTTACGAACACGCACAACTTCAGAGGGTTTAACGCCCATCATTTTTCCGGCAATTTCTTCTTCGCTCGGCAACAAAACAGAGCGCGCCTTAAACGCATTATCCGTATCTGCATTTAAATAAACACCAACCGTTTTTAAAATAATGTCATCAGGTGTATTTGCCCCTTCTTTTACCATCGCAATTAATCGTTCCAACATATATTGCTGACCGATTTCATAGCGATTTACCAAATCTGAATCATAGGTCATTAAATGCACTCGTTCTGCATCCGAATAAGATATATCTAAATCAATCGGTGAGGTAAAATAACGGTTGATTGACAGCACCGGTTGATGAGGTACATTATCAAACGTAAATGTTTGTTCAGTTTGTTCCAATACCAAGGTGCCAGCTTGCATATCTGTGTCGTCCGGTCCCACCAATCCATAGTGTAACGGAATGACAAATGGGTCTGAAGATGACTTATGGCTTTGCTTTAACTTCACTTCATATTTCTTTGTATTTTCATCATAATTCGTTTCAACCTTAACCGTTGGACGTCCGGCCGTTGAATACCACCGTTTAAACTGAGTCAAATCACGACCGGATACATCCTCCATACATTTGACAAAATCATCAATGGTTACGGCTTGCCCATCATGACGGGTAAAATACAAATCACATCCTTTGCGGAACAGCTCTTTTCCCAATAAGGCTTGTTGCATACGAATAACTTCAGCACCCTTTTCATAAATCGTTACCGTATAGAAGTTTTCAATTTCTTTATATGAATCGGGTCTGACCGGATGCGCCAAAGGTCCGTCATCTTCGGGGAATTGATATTGTTTCAACATCGCCACTTGGTCGATACGTTTGAGCGGTCTGGAGTACGTATCGCATCCGTATTCTTGATGACGGAAAACGGTTAAACCCTCTTTTAAAGACAATTCAAACCAATCCCGAAGCGTTACCCTATCCCCACTGTAATTATGGAAATATTCATGTGCTACCGTTTCTTCCACCCCTTCATAATTGGCATCGGTTGCCGTATCGGGACTGGCCAAAAGCGCACTGTCATTAAAGATATTTAAGGATTTGTTTTCCATAGCCCCCATATTAAAATGAGAAACAGCCACAATATTAAACAAATCCAAATCGTATTCCAATCCAAAGGCTTTTTCATCCCAAGCCATAGAGCGTTTTAAACTTTCCAAAGCCCAAGTCAGTCTGTTGCCTCTACCCTTTTCACAATATAGGTGTAAATCCACCACTTTACCGGAACCGGTGGTATAGGTGTCTTTTAAACTATCCAAATCACCAGCCACCAAAGCAAACAAATAACTGGGTTTATTAAACGGATCTTCCCATACAACCGTATCTCCGTCATCTTTGATTTTATTACCGTTAGACAGCAACACCGGATATTTTTCACGGTCGGCGTGAATAGTAACGGTAAATTTACTCATCACATCGGAATGGTCGGGATAGTATGTAATACTGCGAAATCCTTCCGGCTCACATTGGGTGGAAAACATACCCTTTGACACATATAACCCCATCAAGCGTGTATTTTCGGACGGATTAATTTCAACCTCAGTTTCCAATACGAAATCGGATTTATTGGGCGTAATCGTTAATTTTTTATCGTCTAATTGGTAATCTGATTCGGATAAAACAGCGCCGTCAATTCTAATTTCCTTGAGTGTCATGTATTCGCCATTTAACACAATGGGCTTTGATGTATCTACCCGTTCAAAAACCAGCTTAGATTTGACAATCGTATTTGTTGGATGTAAGGTAAAATCTAAATGTGTTTGAGGTAATTCATAATGTGGTTTGATATAATCTTTACGATACTTTAATGACATATTTCATCCTTTATTTTTTCTTATTCAATTCTTCTAAACGATTTTTCCAATAAACGGCCTTTTCAATATTTTGAGGAACTTTACCATATCCCAAATTAAAAATACCCACCAATGATGTCATGGCATTTTTATGACCTTGAACGGCGGCAGCCTCATATAACGCAATCACTTTATCCATCGGAACAGGTTCTCCCATATAACCACGTTCTACCCACACACCAAGACTATACAATGCCTCGGGCATCCCTTGTTTGGCGGCTTCATTCATCCATAACAATGCTTTACCTCGATTTTCGGGGATTTTATCACCCGTGTCATACATTAACGCCAATTGATATTGTGCCTCTGGAAGTCCCAACATACCGGCCTTTTCATAAAAAATAGCCGCTTTTTGAGCATTAGCCGTAAATCCTTCGGCCCCTTTGTGATACAGTTGCGCTAAATAGTAAGAGGCAGATAATTGTTGTTCCTTGTCTCCTTGATCCGACACAATCAAAAAGGCCCGTTCGGCTTTTTTGTATTCTTTATCATTCAATGCCTTAACCGCCATTTGCAACCGTTCGGCCGGTGTTGTCATCATATCTTTGACGGATAATCCGACAATTACCAAAATAGAGGCCACAATTAAAACCAAAACAATACGAGAAAAAGTTATCTTTTTTTGCTGTGTCATCACAATTATCCTTTGCAAAAAATTAAAAATTCATATAGTATGTTTAAAACATAACAAACATTGTAAAAGGAAAAAATATTTTGTGCAAGGTTTTTTATTACAAAAATTACGATTTTAATACGAAAACGGGGGTTTTGACATTATCATATCAAGTAGGCACCTCCCATTTTGATGAAACAATCACTTTCCCCGGGGGACCTTTTGCATTAGATGAAAAACGCCTCAACATTCTTAACCAAATTTTTTTCCTAACTCATATTGCCTTTGGGATTAGTTATTATAAGGCTTTTTTATGCCCGAAAATTCAAATTGATAGTGGGGCATTAACTCAAACACAAGCCGATTTTTTTAATACGTTTTATTTAAACGGACTTGGCGAATTTTCGGTTAAAAATAATGTTAAATTAGATATCAATTTTCCATTTGATAAAACAGCCCAAACACAAAAACATGATATTTCATTAGCCGATTCCGTTTTTATCCCTGTCGGTGGTGGAAAAGATTCCTGTGTCAGCATTGAACTGTTAAAGGAATTGGGCATCTCAGCCACCGCTTTTTCGGTTGGCTCTCCAAAACCCATCACGGATTGTGTGCAAAAATCGGGCCTTCCTCACCTTATTTTAACCCGAAAAATATCACCGGAATTAATCAAATTAAATGAAACAGGTACTGTATATAACGGACATGTACCAATTACGGGATTAATTGCCTTTTTATTGTGGGTCAGTGGTATTTTGTATGACCATAGGTATGTGGCTATGTCATGTGAACGATCGGCCAACAGTCCGAATATGATACTAAACGGACACAAAATTAATCATCAATACAGTAAATCTTTGGATTTTGAACAAGACTTTTACAAATTGACAAAATCCATCACGCCGGCATTTAGGTATTTTTCATTATTACGTCCTCTGTCGGAAATGCATATCGCTAAGCTATTTGCCGATAAATGTCAAAATTATTTTGATGTGTTTACCAGTTGCAACAAAGCCTTTAAACTGGATGAAACAAAACGCCTAAATCATTGGTGCGGAACTTGTGATAAATGCCGATTTGTATTTTTGATTTTAGCTCCGTTTATGGATAAAGAAACATTGGTTAAGATTGTCGGTAAAAATCCGCTGAATGATGAAAATCAATTAACGGGATATGAAGAGTTGCTTGGCCTATCTGGGCACAAACCGTTTGAATGTGTCGGCGAGGTTAATGAGTGCCGCTATGCCTTAACTTTACTAGCACAAAAAAATGAGTGGCAAGATGCTTTAATTATCAAAGAATTATCACCAAAAATATCGCAATCGCACTGTGATATTTTAATTCCTTCAAGCAATCATTTAATACCAAAAAGGTTTCAAAATGTTATGGACAGATTTAAACAATAAACGTATCGGTATTTGGGGTATGGGTAAAGAAGGCATCAGTGCTAAACGTGCCGTTTTAACATATGCTCAGCCCGCCTCAGTAATTGAAGTTAATGAAGAAAATACAAATGAAATTTTTAAGTGCGATATACTGATTAAATCACCTGGGGTATCTTTGTATCGTTCTGAAATAACCGAGGCAAAAAAACAAGGTATCATTATCACATCCGGTACTAATTTGTTTTTTGCCAATAAAAATCCACAGGCTACCGTTATTGCCGTTACCGGCACGAAGGGAAAAAGCACAACGTCATCTTTGCTGGCACACACATTAAAAACATTGGGGGAAAATGTTGTGTTGGGTGGGAACATTGGTGTTCCTTTAGTGGATTTGGTTGATACTCAGGCCGATTATATCGTGGCAGAATTATCCAGTTATCAATGTGCCGATGTTATCGGAACACCGGATGTTGGCGTATTAGTTAACCTGTATCCGGAACATTTGCCGTGGCACACTTCACACGATAAATATTATCAAGACAAACTCAATATGATTGCCCAGAGCAAAACGCAACTCTTAAATGCCTTGGACGATAGAACGCATAAATACACCGATTCGTACAATCGTTTTCAAAATGCCATTTATTTTAACGACACTGTTTATGAAGATGGAGATTATTTTTATAATGGTACACAAAAATTATTTCCTTGCACCAGTTTAAATTTAACAGGTGAACACAACCGCAAAAATGCGTGCGGTGTTTTAACAGTCATTCGGCACTTAGGATTGAATTTAACCGACTGCGAACAGGCTTTTAAAACGTTTGAGGCCCTGCCCCACCGATTACAAACTATCGGTCATAAGAATGGATTAACCTTTATTGATGACAGCATTTCCACCACGCCGGAAACGGCGATTGCGGCCTTAAAAGCCATTGGACATGCCTATCCGATTACGTTAATTGCCGGTGGGCAAGACCGTGGACAAGATTTTTCCGACTTAATTGACTATATCAAAAATCATCCGACAGTACAACTCATTACCTTACCGGATACGGGCAGTAGAATGGCTGAGGTAGCACACAAAAATGGGATACCCGTTTCTACTTGCAAAACAATGCCTGAGGCCGTTCAAACAGCAATAGAAATAACACCAGTCGGCGGAACGGTTTTGCTGTCCCCTGCCGCCCCCAGTTATAATATGTATAAAAACTTTGAAGAACGTGGCACCGATTTTAAAAATTGTATTGAACACTATAAATAACTATTTTATAGATAAGCATTGTTTTTTGTTGCATTTTACAGACATATTTTGTAAATTGATAAAAAATAATATAATTAAGAAGGGGAATGTATGAAAAAACTTTATCAAAGCGGTCGTACTATGGTAGAAATGTTAGGGGTATTGGCAATCGTTGGCGTCTTATCCATTGGTGGCATTGCCGGATACTCTTATGCTATAACAAAAAACAAAACGAATAATTTAATCAATGATTTAAATTTACGAGCCACCATTATTTCTCAACAATTATCCAGTGGCAAACATGCCAGTCTGTCCGAATTCAAGCAACCATCTTACTATCCGATTACACTTCAGGTCTTTACCCCCAATCCATCAAAGTATTTTGGGTTGCAAGCCGCAAACATTGAAAAGAAAGTATGCGAAAATATCGTAGCCGATACACCACCAGCCATCAGCGGTATTTATCAAAACAGTGCTCGTTTAACAAAAATTTCAAATTGCTTAGATAAAACCAACTTGTTATTTGTATTTCCCAATGGATTAAGTACCGATGATAAGTTAGCAGATGATGATGCTTACGCCTGTATGGAAACGTGTGCAGAGGGCAGTGTTAATCCGGAATGTACATCCGCAGAAAAACAAAAGGACACAGGAAAAACAGCGTGCAATATGATTTGTGCCGTTTGTTTGAATGATACCTGTCCGGTGGGTACATTTCAAAATTGTGGAACGAATGAAACGCCGGCTCACCATTCAACAACAGCATATGGGTCAGAGTGTTATAGCTGTACAGGGGCCACCCCTTAAAAACTTTATTTCCACTTTTTTCTATAAAAAGAGAGTTATTCTGCTCTCTTTTTTTTATTTCTCAACCCACCCCCAAAAGAATATAAAAAAAGTCAGATGATCTATAAGCCGGGTTTTGTTATCGATAATCATTCGTCTGGGAGTTTTATTACTAAAACCCTCTAGCGACCTACCTGGCGGCAACCGAGCAGGAATTCTCGTTGAACAAGGATAAACCTTGGTTTGCCTTACTTTGGTCTTGCTTCCGGTAGGGTTTATCTAGCCATTCATATCACTACAAATGCGGTGAGCTCTTACCTCGCCGTTTCATCCTTACCGATATTGAACATCGGCGGTTTGCTTTCTGCTATACTATCCGTCGGGTCACCCCGCCTGGACGTTATCCAGTACCGTATTCCCGTGAAGCCCGGACTTTCCTCCGACATATCATTACAATATGCCAGCGATTATCCGACCATCTGACAGAGCAAAGATAACACAAATATTTTTATTTGTCAAATGGGAAAAATATCCCAAAAAACATCTTGCATTCATTTTTAAAATCGGATAAGGTAAAAATAAGGGTAAGCGGTTCTTGCCCCCGGGGATTAGACTCCCTTTCAACAACCGTCGAATAACCGACGTAAAAACCTTTCGGTCTTTCGGGACCGGAAGGCGGTAAAATAAGCGTTATGCCAATATATCGCACTATTGTTGTTGATAGAGTCTAACTTCCGGTCGCCAATAACCTAAGGCGATTTTTTTCATACCCCAAATGAAAGGAAAAATTAATATGAAAAAGACTCTACTCATGTTAACGGCCCTCACATTAATGAGTGGCTGTACAACTTTAACCAGACAAGAACAAGTGCAATTACAACAACTGAAATCTCAAGGTATTACGTTGGATAGACCTGCCGGTAATTTTGAAACCCCAAACAGTGCATTAATGGCTGGTTTGCTTAATATTCTCCCCGGTGTCGGTAATTTTTATTTAGCGGTCGGGAACGGCAGTGACACCACACACGCTCTATATGGTTTTGGCAATCTATTAATGTGGCCTCTGTCCGTTGTTTGGGCTGTACCCGAAGGAGCCATTGATGCCATTAATCTCAACAAACGAGAATTAATTTACTATTACAAATATGACCCATACGGTAAACAAGAAGCCATTAAACGGGGCATTCGGTTAGATTAAAACAGGCGGTCAATAACCGCCCTTTTTTATTATTTTTTGAGCAACCTGACTTGTTTGACATCAATTTCATCGGAAAAAACGCCCTTATCCAATTCCCCGATAATTTCAACGCTGTCTTGAGGGCCAACCTCTACCCCGCGCCATTCATCATCATCTATTTCAACTGTGATTGAACCAGTGGCATCAGAAAATAAATATTCTTCTTTGCCAAGGCGTTTTTCAATTTTACCTTCTAAAACCACATAAGAATCATCTTGCATATGTTTTAACTCAGCCACCGTATTGACGATTGTTGCTGGATCTTTAAAACCGCCTCGTTCAACGAACTGAGCCATTGCCGAACCCGCAAAAATCGTACTGAATACCATAGATAACATTACTAATTTTTTCATGGATACCTCCTATTATTATGTCCATGTAATCAGTATAGGGTAAAAAAAAATCGGCTGCAAGTTTTTCTTAAATGCTACCGATTTTTTTTGATTAACATCTAAATTATTTTACCTTTTTAATTCTATTTTCAAAGGACTGAATGGGTTTTTGGGACTGTTTCATCGCACTGATAATCATATCCCTTATTGTTAAATCATATGTTTTAAGTACTGCTTTAACCGGAAAGCCATCTCCCCCCTCTGCCAAAAAAGATGGGATAAGGACGGTATATTCTTTTTGATTATCAATCGGGTTACCGGCCACCGTTAAATTTGTAATTGTTTTTGTATCCGATGAAAAATCATAAGCCCCGCCAGCAATTTGTAAAAAGGCATTTGTTCTATCATCCGGCACATATTTTTTTAACCCCAAAGTTAAATACTCCTTTAATTCTTGCCCAGTCATTTTAACCAACACACCTGTTGAATCAAACGGGTAAGCCCATGCAATATGCTTAAAAGCTATTTGTCCACTGGGCATACCCGCTCTGATGCCACCGGCATTTAACAAAGCAATATCGGCATCTGTAGCAAATTGTTTCAACATATGTGTTAAAAACTCTCCAACATAACACGATTCGGAACAAAAACGTCCGTGATTGGTTAAATGAATATCTTGCGTTATATTTATAATCGGTTCATTGATAATTTTATCAATACCTTTTTGAGCCAACGCAATTTTTTGAGTCATCATCTCATCCGGTACAACCGTATCATCCAACCGAACCGTATCACCTGCATAAGTTGTAATGCGCCCTTTTTTATCAAAGGTCGTATTTAAAATACCCAAATGATGCCCCGCAATACCCGAGGTAATGATTAACGTTTTATCCCCTGTTTCATGTGAAATTTCAATTGGATATGGTCCATAAGCCGTTGTTTCATTTGTATCATTTGACAACAAAGTATGGGTATGTGCCCCGACAATCACATCTAACTGAGGAACGGCTAACGCCAATTTTTTATCTTCTTCTATCCCAATATGAGTTAAGGCGATTAATACCTTTATCCCTTGTTTTGTTAGGGCTTGTGCCTCTTTTTGCACGGCTGGAATAACAGCAGTAATATCGGCATCCTTAGCTTTAGCGGATTCCACTTTAGTTTCTTCACTTAAAGCCCCAATAACACCTATTTTTAAACCATTTTTGTTTAAAATAACCGATGGAACAATTCGTTTATTTAATGTCGGATACGTTGGAAAAGACACATTTGCCGATACAATTGGTGCCGATATACCTTGAGCAAACTGATCCAATTCCTCTAAACCATCATCAAATTCGTGATTCCCCAGTGTTAAAACATCATATCCCATTTGTTGCGTAAGCGGTGTAATATCTTGAGATTTATTTAATGTATAAAAAACCGTACCCGAAAAACGATCACCGGCATCTAATACAATCGTATTCTCAGAAGACTCTCGTATACCATCTATAACCGACTTAATACGAGCAAATCCACCATAGCAATTTGCTTGACCGGCTTCGCAATCTTGTAATTTTAAATCCGACGGCAATAAATGAGCATGCACATCGTTTGTATGAACAATCGTTAAAGATGTTGTCGGGTTATCACATCCGGTTAAAGCAAACAACGACAAGAATATCAGGGGAAATACACGCATTTTTACAAACTCCTTTTTGGGTGTTGTACGATAATTTTTATAAAAAATCAATATATTTTTAGGAAAACATCAAATACTTTTCCGGCAAAGCAATAAAGTCTTCTAACAGACCGACAAAATGATGGTCTGCCCCTTCAATAATATGAACAGATTTTGCCGGATTATCAATTAAGTCAAACATCCCTATAAATTTGGCAGAAAAATCCTCTGCCCCATAAACCAAGGCCATTTGTTCCCCTTGAAATTGACTAATTCCTGTTTTGGTTTGATGCCAATTTATCATAATCGGCCCATTAACCAAGACCAAGCGTTTTATTTGAGGATACTTCCAGGCGTATCGGGCTCCCATAGTTGCCCCATTTGAATGACCAAAATAATATATCTGATAAGGCCCTTTTACATATTGTTCTATTACGTCAATTGCCTGTCCAATACTTTCCTCATAGGCAAAAGGATTAGAAGAACATACAATCGTAAAGCCATACTTTTTATGCAAATTTAACCCCATTTTAAGATATTTATCTTGATATCCTCGCATAGAGCCATTGGCACCGGCCTTTGTAAAAAAGACCGTATTATTACCCTTAATGATTCCGTATTCAATCATTTCATTTTCAAATGGCAAGCTAATAATTTCATCAAAATCCGTTTTTTCCATTTATTTTACCTATCCTAAAAAAAATAACGAATAAATTTAGTTTCTTCAAGAAAAACTTTTTTATTTCTTGTTTCACATAAAAAAAAGTAATATAAAAAACTATATGAAAAAAGGAGGATAATATGTCTAGCACCAAGCAAATATCCCAAAAGATAAATATAGATAAAACTTTTCTGATAACTGTCATAACAATCAGCATTATCAGTGGTATTTATGGGGGATATACTCAATTTAAGGAAAAATCTCCTTTAACCCCTCACGCAAAAAAATCACCCATAATAATTTAGGACCGATTCAATCCGATATTGCACATATTCGGAAATAAAATTATAGGATTTGCCAAAATGATACAGCCTCTTACAGTTGGTATAAAATATTCAGAAAAGTTTATTGTTTTAAATGAACATACCGCAAAAACGCTTCAAAGCGGGGGATTAGAGGTTTTGGCTAGCCCAGCCCTAATTGCAAAAATAGAAAAATGTGCTTGGCAAAGTGTCTTACCGTTTATGGATGAGGGATGTGATACAGTTGGTACATTTATTGAGATGAAACATTTATCTGCCTCCCCAATTGGAATAGAGGTCGTGTGTGAAAGCGAATTAATTGCCGTTAACGGACGAGAATTAACCTTTCACATCACCGCCTATGACACTGTAGAAAAAATTGCAGAAGCAACACACAAAAGAGTGATAATTAAGTGCGATTTGTTTTTACAAAAAACCAATACAAAATTGACAAATTAATCAGAATATGATATAATGGCATTATCACATTATGAAACCATAAGGAGGATATTATGAAAGATAAAAAATCATTTTTAGCAAAATATGCAACACGTCCCGCTGCATTGGAAAAAGGAAGCAAATCAAATAGCCTTACTGATGATACTCCCCAAGATCCAAGTGCTTTTATGGTATATCCCTTTAAAAAAGCAATTGAAGCGATTAACTTGATTGTTGACTTTATAACAGCTCCAGAAGCTACTATGTCAAGACCGGACTATTTACAAATTAAACTTGACGAAATTTGTCAACAAAAAGGTATCCAACAAGGACTAATAGAAAAACATGATGTTCAGACATTACAAGAAAAAAATATATCTCCTATTGAACTGAACAAAATGAAACACAGGTTTTTACAATCTAATAAAGCTTTAAACAAACAAATCGATGAAATAGCTCCGGATTTACCTCGTACTGAAAAGGGTACAGTTGACTTTGAAAAATGTTCTGAGAAACAAAAATTAGCGATTACAAAAACCGTTGAAACATTTATTAATAACAATCCAGAATATAAAAAAATGTTAGAGAATATTTTACAACGTAAAATCTCATCTGATGAAGTTAAACGTGATGCGAGTGGATTGTCGGCTACATACATGACACAAGCAAATGCAATGGCAACGAAGAAAAATACCGGACGTTAATTTTTTAAGAGTTAATGCTTATCGGCACTTTTTATTTGGAATATTGTCCATTTTCATGATATAATATACACAGTGAGGTCATATGAGATTTGAGTCAAAGATAACTGGGCAATTGTTAGATTTGCAACTGGATTTTAAGGATACAAATGTATCCGAAACAGCTTCTGACGGTAACAAGGCTAGAGTTTTTGTAGACATGATTAAACGAAACAAAACACGGTTGCGTGTTTTAAGTGATTTTGAAAAAATCAAAAATGTTATTCAAGCCAAAAACATTATGAACGACTGGTTAGACCAAGCAAAAAACGGAGAAAGTGCCACTTACTATATGTATCCGAAAGGGTCTGATACTTGTGTTGGATGCGTCCGGTTAAAAACAGCCGGTACAATGGTTGAAACAGGCTTTTGGACAGCAGAGGAAGCCACCGGAAAAGGTTATATGCAAGATGCGGCCAAAGCTGTTGAAAAAATGGTATTTGAGAATGGTGCAACAGAAATTGTCCGCCGTGTGTATTTAAAAAATCCATGTCATGATGCCGTAAAACACACTATTGAAAAAGCCGGTTATCTTCCTTGTGAATTTAAAGGTGTTTCCTATAAAAATGGTGATGAAAAAGTATTTGAAACCTTTCATAAAACCGCTGCCATGTATTATGGAAGAAGTCAACAGGCACTCAATCGATTGAAAAATAACGGCAGATAAAGGATAAAAATTCCCTTTAAAACAATAACTGCTTTATTGTTCTAAATAATACTGACCTGACATAATTGTTTTGAGTTCCGTTATAACATCGGGATAAATTTTGGGATGTGTCAAATCCAACCAAGCCATATCGGCATGTTTTTCGGGTTCCATATTTTTAGGAGTACCTTGCCACTTTAACACCCGAAAGAAAAAGTTAATATATTTTTCATCCGGTTTTACCATAACAAATTGTAAATCACTTGCGTGAACAACAATCCCTAATTCTTCATTAAGTTCTCGTATAGCGGCCTCTATAACACGTTCCCCCTCATCCACATGACCACCAGGGAGTAAGTACCATCCTTTAAACCCATCAGTTCTTTTTAAAAATAAAAACTTGTTATCTTGTTCTAAAACAAATACAGCCGAAACTTTTTTTGTACAGTACGTCATGTGAAAAAGGGGAACCGAAGTTCCCCTACCCTCCTTAATTAAACAACCAATTTAAACCAAACATAACTTGATAATCCGGTTTAACATCCGCTTGATGTTCGGGATTAAAGCGCACAAGACCTTGCATTTTTGCCCGAATATTTTCAGCTAAATTAAATTGACCATAAACACCCGTATCCCATTCTCTGGCCTCAGGTGCCATTTTCAAACGATGCGTTTCATTATAAACCGTATCGGAATAATAATCACGCCCTGTCGGTAATGTCAAATCGGTATACCCTGAACGTACTCTCAGCGGTGAAGACAATACCATTCCGACATATTGAGCATCGTCAAAATGATAACGAGCATCAAATGAGAAGGCATCACTATGTAATTTACCTGTTTGCATAAAATCATTCAAACGAGTAGAAGGCGTCATCCCATAGTAATAAGCCCCTGTTAATGTCAAATTTTGAATCGGTTTTAGCTGTGCCGTTATACCGGCATAGTATGTTCTGGTATTTTCCATATCAAAACCACCATTACCATGTAAGCCCATAAAGGCATTTTCTTCGGCCATCATACCACTGACAAGACCAAAACTGACTTTATCATTGGGTGTGTAGGTTGCCCCGCCTTGGAATACGGATAATCTGTCAGCATCCTCCATATCATCTTCATTCGTTTTAAACAACGCATTATCACCAGAAGCTAACCCAAATGAAAAAGCATACTTATCATTTAAACGATAGGCATTTTCAAACCCATAGGCATTATCCATTGCCATAAACGGATTTACAGCAGTTCTATCCACATAATCCCCCATACCATAGGCACCGTCTTCCATATAATAAAAACGAACGCTGGTATTATTCAAATGCCATGAAACATCCATACTACCAACACCTAATTCAGAATCGGTATTCGTTGCCGTTGAAAATGAAAACCGCATAGGAGCCTCTTCATCACCTATCGTTTTAACCGAATCAAATTTCATAAAACGATGTAAGGCATTTTGGAAGTTTTTACCATCCGTTTCATTCATTGACACAATAGATGAAGTCGGCATTGTAAATGAGCGTTGATACTTATCAAAAGCGGCAAAACCAGATGGCATTTGAGCCAAAACACCACGCATTATGCGTGGCATTTTTAAACGCGTTTCACTTAAATTAACAGCCTCTCCACTAACTGAACCTGTTGTCGCCACAGTCATTTTTCCTTGTGGAGACGTTGCAACATCCAAATTCAATAAACCATGACCATAAATTTCGTCTACACCCGTGGCTCCCAAATCCGTTGCTGTTGAAAAAATTAAGTCAATTGCTTGAGCCGCTGTCATATTCGGATAAGCCCCCATAATAAAGGCCAACGCCCCCGAGACAACCGGTGCCGCGAAGGAAGTACCTTTCAACGGCAAGTCCTCTTTTTTACCATATTCCGTAAACCAAATACCTTCGTCTGTTCGTTTGCTTTCCAACACCACCTCTAATCCATTTCCCGGTGCGGCAATGCAATAGTCTTTTGTGGAACCGCAACGATTTGAAAATTTGGAAATTGAGTTATCCGAATCAACCGATACCACGGAAACCATTAAATCCTTTAAATTGCCGAACAGACTTTTCATTGTTTTTGAATCTTCTTCATTATCCGTTTTGACATCTGCTAATAATCCAGCTCCGGCATTAAGCGTTGGTTCAAGTTTCCCTTCATTACCGGCAGAAAAGACCAAAGCCGTTGTTTGTTTTTGAGAAAGATAAGCCAATCCCTCTAAATCCGCACCAATAGCATACATGCCGGATAACCAATCAGAACCGGTAAAGATAGAGGCATTATAGACTTCGGTAGATGGATTACCCAAAGAGGCATTAATCACTTTAGCCCCACTATCAACCAAAGAAACAATCGGATCGGTCAAACCGCTCATAATATCATAACGTACAGGAATAATTTGCGCATTTAAAGCAACCCCTGGGGAAAAAGAAAGAGGACCGTCTTTCATATTTTCCGTTTTAGACCAATCCGCCCCTAAAATACCGGATACAACCGTTCCGTGCCAACTGGACTTATCTTCTTCTTTGGGGGTTGTTATATTTTTATTTTCACTCCATACGTAATCATCCGGATACTTATTTTTAAATGTCGTCCAATCAGATGCATCTAAAGAAACCGACATAGTCTCTTTTCCCGCTTCATCAATAAGGTGCGCCCGACCCGTCCCGGCATCATAGTGCCAACACCCTGTACTTGTTTTTGAATTACAAGGACCATAGTCATAGTTAAAACCTTTCATCTTGTCTTTAAAAGCCGGAACATCTTCAACACCGGTATCAATAACGCCGACCTTAACATCTTTCACATTTGTATATAACTTTGTTAAGCGACCATCAGCATCTTTATCCCCTTTATAAAAACGAGCCCACACTTCGGCAGCGCCGATACTGTTTAAAAATCCGCTGTTATTGTATGCATCTGATTTAAAATCAGCAGCTGAAAGCGTTTTACCGGGTAAATCGTCCGTACCAACAGATCCCTGACCACCGGCACCGTTGCCATCACCAGAGTCAGAGCCACTACCACCTTTACCACCTGCTGCAAATCCGATTAAAGCCGCACCCCCGATTAAGGCACCGGCTTCCCATAATAACGTAGAAGCAGACACCCCTCCTTTATCTTCAAAATAGTCACGTAAGTTTTCATTAAATTCCGCCCGTTGTTCTTGAGACAGTCTTTGCACGCACGGATGAGAACGATCCGCTCCATATTTCAATAACAAAACATAGCTTTCATAATCTTCTTCATCAATGGCATGACACAAAGGTGTTTGCCCTCGTCTGTTTTCCACATCAACCGTTCCATACGTTTTAGAAATAGTACCAAGCGTTACCTCATCTTTTTGTTCAACGGCACGCCATACCATACCAAAATGCAATGCTTGAGCCATTGCCATTGTTCCATAAGATAAAATCGTTGCACTGATTAAAAGCTTTTTCAACATACGCGCCTCTTTCATTTTATAGTACTATAATTGTATGCTAACAAACTTTCGTTAATATTTTACTAACAAAACATAATATTATATAAAAAAACACATCTATATATTTTTAATTTTATTTTACTTCAAAATTTTACTTGACTTTTCGGATAATTTTCTATAAAATAGACGAACTTTAACAAAAAAAGAAGAAGGGGATAAAAATGAAAAATTTAATCAAATCTATTGCCTTGGCCGGTGTTTTTGCCATGGCAACACAGGCAGAAGAAAACACTCAACCGGCCGAAAAAAGCGCTGCCGAACAACACAAGGAAGCTATTGCCGCTCAAACCGCGCGGTGGATTGAAGAAACCAGAAATGGCGTTCCGTCCAAAGAACGTATGGAAGAAATTATTGCGTCAAACCGTCGCATTATCCAAGAAATTTGGGAAAAAGAAGCCGAACGTCAAAGCAATTCTCGCACACAATAAGGTACACAAAAAAAACAAATCGCCTCGCTTTTGCGGGGCTTTTTTATTGACAAATACATTTTTATTTTATACATTAACACAAAAAAGGAAAGAGCATGTCATTATCATATCATATCACGGATAAAACATTATCGCTGACAGTATCGGGCGACTATATAGATTATGATAATGAAGCGGAAAAATCGGCATTAAATGAGGCTTTATCTCATAAATTATCACATATTACCATTGACGCTCAAGCCCTTAAAAAGTGGGATTCCACGTTGGTTGTCATTTTATTTAACATTATGCAGGTGGCAAATCGCAAAAAAATCAAAGTATCTTTATCCCATTTTCCCAAGGGCCTAGAACGCTTGTTAAATTTGGCGATGACCGTTGACAGAAAGCCGGATAAATCAGCCTTTATTCAGCAACCTGTGTTAGAACGTTTAGGTCAATGGGGCATCGGGGTTTATACCGCCACCGGCAAAGGACTATCCTTTATCGGACAGACGTTCCGCTCAATTGGCCGTCTGATTATGGGTAAAGCCATTATGCGCAAAGTGGATTTTTTATTTGCTCTGCAAGATTGCAGTTGGAAAGCCATTCCGATTGTCTCTCTCATCAGTTTTATGGTGGGATTGATTTTGGCTTTTGTTGGGGCTGTTCAATTAAAACTGTTCGGAGCTCAAATTTATGTCGCCAGTCTGGTTACCATTGCCATGACACGCATTATGGGAGCCATTATGATTGGCATTATTATGGCAGGTCGCACAGGGGCTTCCTATGCCGCCACGATTGGCACGATGCAGGTCAACGAGGAAGTTGACGCCCTTAAAACCATGGGTATTCCGACGACGGACTTTTTGGTATTACCCAGATTTTTGGCGTTAGTTCTGACAATGCCGTTTTTGACAATGTGGGCCGATTTTATGGGTATGATTGGTGGTGGAACTGTCAGCATTTTAATGTTGGATATCGTTCCACAAGAATACATCAGATACTCGGTTAATGCATTTGGTTTAGACAATTTCTTGGTCGGTATTTTCCATGGTCTTGTTTTCGGGTGTGTGATTGCGCTATGCGGATGCTACTATGGTGTGAATTGCGGACGTAATGCGGATAGCGTAGGGGTCGCCACCACAAAGGCCGTTGTCAGCGCCATTGTGTGGATGATTGTGATGACCGGCCTTATTACATTAGCATGTGAGGTAATCGGCGTATGACAAAAACACCTATCATCACGGCAAAAAATTTATCCGTCGGGTATGACGATTTCCTACTCATGAAAAATATCTCATTTGAGATTAATAAAGGCGATATCTTTATTATTATGGGTGGTAGCGGTTGCGGAAAATCTTCCCTATTAAAGGTCATGACCGGATTGGTTCCGGCAAAAGGCGGACATGTTTATATTGAGGGCAAAAACTTTACAAATGCCACGGTTTCCGAGCAAAACGAAATCATGAAAAAATGCGGTATTTTATACCAAAGCGGGGCATTATTCAGCTCTATGACGTTGGCTGAAAATATTGCCCTGCCCTTACAACAATATACGCATTATTCCGCCCAAACGATTAGAGAGTTGGTTTCGTTAAAATTGGCTTTGGTCGGTTTAAAAGGATTTGAAGATTTTTATCCGGCCGAAATCAGCGGAGGTATGAAAAAGCGAGCCGGTCTTGCCAGAGCTTTGGCATTGGACCCCGAAATCGTTTATTTTGATGAACCGTCGGCTGGCTTGGATCCCGTTAGCTCTAAATTATTAGACGATTTAATTTTGGATATCAACCAAAGTTTAGGAACAACTATTGTCATCGTAACCCATGAACTCAGTTCTATTTTTGCTATCGGGAATAACTCTATTTTCTTAGATGGCGCCACTAAAAGTATTGGGGCAAGAGGAAATCCGAAGGATTTACTCAAAAATCCGCCTTCAGAGGTCGTCAAACAATTTTTAACACGAGGAGAAAGCAAATGAGTAAGCAACCGAATACACAACTTATCGGATTGTTTTTAATGACCAGTATATTGGTTTTTGTTGGTATTTTAGGACATTTTATTGCTTCAAAATTCACAACAAATGACGACAACTTAGTGGTCATGTATTTTGATGAATCCGTTTCGGGATTAAACATTGGATCGCCGGTTGTTTTTATGGGGGTTGAAATCGGCAAAGTGGCACGTATTGATTTGATTACCAATCCGGATAATATGGATTTTCGCATTCCTGTTTATGCCAAATTTTCCTCCAGAAAAAATGTGCAAATGAATGGTTTTCGAGGGCGTCATGCCATTTTAAACGCACTGATAGAAAAAGGATTGCGTGCCAGATTGACGACACAAAGTTATTTAACCGGTCAATTGATGATTGAACTTGAAATGTTGCCGGATACAAAGATTATTTTAAAACAA